>JAJYMO010000019.1:16249-25983 GCA_021786845.1 Pseudomonadota bacterium | reverse complement strand
CAGCCTCATTGACTTCCATTGTCCACAAAACTGCGCAAACGATCAGACCTTGAAGGATGACGCAGTTTTCGCAGGGCTTTGGCTTCAATCTGGCGGATACGTTCTCGCGTGACATCAAACTGCTTGCCCACTTCTTCCAGCGTGTGATCGGTATTCATTTCAATACCAAAACGCATGCGCAACACCTTTGCTTCACGCTGGGTCAGGCTATCCAGAATGTCTTTGGTCACTTCCTGCAGGCTGTCGTAAATAGCCGCATCCATTGGGGCAAGTGTCGAGGTGTCTTCAATAAAGTCGCCCAAATGGGAGTCTTCGTCGTCGCCAATCGGCGTCTCCATGGAAATAGGTTCCTTGGAAATTTTGAGGATTTTACGAATTTTGTCCTCGGGCATTTCCATTTTTTCGGCCAACTCTGAGGGATCAGGTTCTTGTCCTGTTTCCTGCAAGATCTGGCGGGATATGCGGTTCATTTTGTTGATGGTTTCGATCATGTGCACCGGGATACGAATGGTGCGCGCCTGATCGGCAATCGAACGGGTAATGGCCTGCCGTATCCACCACGTGGCATAAGTAGAAAACTTGTAACCACGGCGGTACTCGAATTTATCCACCGCCTTCATCAAACCAATATTGCCTTCCTGTATCAAATCCAGGAATTGCAAACCACGGTTGGTGTATTTTTTGGCAATAGAAATAACCAGCCTGAGGTTGGCTTCAATCATTTCACGCTTTGCGCGCAGGGTCCGCACTTCACCCGCCGACATTTGACGATTAATTTCTTTTAAGGCGGCAATCGGTAGCCCCACCCTTTCCTGCAAGTCGCGTAACGCATTTTGCCGCTCATGTATCGCATATTTTTGCCGGAGCAACCCCTCGCACCACACGCTGCCAGTGTTGGCTTGTTCCTGCAGCCATTCCAGATCCGTTTCCTTACCCGGAAATACCTTAATAAAGTATTCGCGCGGCATCCCTGCACGCCTGACAGCAATGTCCAGAATTTCCCGTTCCCGTGAACGGATGGTTTCCACCAATTCACGGATCATGTTACACAATGCCTCGACCTGTTTGGCAGAAAATCGCAATTCCATCAAAATGCCAGACACTTCAGCCTGAATGTCCAGGTATTGCCTGCTGGTATGTCCATGCCGCTTGAGCGCACTCTGTTTGCGTTTTACCGCTTCACGCAAACGAACAAAACGCTCCATCGCATCGGTCTTCAATTGGGCCAGATTGGCTGCAGCCAACGCACTCCCATCCGCGTCCTCATCTTCAACATCTTCTTCGATGGCTTCTTCCGCTTCATCTTCCTCTGCCGCAGCAGCAAGATTAGCCGCGGCTTCCACAAGCTCTGCTTCACACACCACAACCCCATCTACAAATTCATCGATGCGGATTTCATCACGTTCGACCTTATCCACCAAAGACAAAATTTGTTCCAGTGTGGTCGGACAGGCTGAAATGGCCTGCACCATGTGTTTGAGTCCCTCCTCGATACGCTTGGCGATTTCGATTTCACCTTCGCGCGTCAGCAACTCTACGGTGCCCATTTCTCGCATGTACATGCGCACAGGATCGGTAGTACGGCCAAATTCTGAATCGACGGTGGACAACGCTGCTTCGGCTTCTGCCACGACATCCTCATCTGCCACGGCAGGTGCCGCATCAGACATCAGCAGCACTTCGACATCAGGTGCTTCATCGTAGACCTGAATGCCCATGTCGTTGATCATGCCGACTACACCTTCAACTTGCTCGGCATCAAGCATGTCGTCCGGCAAATGATCATTGATTTCAGCGTAGGTCAAATAGCCCCGCTCTTTACCTATGATAATCAGTGATTTCAGACGTGCGCGCCTCAGCTCGGCTTCCTCTTGGGCGGCCAATGGGTCGACCTCAGCCGCTTCAGCCTGCTTCCGCAGGAGTGCTTCGTCTGATTTCATTTTTTTCTGCGTTGCTTTGCTTTGTTGTTCCGTTGTCATAGACAATCCCAAAAGGAAGATCAATTATCCACATCGGCCAATTGGCCAATATCATCGTTATTTCGCGAGCCTAAGCTCTTGTTTCTCCGCCTCACTCAATTCCTGGGGCAATTTTTTTGCCAAAACCTGTAAACGCTGATGCTGATGGCTTGCTCTCAACTGCGCCAGCGCCAACTCAAACTCAGGTATGACATCGAAATGCTCATCCCAACTCATTATTTCACCCGCACAAACTGTCAGCGTGCTGCCGTGCGTCAAACCACGCGCATACTCCATCAATGCTGCCGTGTCTAAATTGGGGCTGACCAACAAGATTTCAAGCACCTCACGCATCGCCGAACTGTCTTCATCTCGTCCAGCCAGCCATTCTACCGGCAGCTGTCCGGCCAATTGCGGCCGAAACAAGACAATCCGCAATAACTTGCGCACCACCGAAACCGGTGCCGGACGCGAAGCACGCGCCAAGGCGGAGTAAGGTGTTCGCGTCTCCGTGATTTGCCACAAGCGCGCCAATTCATTCATATCCACTTGCGCCAACTCCGCCGCACGGCGGCGCAACATCAGTGCCAATGCGGGAGCCGTCACTTGCATGACCAGTGGTTGCGCGCGCTTTAAAAAAGCACTGCGGCCTTCGGCAAGCGCCAGGTCCACCTCTGCCGTCACCTGTTGAAACAGGTAGGCCGATAAAGGCACGGCCGCATCCGCCATCCATGAGACAAAACCTGCCGCTCCGCGTTCCCTCACATAACTGTCAGGATCATGACCCTGTGGCAAAAACAAAAACAACACGCGACTGACGTCTGTCAACACAGGCAAGCTTTGTTCCAGAGCTCGCCAGGCCGCGCGACGGCCCGCTGCGTCACCATCAAAACAGTACACCAATTCATCGGTATGACGCAGCAACTTTTGCACATGCGCAGCGGTGGTTGCCGTACCCAGTGTGGCCACAACGTAGTCCACACCATGTTGGACCAACGCCAGCACATCCATATACCCTTCAACCACCAAAACCCTGTCGGCATCGCGTATTGCCCGCCGGGCCTGAAACAAACCATACAACTCATTGCCTTTTTGAAACAGGGGCGTTTCCGGGGAATTCAGGTATTTCGGTTCACCGCTGTCAAGCACCCGCCCGCCGAACCCAATCACCTCCCCTTTTTGACTCCATATCGGAAACATAATCCGATCGCGAAAGCGGTCATACCGTTTCCCCGCATCACTGGCGACCACCAAACCCGCCTGCGTCAAAACCTCATCATCATAATCAAATACTTGTGCCAAATTCTGCCAACCATCCGGCGAATAGCCCAAACCAAAATGGGCAGCAATTTCGCCCGTCAGGCCGCGAGCTTTTAAATAGGTGATTGCCCGCCCGGACAATTTTAATTGTTGCCGATAAAACAGGGTCGCACGCTGCATGATGTCCAGCATATTGGCCGACTGCCGGAACGGCACAACGTCCGCGCCCAATTTCAGTGCCGTTTGCGGCACTGAAATACCCATTTGCGAAGCCAAAGTCTGTATGGCGTCGACATAACCCACGCCGACATACTCCATCAGAAACCCAATCGCTGTGCCGTGAGCACCACAACCGAAACAATGATAAAACTGCTTGGTAGGTGAGACGGTAAAAGAAGGGGATTTCTCCTGATGAAACGGACAACAAGCCTGAAAATTGGCACCGGCTTTTTTTAAGGTAACGTGACGTCCAATCACATCGACAATGTCAACGCGACTTAACAGGGTCTGAATAAAATCCTGCGGAATCATACCCACACCTTGATTATTGCGCATCGCCCAAAATGAGCAATGCTTTTATTTTCACGCAAAAAAGACAGATGAGTACGCTTAATATTCAATCAAGCCAATCTGTTATGTTCGATTTTGCTCATTATGAAGCAAACAACTCACATTTAACCCGGACTCATGTATTACATGAACCCTTGCTGATCAAATGTATCATGGGGAAACACCATTTTGGCGCGCGAATCACTGCATTTCGCCGCCACAAATGAAATAAGCGGGGATGATACACAGTACCACCTCGCAAAATTCATCTATCAAACATTATGCTACACAACCATCCCCGCAAATTCACGGCATATCCGGGCTAACCCTGTAATCTGGCCTTAATCCGTGTGGAAACCAATGCCATATCAGCACGTCCCGCCAGTTTCGATTTCACCAGGGCCATCACTTTACCCATGTCTTTCACATCAACCGCACCAGTTTGTGCCAGTGCATCAACGATTAACGCATCAATTTCCACATCATCGGCTGCGGCAGGCATATATGTTTGCAAAATCACCATTTCAGCATGTTCAACATCCGCCAAATCTTGACGTCCGGCGGCTTCATATTGCGCAATCGAATCGCGGCGCTGCTTGAGCATTTTGTCGATAATGGCCACGATTTGCGCATCATCCAACACTATCCGCTCATCCACCTCACGCTGTTTCATGGCGGACAACAACAAACGCACCGTACCCAAGCGCACACTTTCTTTGGCGCGCATGGCCGATTTCATGTCTTCAGTAATTTTTTCTTTGAGGCTCATCATCTTGCACCCAGCATCACCATTTTATAAAAAATGACAATGCAATCAATACATTTTTGGTGGCAATGTTTGGCTACGAATCCGCTTAAAGTGCCGCTTCACAGCCGCCGCCAATTTGCGTTTACGCTCTGTGGTGGGTTTTTCATAAAATTCACGGGCACGCAGTTCTGTGAGCAAACCGGTTTTTTCAACGGTACGCTTAAAACGGCGCATAGCAACTTCAAAAGGTTCGTTTTCTTTGACGCGGACGCTAGGCATGTACAATACACTCCACAAATTAGGCAGACAATCCGTGATTATAACCGTTTAGTGATTTTTTTCCAAGCCACCTTACGCAGGAATAATGAATTAAATGAATTACCGGATCAAATATACCTTTCGCCACCAATGAACCCCTGGAAAACGCTGAAGCTGCGAGAGCGCTTTGCACAATATTACCGCTTGCTCATCCCTTCCGTGCAAAAGCCCCAGTGAAAACACGCTTTCACAGCGGACCATGATGTTAACAGGCTATGCGGTCAACCACCGTTTTCAGGATAATGGTTTAACCGTCCAAAATATAGGTTAAAATACACGCCATGAGTTACCAAGTACTTGCGCGAAAATGGCGCCCCCGAACCTTTGCCGATCTGGCCGGACAGACACATGTTGTGCGAGCGCTGACCAACGCGCTGACACAAAACCGTCTGCATCATGCGTGGCTGTTTACCGGCACGCGCGGTGTCGGCAAAACGACGATCGCCAGGATTTTGGCCAAAGCGCTCAATTGTGAAGCCGGCATTCACGCTGAGCCTTGTGGCATCTGTTCGTCCTGCACCCAAATTGATGCAGGACGTTTTGTTGACCTCATCGAATTGGATGCCGCTTCCAATACAGGCATTGATAACATGCGAGATGTGCTGGATAACGCTCAGTACGCGCCCTCATCTGGCCGCTTCAAGGTTTATATTATTGACGAAGTGCACATGCTGTCCAAAGCAGCATTTAATTCTATGCTTAAAACGCTGGAAGAACCGCCAGAACACGTCAAATTCATTCTTGCGACCACCGACCCGCAAAAAATCCCCATTACGGTGTTGTCACGCTGCCTGCAATACAATCTCAAACAGATGACACCTGATTTAATCACACAACATCTCACCCATATTCTGCATGAGGAAGGTATCCATGCCGAAATGACCGCATTACAACGGATTGCACGCGCGGCCCAAGGCAGTATGCGTGATGCACTGTCCCTGTTAGACCAAGCCATTGCCTACTGCGGAACGGAAATCCCGGATAACGCTGTTCAACACATGCTCGGCGGACTCGACTCCGCCAGGTTAATTGATTTAATTGATGCGTTGTGGCAACAGGATGGGACTTCCCTGATGGAGCAAGCTGCCGTATTAGCTGCGCAAGGCATTGATTTCAGCACCGTATTGCAAGAAATCGGCCTCATCTTGCACCACATTTCGTTGTACCAGCTTGCTGCTGACGCCTTACCGGAAGACACGCCGGAGCGCACCGCAATCATTGATCTGGCTACACGTATTGATGCACAAACCATACAACTGTATTACCAAATCTGCCTGTTGGGGCGGCGTGATTTATCTTTGGCCCCAGACGAATCATCCGGATTTTCCATGACGCTGTTGCGCATGCTGGCCTTTCATCCCCAGAGCAATGGCTCAGCACCGGCCTCGCAACCCACGACGCCCATCCGCACGGAAAGCCACGACGAACCACGCACGGTATCCGCACCACAGCTCGAGGTGGTCGCACCACCCATCGCGCCCCTGGCCTTCGGCATCGCTGAAGCTATTCCCAGTCTGGTGCATACATTTGATGCGCCGCCCGCCCAAAACACCGCATCTGGCGCAGATTTACCTACCGATGCCGCATCGTGGGCCCAGCTGATCGAACGCATGAAACTGGGGGGACAAGCACGCATGCTGGCCACCGAATCCGAACTGTATCTGTCGGACAATGACCGCATCCACTTGCGTTTATCACACAATCACAAGCATCTTGGCGAATCCGGCTATCAAGCCAAATTGCGCGAAGCGCTGCGCAAACATTTCGCACGCGACATTCGTCTGGAAGTTGAACTGTGCGAAGCCGTTGCCGCTTCCCCGCAGCAGCAGCAGGAAGCCTCACGCATGCAACGCCAATCTGAAGCTGACGCAGCCATACAACAAGACCCCTTTGTACAAGGCGCCATTACTCAGCTTGATGCCAGAATTCTCAGTATCTCACCCTCGAAATACTCTACTTAATCAATTATCTAAAGGAACGAACCATGATGAAAGGCGGACTGGGTCAAGTCATGAGACAAGCCCAAAAAATGCAGGAAAACATGCAAAAAGTGCAAGAAAAATTGGCTGACATTGATGTGGAAGGCGAAGCCGGTGCCGGCATGGTGAAAGTCGTGATGAGCTGCCGAAATGTTGTACGGCGCGTCAACATCGACGCCAGTTTGATGACGGATGACAAAGATCTGTTAGAAGACCTGATCGCTACGGCTTGCAATGATGCACTACGCAAAGCCGAAGCCTCTTCACAGGAAAAAATGAGCGCCTATACGGCAGGACTGAATCTGCCCCCCGGCTTCAAGCTTCCCTTTTAACCCTGTTTTTCAGGACGTCAGCAGATCATTATGTCAAAAGAATAGCCAGCAATCATTCACTCTAAATTTGTTGAAAGCCAACAGCAACAGGGTAAAGCGGTTTAACAGTCTCACCGCAAACGGTGAATTTTTCCGGGAAACCCCACCCCCTTAAACAGCAGCATAAAGACTGTGGGGGCCTTATTGCTTTGGAATTGGAATCACATGGGACCTCCCAATAGCCTTGCCGAACTCATCCAGTCCTTGCGTGCCTTACCGGGTGTGGGGCCAAAGTCGGCTCAACGCATGGCCTACCACTTGCTCCAACATGACCGGGCGGGTGCAAAACGTCTGGGGCAAGCACTGGAACAATCGCTTACGCGCATCTTACACTGCACATTATGCAACGATTTCAGTGAATTGTCCGTTTGTCCCTTATGCTCGTCCACCACACGAAATACCCGGCAATTGGCCGTGGTGGAAATGCCTACTGACCTGCTGATGCTGGAGCACACACAATCTTATAAGGGGTTGTATTTCGTGCTGATGGGGCGGCTGTCGCCACTTGATGGCATCGGCCCACGCGAAATCCATCTGGATCGTTTATTGCAGCGGGTTGAACATGACTCGGTGGATGAAGTCATTCTGGCAACCAATTTCACAGTTGAAGGTGAAGCCACTGCACACGCTATTGCTGAGCTGTTGCGCACACGCGGCATTGCTGTCAGCCGTATTGCGCGAGGCGTACCAGTGGGAGGAGAATTGGAACACATTGATTCAGGCACGCTGGCGCAAGCCTTTTTGGATCGCCGTCAATATGGACGCATGAATGAAACCTGACCTTGCTTCGCACTGCCCCCTGTGCAGGCCGCAACATGAAACAATACTGTGGCAAGACAATGAGTTACGGGTAATTTTGGCTGAAGAACCCGATTACCCCATGTTGTGCCGGGTTATTTGGCTCGCCCACATCAAAGAAATGAGTGATCTGAATACCACACAACAGCAGCACATCATGCGCATTGTGTTGGGTGTGGAGCGCGTGCTGCGTGAATTGCTTCATCCCGATAAAATCAATCTCGCCAGCTTGGGGAACGTAGTGCCCCATCTGCATTGGCACGTTATTCCACGATTCCATCATGACCGGCATTTTCCCAATCCCATTTGGGGTACCGCAGTGCGTGCAGCCAATGAAGCAGGTACAGCCAACCTGACGCCTGAACAGCTACGACAGGCATTGCAAGCCCGATTTTTGGATGCGCCATCAGGTTAACCGGGCTTTTGCTTCACCACCCGGTCAGCTGTAAAGCAGGCACTAAAACAACTTCCCCGACCGATCTCACTTTCAATCAATAACTTGGCATGGTGGCGTGTCAGCACATGCTTGACAATAGCCAAACCTAACCCGGTACCGCCAGTTTCGCGTGAACGCCCCCGGTCCACGCGATAAAAGCGCTCGGTTAAACGGGGAATGTGGTGTGGCGCAATGCCCTCACCTTCATCTTTTACGTCGAAGCACAACATACCTTCACGCCAACCCCAATACAAACGGATGGCCTTCCCTGGTGGTGTGTAACGCACGGCATTGCTGACCAAATTACCCAAAGCACTGGCTAATTCGTCAACATTACCCATTATCTGATCTTCACTCTCAAAAACCATTTTTATCGGATGACGGCCAGCGCTTAAACTCAGTGCATCCTGGTACAGCGATTGCGTCAAATCGGCCATGTCAACCCTGGATTCTATCAAACGATTTTGCGTGCTTTCCAGTCGCGACAACACCAGTAAATCTTCTACCAAACGACGCATGCGATCAGTTTGCTGCACCATGAGTTCACAATAACGCAAGAAGTCTTCTCGTGGCAATGCATCCATATCGATAAAGTTTTCCAGAAAACCGCCAACTACCGTCAGGGGTGTGCGCAACTCATGCGACACATTGGCAACAAAATCACGCCGCATGGCCTCTACTTTTTCGATCTGGGTAATGTCACGAGAAATCAGCATTTTCTGCTGTGCGCCAAACCTCACCATTTGAACTGATAAGGTCACATCACGTTGTGATGGAGATTTCATCATGAGCGGTTCACGAAAATCATGGCCTTCCAAATAATCACGAAATACGGACTGGCGGATTAAGTACGCGATGAACTGTCCGCAATCCGCACGTTCATCCAGGCCAAAATGCAAACTGGCAACACTGTTTAACCAGTCAATTTGTCCCTGCTCATTCAACATGATCACGCCATCAGGTATGGCCTGTGCGGCGTGCTCGAAGCGGTCCAGCGCGGAAACTAACCGCCCCGCGCTGCGTTTATTGCGCCGCGCCATACGGTCCAAACCATAAAAAATCTCATCCCAGGCGCCTTGCGCTTCCGGCAGATCACCGATTCCGCCTGCCGCCAGCCAAACGGCTAAAGCAGCCATACCACGCAAATTACGGTAAATGTAGTAAAGCAATACCAGAATGATGCCCAGCAAGGCGACCGTCCAACCGAAAAACAGCCCAATCACCACGGCAACCGCCGCAATGATGAGTGCTAAAAAAAAATGGGGCCACCAAAAATCCTGCAAAACCTACTCCACTCAACTGTTCCAGCAGTAACAA
>JAJYMO010000019.1:0-16092 GCA_021786845.1 Pseudomonadota bacterium | reverse complement strand
ATAAATATCCAATTAATCATGCACAGAAAGTCGGTATCCCGCACCGCGCACTGTGGCGATCAAGTCTTCATGCCCAGACGCACCCAATGCCAAACGCAAACGGCGGATATGCACATCCACGGTACGTTCCTCAACGAACACATGGTCACCCCAGACCTGATCGAGCAATTGCGTGCGCGAATACACCCGCTCCGGATGTGTCATAAAGAAATGCAACAAACGAAATTCGGTCGGACCCAATTCCAGTGCGATGCCGTGACCTGTCACACGATGACTGACTGGATCCAGCATCAAACCACGCAACGCAATGCGGTCTTCGGTCATCTGCGGTGCGCGCCGACGCAACACTGCCTTAATCCGTGCCGACAACTCACGGGGAGAAAACGGCTTGGTGATATAATCGTCGGCACCCGTTTCCAGGCCCAGAACTTTGTCGCGCTCATCCCCTCGCGCAGTCAACATAATGATGGGCACATTTTTCATGCGCGGATCGGATCGAAAAATCCGTGCCAACTCAATACCGCTCATGCCGGGCAACATCCAGTCCAATAAAACCATGTCGGGCAGAGATTGACGAATCAACACCAAGGCCTGCTCCGCCGAATCGGCACAGATCACCGCATGCCCAGCCTGGGTCAAATTTAATTTGACCAATTCTTGGATGCCGGACTCATCTTCCACCAACAGTATTGTTGCCGCCATCAGTTATCCCCCTAAAATCGCTTATAATGCCCAGTGAGGCATTGGCATTTACCACATCATGCCTAACCCAAATCAGGTCTTTACTATCTTATGACGGGAAGATGACAATTTCATGACATTTTTGGAAATTATACAACAGTTCACAAGGCAACCTGATGCGTATTCTGGGAATTGAATCCTCCTGCGATGAAACCGGTTTGGCGGTGTACGACACCGAGCGCGGCCTACTCGCCCACGCACTGCATACGCAAATTGCACTGCATGCCGAATACGGTGGCGTGGTGCCGGAACTGGCGTCCCGCGACCACATCCGCCACGTGCTGCCACTGGCGCAACAGGTACTGAATACAGCTCAACTGACATTGAAACAAATCGATGGCATTGCCTATACCGAAGGGCCAGGGTTGGCCGGTGCGCTGCTGGTAGGCACGGGCATGGCGCACGCTTTGGGCGTGGCGCTCAATGTCCCTGTACTCGGCATTCACCATCTCGAAGGCCATTTACTCTCGCCACTTTTGTCTGCCAACCCACCGCAATTCCCATTTATTGCTTTGCTGGTATCAGGTGGACACACACAATTGATGCGAGTACAACAAGTGGGTGAATACGAATTACTGGGCGACACATTGGATGATGCTGCTGGCGAAGCTTTTGACAAAACGGCGCAACTATTGGGTTTGGGTTATCCCGGCGGGGCGGTGCTGTCGGCATTGGCGGATACTGGCAATGCCCAGCGATTCCATTTGCCACGTCCGCTGCTTCACTCAGGCGATCTTAATTTTAGCTTCAGCGGCTTAAAAACGGCCGTACTCAATCTCCGGCGCAAGCACCCCGAATCTGAAGACCAAGCTGATATTGCTGCGGCTTTCCAGGTAGCGATGACCGATGTACTGTGTGCCAAAGCATTGTCTGCGCTAAAACAAACCGGCGACAAACGTCTCGTCGTAGCGGGCGGTGTGGGTGCTAACCGCCAACTGCGTGCCGCACTCGTACACCAACTGAAATCCCTGTCAGCACAAGTGTATTTTCCCGAACTTGAATTTTGCACCGACAACGGCGCGATGATTGCCTTCGCAGGCGCCATGCGCATGTGTCACGGACAAGGCCAGACTGCCGGAATATTTAGCGTGCGTCCACGATGGGACATGACCAGCCTCACGTCGAACAAAATAATGGAATACTAATACGGTATACTACGTCTTTCAACATGAGCCTTCCCCAACAACACAGACCGGTATCCAAACAAAGAATGTGCACATCACCACACACGCGATCCCAACAGACATGGCAAGTCGCAGTCGTCATTCTCCAGACTGTGTAATCAGGACATAAGAATTTAATGCCCTTGCACCAGTCCGTCCCGGCAATCATCATTATTAAATTGGCTCCCTTTCATGTGGATCGTTAAACTCGCGCTGCAACGCCCTTATACATTTTTGGTCATGGCCCTGCTGATTGTGCTGTTGGGTATATTCAGCATACTGCGCACACCGACAGATATTCTGCCTAACATCAATATCCCCGTGGTGTCCGTTATTTGGAATTACTCCGGTTTACCACCCGAGGACATGGCCAATCACATTACCTCCTTCAGTGAGCGCGTCGCCACCACGACAGTGAATAATATTGAGCACATAGAATCGCAATCACTCAATGGCATCGCCGTGGTGAAGTATTTTTTTCAACCCAACGTCAATGAAAATTTGGCCGTGGCACAAATCACTTCCATTTCTCAAACGATATTGCGCTTCATGCCGCCCGGCACCACCCCACCCTTTATCCTGGCTTATAACGCGTCCAGTGTGCCGGTAATTCAATTGGCTTTAGCCAGTTCACGCCTGACTGGCGCAGAATTATTTGATTTTGGTAACAATTTTATCCGGACTGAACTTTCACCTGTCGCAGGCACGTCCATCCCCTATCCTTATGGTGGCGTCATTCGTCAAGTGCAGGTCGATTTAGAGCCGCGAGCCCTGCGTACTTACGGGCTGTCTGCCAACGATGTCAGCACCGCTCTGGCTGATCAAAACCTGATTCTTCCTGCAGGGACGCAAAAAATCGGGCATAAAGAGTTCTTCATCAAACTGAATGTGAGTTTCAGTACCATCGATGCAATCAACGATATCCCTTTGCGTAGCGTCAACGGCACCATTATCCATATCCGCGATGTCGCACACGTTTATGATGGCGCACCGCCGCAGACCAATATGGTCAGGATAGATGGGCACCATGCGGTGTTGATGAGCATTCTGAAAACCGGCACTGCTTCAACCTTGAACATTATCAGCGGGATTAAAAAGTTACTGCCTTCGGTACGCAGTGACATGCCGGATGGCATGAGCCTGCATACCATGGGAGACCAATCCGTTTTTGTACAGGCGGCAATCAACGGCGTGATACGTGAAGGCATCACAGCGGCCGCATTGACAGGTTTGATGATCCTGCTATTTTTAGGCTCATGGCGCAGCACACTGATTATCACCATTTCCATTCCTTTATCAATATTAGCCTCCATCACCGTATTGTCCTGGTTAGGCGAAACCATCAATATCATGACCTTGGGTGGCCTGGCGCTGGCCGTGGGTATTTTGGTGGATGATGCCACCGTCGCCATAGAAAATATCAATTGGCATTTAGAACAGGGCAAGGACACAGAGACGGCCATTTTGGACGGTGCGCATCAGATTGCCATGCCTTCCCTGGTTTCGACACTGGCGATTTGCATCGTATTCATCCCGATGTTTTTACTGACTGGTGTGGCACATTATTTATTTATCCCTCTGGCAGAGGCGGTGATATTCGCCATGCTGGCATCCTGGTTTTTATCTCGCACGCTGGTGCCTACCCTGGCAAAATACTGGCTGAAAGCGCATCATGTGGGCGACGCTCCGCCACCCAAACATTGGGGTGCTCGTCTGCAATTGCGTTTTGAGGCAGCTTTTGAACGCTTACGTACGACTTATCATGAGATTCTCGTGGCGGTCCTGGCCATACCAGGCCTGTTCATCCTCCTGTTTTTTGTGGGAATTGCCGCCTCCTTTTTGCTGAGTCCGTGGATAGGTGAAGATTTTTTTCCTCAGGTGGACGCTGGGGAAATTAAATTGCATATTCGCGCCCCAACCGGGACGCGCATTGAAGACACCGCCGCATTGTGCGATCGCATTGAAACCGCGATACGCCACACCATTCCCGCGAACCAGGTCGCCAACATTATTGATAACATTGGCTTACCATACAGCGGCATCAATTTGTCGTACAGCACCTCTGCACCGATAGGCCCCAGCGATGCCGATATTTATATCAGCCTGAGTCCAAAACACGCCCCCACCGCCGACTATGTGCGTCAGTTGCGCCGTTCGCTGAACGCACAATTCCCCGGCACGACGTTTTCATTTCTGCCTGCTGACATTGTGAGCCAAATTCTTAACTTTGGACTGCCCTCACCACTGGATATTCAAGTAACGGGTAACAATCTGAATGCCAATCGCCAGTATGTAGCCGAACTGTTGCCCCAGATCAAACAAGTGCCGGGTGCCGTGGATATGCATATGCAACAAGCGTTTAACTACCCGCAAATTAATGTCTCCATCAACCGCAATAACGCGCAACTGTTGGGCTATTCTGAAAAAGACGTGGCAACCAATTTACTGACCTCATTGTCAGGCAGCTTCCAGACCAGCCCCAGTTTTTGGGTCAATCCTCACAATGGGGTGCAATACAATGTGGTGGCACAAGTGCCGCAATACCGCATGCAAAATCTGAATGATCTGGCGCAACTACCCATATCCATCGGTGCAGGCACCCCACCGCAAATTTTATCTAACCTGGCCAGTTTCACGCACAGTACGGGACCTGCTGTCGTGAGCCATTACAATGTAAAACCGGCACTGGATATTTTTGGTTCAGTGCAAGGCACTGATTTGGGTGATGTGGCCACCCATTTACAACGCATTATTGCTGCCAACGCACACCATTTACCTAAAGGCAGCACCGTCACATTACGCGGACAAGTCCAAACCATGCAAGATTCTTTCCATAGTCTGGAATGGGGTTTGTTAGGCGCGGTGGTTCTGGTGTATTTGCTGATTGTGGTCAATTTCCAATCATGGCTGGATCCGCTGATTGTCATCGCCGCCTTGCCTGCTGCATTGGCCGGGATTGTATGGATGCTGTTCCTGACCCACACCACCCTCAGCGTACCTGCCCTGACCGGGGCGATTATGTGCATGGGCGTCGGTGCAGCCAACAGCATCCTGATTGTGAGCTTTGCCCGTGAACGCATGGGAGATGGATTGAGCGCACAAGACGCCGCATTAGAATCGGGCTACACCCGTTTACGTCCTGTGCTGATGACCGCATTGGCCATGATTATCGGTATGCTGCCCATGGCCCTGGGTCTGGGCGATGGGGGTGAACAAAACGCACCTTTGGGTCGCGCGGTAATTGGCGGCTTGCTGTTCGCCACGCCTGCCACGCTGTTACTGGTGCCCGCTTTATTTAGTCTCTTGCGCCGAAATACCCACGCGCTCATGCATTGATCCGGAGTTTACCATGCCTACATCACCCTCCCCCGCTCTCAAACGAATACGTCTTTTTGGTTTTATCCTGTTGCTCTGTGCGGTCATTGCTGCGGCATGGGGGATTTATACCCGCAGCGTGGCGCACGCCGCTTTAGAACGCGACGCACAAAATGTCGCAACGCTCCATGTCAATGTCATGCACCCTTTGCTCGAAAAAAGTACTGGCGAACTGGTGTTACCGGGCACATTACAGGCGTGGATAGAAACACCGATTTATGCGCACACCAGTGGTTACTTAAAAAGCTGGGCAGTGGATATAGGGCAAGCCGTGACCGCAGGACAACTCATAGCGGAAATTGAAACGCCCGAAGTGGATCAACAGGCATTACAAGCCGAGGCTGATTTACACACCGCCATCGCCAATGCCCAATTGGCCAACCTGACCGCCAAGCGTTACGCCATCCTCTTACCCACTAAAACGGTTTCACAACAAGATTTGGATAATATGCAGTATGACGCCGCAGCCAAACAGGCCGCTGTGGTCGCTGCACGGGATAATCTTGCCCGCTATCAACAACTGGATGTGTATAAAAAAATCCTCGCCCCCTACAATGGCATCATTACCGTGCGCAACATAGATATCGGCACCATGATTGATACGGGAACAGCCAATGGCAAAGCACGCGAATTATTCCATTTGGCAGACACACGCAAATTACGGGCGTACATTCCCGTGCCGGAAGACCAGGCCGCGCTCGTTCATAAAGGCGATATCATACCGGTCAGCGTCCGGGGACAACCGGGCAAAACGTGGCTTGCGCTGTGCACAAATACCGCCAATGCGGTTGACCCAGTGACCCATACCGTGCTGATTGAACTGCAACTGGATAACCCACTTAACGCCCTGTTACCAGGTGCTTACATTGAAGCGCATTTCCGGCAGCATGTTCCGTCAGGCACAGTAACCATGCCATCCAATGCATTGATTTTTAATGCGGAGGGTACGTTTATGGCGGTAGTGCTGCCCAACAACACCGTTCATTTACAACCCATCACTGTGGGGAAAGATTTAGGCCGCTCCATGGAAGTCACTCAGGGATTGAACCCCAGCCAGCAGGTCATCGTAAGCCCCCCTGACGACATCAGCGAAGGCGCACAGGTTGTACCTGTTGCATTGACTCGCCTGCAACGGAAATCATCATGATGATACGTATGGTTTTTTTTGCCGGCGTGATGCTGTTGTTGGGCGCGTGTTCTCTGGCACCGACTTACGAACGCCCCAAAATGTCTACTGCGAATACGTTTCAGGAAGCCGGGAGCTGGATTCCAGCACACACTTTGCCACCTGCCCATACCGATGTTTGGTGGGAAAGTTTTAACGATCCCACTTTAAACCAGTTAGAAACCCAGGCACAAACAGCCAACCAGAGTTTGCTGGCTGCTGCCGCTCGTTTGGCACAGGCCCGCGCGATTGCGCGCGCGCAACATGCCCGGTTAATGCCTGATGTCACAGCCGGTGCAACACATCAAAACGGTCGTATTTCATCGAACAGACCTTTGTTCCCAAAGGGGCTGGGCACTGGCTACCAGGACAATTTGGTCGGCGTAGACGTGAATTATGAAATCGATATTTGGGGCGCACTGCGTAATGCCAGTACCGCCAGTGCAGCTTTGGCCGCCGCCAGTGCGGATGATTTGGCCGCATTGCACTTGTCCATCCAGGCAGAACTGGCTACAGATTACTTCAATTTACGTGGCACGGATGCCGAGTTGGGTAT
Organism: Pseudomonadota bacterium; assembly: GCA_021786845.1. Classification (GTDB taxonomy): domain Bacteria; phylum Pseudomonadota; class Gammaproteobacteria; order Burkholderiales; family Sulfuriferulaceae; genus Sulfuriferula. Next base: position 9,092 of record JAJYMO010000019.1, on the reverse strand, counting down.
TCTGCAACAATGGACCAATAATTGGCAAAGCAATGAACAACTTACCCAACAGCAACTTGATGCCGGCGCTGTCAATCAAGCTAACGTAGCCCAGGCACAGCAGAGCCTGAACGACACCCTCACTCAGCTGGCCGCCCTGCGCTTAACACGTCAGCAATTACAGCATGCAATCGCCTTAATCATCGGGGCCAACCCTGACACATTCTCCCTCCCGGTAACGCATCATTTTGACACGCAAGCCTTGCACCCCAACCTGGGACTCCCTTCCACCCTATTGGAACGTCGTCCTGACATCGCCAGTGCGGAACGCGCTGTGGTGGCCGCCAATGCCAACATCGGCGTTGCGCGCGCCGCTTTTTTCCCGGTTTTCAGTTTGGATGCCGCCCTGGGCTACGAAAACAATTCTTCCGCCGCATGGCTCAACGCACCCAATCAGTTTTGGTCTTTGGGACCATCCATGGTCCTTACCCTTTTTGACGGTGGCCGCTTACAGGCTTTAAGCGATTTAGCCCGAGCGCAGTGGCAGGAAACTGCCGCCAATTACCGGAAGGCGGTGCTGACTGCCTGGCGCGAAGTAGAAGATGATCTGTCCAATCAACGAGAACTGGAACAAGAAGCACTCAGTGCACAACAGTCCCTCAATTCTGCTCAAACCATTTTTCAACAGGCGCAATATCGCTATGAAGCCGGGTTGGGAAATCAACTTGACGTCTTGCAAACAGAACGCACCGTGCTGAGTTCAACCACCCAAAATATCGGAATACACACTCAACGCATTATCAACAGCATTGCTTTAGTCAAAGCTTTGGGTGGAGGATGGCGCACCAATAAGCAGGAATAATGCGATCAATCCAAAACCCATTCCGAATTAAGATGACTTGAGCGGAATTGAACCAATTAACATGCCACCTGCTCTATACTGGCGGATGCCTTCTATCTGAAGCGCATGTTAATGGGAGTTAAATATGAAAAAAATTATTTCTGGTCTTGTTATGCTACTGTGTTTCTCCACTCAACTCGCGCTCGCTGATGGTCATGGTGGTGGGCACGGTGGCGGCGGACACGGCGGTGGCTGGCACGGCGGTGGCTGGCGCGGTGGAGATGGCTGGCGCGGTGGATGGGGAGGTTGGCGCGGTGGATGGGGGGGGTGGGGAGGTGGATGGGATGATGGCTGGGTTGTTCCAACACTGCTGGGCGGTGCGGCCTTGGGCTACGTGATGTCACAACCACAGACTGTCTATGTACAACCGCCTCCTGTCTATGTCCAGCCCCAGACACAGTACGTGCAAACACCCGCACCGCAAGGCAGTTATTCCGGCGCTCCGCCACAGGCAGTGTATCAGCAAGTGGTCGAGTACAATGCGCAATGTAATTGCAATGTCCTGGTTCAACGTCAGGTTGGCTGGCAATAAGCGGGACTTGCAGGGAACACGATTGGGCTTCCCCCGGAAAAAATCATCGTGTTCCATTCATAAAAGTAATTTGTTGAGTTCCCGCGTCTTCCTTCCCTCACTGAGCATATTTCAAATTCTGTTTTCCAGAACACCTCCATTTGTCAGCTTGATTGCCATATCCAGACCGGTTCAGGTTGAAGATCCCATGCTGGTTTCTGTTTCAGCACCCAATGGTCGTCCTGCACGCAAACGATAATGCTCCAGCATTCGATAAACGACCGGAATGACAAACATAGAGAGCAGCGGTGCTGTGATCATGCCCCCCACCATGGGCGCTGCGATGCTGCGCATTACTTCCGAACCGGCGCCTTGCCCAAACATAATCGGTAGCAAACCAGTCAGGATGACGGCTACCGTCATGGCCTTGGGTCGTACCCGTAATACAGCGCCCTCACGAATGGCGGCATCCAGCGCATCAGGGTCAGTGCGGCCTGCCATGACCTGCCGTTGCCAAGCCTGGCGCAAATAAAGCAACATGATCACGCCAAACTCCGATGACACGCCCGCCAGCGCGATGAAACCAATCATGGTCGCCACCGATACCGGTTGCCCCAGTAACCAGACCAACCAGATGCCGCCAACCAATGCGAATGGAAGCGTCAACATAATCAGAGCGGCTTCTGCTGTGCGTCGAAATACGCTCCAGAGCAGGATGAAGATAATCCCCAGCGCGGTGGGCACCACGGTTTGCAGGCGTTGCTCCGCCCGCTGCAGGAATTCGTACTGCCCGGACCAGCCAACCGTATAACCCGGCGGCAAGGGCACTTCCCGGGCTACTGCCTCCTGCAGGCGCGTCACGACGCCCCCCAGATTGCTGTCGGCGCTATCGACGTAAACATAGCTGACCAAATCGCCATTCTCACTGGTCAACATCGAAGGGCCGGCGACGATGTCGATGTCGGCGACTGCGTCCAGCGGCAGTTGCACACCGTCAGGCGCGACAATCAACAGACTCCGTAGCGCCGACAGCGACTGGCGTGTTGCCCGCGGATAGCGCAGCACGATGGGAAAGCGCTCGCGCCCCTGCACTGTCTCGCCGATGGAATCACCACCGACAGCCGTACCAATGATCGACTGCAGATCCGCCTGGGTCAACCCGTAACGCGCTGCGGCGTCGGGTCGGATGTGCACATCAATATAGCGGCCGCCGGCAATGCGGTCGGCCGCAGCCGAACTGACGCCGCGCACACCGCGCACCACACGCTCGATCTCATCTGACAGGCGCTGCAACTCAACTGGATCAGGGCCGCCCACTTTAATACCGATAGGGCTTTTAATTCCTGTTGATTGCATCTGCACGCGGTTTGCAATCGGCGGTACAAACAGGTTGGTCAGGCCCGGCACCTGAACTGCCCGGTTCAATTCGGCCTCAATTTTTTTCATCGTCATCCCCGGTCGCCACTCGCTGCGTGGCTTGAAAGTGATGGTGGTCTCGAACATATTCAGCGGCGCGGGGTCAGTCGCCGTGTCGGCACGACCAGCCTTACCAAATACGGAGGCGACCTCCGGCACAGTCTTGAGCATGCGGTCAGTCTGCTGCAGCAACTGCGCCGCCTTACCGACCGACAGTCCAGGCAGGGTGGTCGGCATATACAGCAACGTACCTTCGTTCAACGGCGGCATGAACTCGCTACCGAGTCTGGACAAGGGCCACAGGGTCACCAGCACGATCAGCACCGCACTCAAAAGTACGATAAATGGGTGTTTCAGTACGACATTCAGTAAAGGTCGATACCCAGCGATCAACGCCCTGTTTAACGGGTTCTGAAGTTCGGTGCGAATGCGTCCACGCACCAGATACCCCATCAAAACGGGGATCAATGTGACTGACAGCGCAGCAGCAGCGGCCATGGCATAGGTCTTGGTGAAAGCGAGCGGCTGGAACAAACGCCCCTCCTGCCCCTGTAATGCAAATACCGGCACGAACGACAGCGCAATGATCAGCAAACTGAAAAACAGTGCAGGGCCGACTTCGGCGGTCGATGCGGCAATCACCTGCCAACGCGCCTCTCCCCGGGGGTCATCACCATGGACATCGCGCCAGTGTTCAAGGTGCTTGTGCGTGTTCTCGATCATCACCACAGCACCGTCCACCATTGCACCAATAGCCAGCGCAATGCCACCCAGCGACATGAGATTCGCACTGACCCCCTGATAATACATCACAATAAAAGCAGCCAGCACCGCCACCGGCAGGGTAATGACCGCCACCAGCGACGAGCGCAGGTGCCAGAGAAACAGCGCACACACCAAGGCAACAACCAGGAATTCCTCGATCAGCTTCTCGCGCAGATTGTGCACGGCATCGAGAATAAGTTGCGAGCGATCGTAGGTGGGTACAATCTCGACCCCTTTGGGCAAGCTGCGCTTCAGCTCGGTGAGTCGCGCTTTGACCGCCTCAATGGCATCCAGTGCATTCTTTCCGGAGCGCAGAATCACCACGCCGCCGGCCACTTCACCCTGACCGTCAAGTTCAGCGATGCCCTGGCGAAAGGTGGGCCCGCGTCGCACAGTGGCGACCGCGCCAAGGGTGACAGGCACGCCGTCGGTACTGGCAGCGAGCGGAATACGCTCGAAATCATCACGCGTACGCAGATAGCCGATGCTTTTCACCATCAGATCGGACTCGCCTTGCTCAATCACCGATCCACCGGTGGCGCCATTGGCAGCACGTACGGCAGCCGTTACCTGCGGTACGGTAAGCCCATAGGCTGCAAGTTTCAAAGGATCAACCACGATCTGCCAGGCCCGCACCATGCCACCGATGCTGGCGACTTCAGCCACATCGGGTATCGTCTTCAGCCGATAGCGCAGAAACCAGTCCTGCAGCGCACGCAACTGACCGAGATCCATGGTCCCGCTGCGATCCACCAGCGCATACTCGTAGATCCAGCCCAACCCTGTGGCATCCGGTCCCAGTGCCGGATTCACCCCAGGGGGCAATCGATCACGTGCCTGACTCAGGTACTCAAGTACGCGCGAGCGTGCCCAGTATGGATCGGTGCCGCCATGGAAGATGATGTAAACGAAAGAATCGCCGAAGAACGAGTATGCACGCACGGTCTTGGCACCCGGTACCGACAACATGGTAGTAGCCAGTGGGTAGGTGAGCTGGTCCTCCACCACCTGCGGCGGCTGTCCAGGCCAAGTGGTACGCACGATCACCTGTGTGTCAGACAGATCAGGCAATGCGTCGAGCGGCATATGCAGCATCGCCCACCCACCCCAACCGGCGAGCAACACCGCCCCCATCAACACCAGAAAGCGATTACGGATTGAAGCGTGGATCAGAGCGGCAATCATGGTTGCGCTCCTGTAGGGGCTACAGCGGGGGTGGGCTCGCTGCCATACTGAGGCACCAGATTCATGCTGGGCATGAGTGGAGAAGGACCGCCATGATTGTAGTGTTTTTGCGGTGCCATGGGATCGTACCAATACCGTATCCTGCGCTTCGATGTGGGCGCGACGGGCGCGACAACCGGCACAGTCAGTCGGTTCAACGCGCCATTCAAATCAGCCTCGGAATCGAACAGAAATTCTCCCGAGATCACGACGCGCTCACCGCCATTAAGACCGGCAAGCACTTCGGTATACCCCTGCGCTGAGCGTCCAATACGCACAACGCGTGGTTCGAGATGGCCATTGCCCAGATCGAGAATGAGCCTGTTTTGCATCCCGGTGCTGATCAGTGCGGCTTCCGGCACCAGAGGGTGGGGTTTACTGGGGATAGCACTCAAACCAACGGATGCAAACATGCCGGGCGCCAGCACACCGTCAAAATTATCCAGCCCGATGCGTGCGACCTGTGTGCGCGCACGCGAATCCACTTCAGGCAACATGGCTTCAACCATTCCCCTAAAAATGCGTCCGGGAAAAGCATCGATTTCTATTTGCGCCACCGTACCGGCTTGAATACCCGCCACTTCAGCTTGCGGAATCGCGGCATTCAGCCACAGCCGGGAAGGGTCATCAATGCGCATAAGCGTTGTGCCCGCATTGACACTTTGCCCCGGAAGCACATCAAGCGTACTGATCACACCGCTGACCGGTGCATGCAAGATCACGCCTGCGCTCGGGTCGGCACTCAGCTGGCGAATTTCTGTGGGACTCATGCCCAACACATGCAACCGTTCAATCGCCGCTGCGCGCAAGGACTGTGCTTCGCTGGAATGCAGGTCCTTTAATGCACCGGATTCTGCCACCGCAGCACTCCAGGAAGGAGACAGCAACACAGCAAGCGCCTGCCCGGCACGCACACGCTCGAACGGTGCCCGCACAAACAAACGCGTCAGCACACCGTCGGTACGTGCGCTGACAATTACCGAACGTCTGCGGTCCCATTCCAGAATACCGGGTACGCGCAACGCGGGCTTCAGCTCCCCCACACGCACGATTGCCGTACGCAAACCAAGATTTTGTTCAACACGGGGATCGATACGGATCACTGCTGAAGCATCCGCTGCACCGGCATCCGGGGATGCATATTTCGGCACCAGATCCATACTGGGCATAAATGGCGATTTGCCCGGATGATTGAAGTGTTGCGCTGGGGTCATGGGGTCATACCAATACAGTACTTTGTGTGCAGCAACGGGCGTCGAAGCAGGATTGAACAACTGTTGAGGGATAAACTGACGCCAGAAATAACCGCCAGCGGCGGCAGCTGTGAGCGCGCCGAGCAGACTTAAAGTGAGGAACAGTTTTTTCATTGCAGATTCTCCGGAATCAGATAGGCAAGCTCGGTCCAAGCGCGTGCACGAGCGGCCAAGGTGTTGACATAAGTCAGATTTGCAGTAATTTCAGCACTGCGCGCAGCCAGCCACGGCTCCAGTGAGCCACCGCCACGGTATGCAGCCAACGCCGTATTGGTGCGGTCACTCGACAACGGCAACAAAATGGATTCATCACGCAACACCTGTGCAGTCAGGCTTTGCCAGCGGGCCAGCGAGCGTTCGACAATTTCGGTCTGAGCACTGCGCGCGTCCTCTCTGTCTGCGCGCACAGCTTCCAGATCCGCATGCCGCGCGTCGATGTCCTGGTCTTCACGGTGGTCGGCAAACAAAGGCAGCCGCATCCCGATCTGAAAAGTTCCTAATGCAGGCAGACCCGGCGCGCGGATGCCATAACTGAATCCCACATTCCAATCCGGCTGCTTACTCGCCTGGGCTCGCTGTAAATCGGCTTCGGCGACACTGACACGGGGGGCCCAACTCAATAGGGGTGCCTGAATGTCGAGTCTCTGCAACAAATGGGTTTCAGGCACGGGTAACCGTGAAAAATCGGGGGGAGCGGATAAAGGCACATGGCCGATATTCGGCCCGACCCAGCGCGCCAGGGCAGCATAGGCTTCCTGCTCTTCACCCCGGATGGCCTCAAGTTGATTGTCCAGCTCAACGCTGGCAGCGCGGGCCGCCAGAACATCCGTCGCGGTACCCTTTGCGCCGGCCAGGCGCGCGCGCGCAACATCGATCGCAATCTGGTTTTGTATCGATAAGCGGTTCAACAATGTTTCGGCCCGTTGCGCAACCCAGAGATCCACCCAAGCGGTGGCTGCATTGCGTTTCGCGCGAAATTGGGCATCTTGCGTGTCGGCCGCAACCACACCCTGATTCGCCCGTGCCTTGGCTCGCTCAGCGGCACGCGCTGCCGAAGACGGGATGTCCTGGCTGACACCGACAAAACGCATGGTCATGGCATCGGCATTGGGATTGAAAGCACCCGATCCTTGCATGTCAAGATTCTGGGTACCGAACTGCAATTGAGGATCCGGCAAGCGCCCTGCGCGATCGCTGTCAGCGGTAGCCGCTTCTTGTCTGTATTGCTCTGCCCGAACTTGCGGCGCATGCTGCGCAGCAAGTTCGACCACCTGCTCAAGCGTGAGGTGGTCGGTCATCGACGCGCGTATTGGGACGAATGTGCTTGAATCGGAAGCCGACGGTTGAGTGACAGACGACTGATTAATTGCGCCATTCAAATTCAGTTGGTCGGCAAACGCCGGGCTGGTACACAACAGAACCCCTGAAAAACAGATAGTTCGAATCATCATAGTAACTCCAACAGGAACATGAGATGGTGAGTTCCATGCGTGCGGGCACGCATATGCGCCCCATTACTGATCATAACGAGGGGACAATTTATACGTTGAAATTAGACGACGATGCGGGGCGGTCGCCAGAACCCATCCGGGTCCTGCGTGAGGGAGGGGAGAACAAAGACGGGGACAATAACCGGCGAAGTTTGAACAAGTGCTTGAATCCCTGCGTGTGAAATCATGGGCAGATGCCCACCATCAGTCACACAATGTTGACCACATTGACAAACATGACCGGGGTTCATCTTTCCGCTCATGTGAGCACAATGACAGCATGCATGATGGACACCGTGCACAGACGGACCTTGCATTTCGCCATGTCTGGAATGTTGCTGCATGTCACAATGCTCGGGCGCAGCCAAAGACACACCGCCATAAATCGGTAGTGTGACACACAGCAAGAGAACAAACACCCAACGCAAAAATGTCATCATCGACCTAAAAAAACAGCTTACAAAAACCCGGCACTAAAAAATATTTTTGATGCGGCAGCAGTTATCCAGCCAGGCAGAATGCGTAAACAATACCAGTCCGGGTTGCACTCATTGCGACGAGCACTGATTTCTGTCTTTGGCGCATTCACTGCCAGAATCATAACATCAAGGATGTCAATCAACAACACAGATAAAACCCCTCTCGCATGACCGAACAAGGCAGGTTATAATTCACCGCATTATCGTCTTCCGGTTCGCTTCCCCATGTCCATCCTGATTTGTGGTTCCCTGGCCTATGATTCCATCATGGTGTTCCATGATAAATTTGAAAATCATATTTTGCCAGAAAAAATCCATAAACTAAATGTTTCCTTTCTGGTGCCCGAAATGCGGCGTGAATTTGGTGGTTGCGCCGGGAATATTGCCTACAATCTCAAGCTATTGGGTGAAAATGGGCACATCATGGCGGCTTGTGGCACTGATTTTTCACCCTATGCCAATCATTTGGATCAACTCGGCATCAGCCGTCAGCATATCTTGTCTGTTGAACACAGTTACACCGCACAGGCGTTCATCACCACAGATTTGGCCGACAACCAGATTACCGCCTTTCATCCGGGCGCAATGAATTTTTCCCACCTCAATCAGATTAACCAGGCCAAAGGGATAAAAATCGGCATCATTTCTCCAGACGGACGAGAAGGCATGCTACAACATGCACAACAATTTCATGCTGCCAGGATTCCATTTGTTTTTGATCCCGGTCAGGGTATGCCCATGTTTGACGGTGCTGAATTATTGCATTTCATTGAACTGGCCGATTTTGTCACCGTCAACGACTATGAAGCAGAAATGCTGGAAGTTCGCACCGGCTTAACGCTGAAAGCACTGTCCACCAAAGTGCGCGCACTCATTGTTACCCGTGGTGAGGCGGGTTCAGACATTCTCACCGCTGAAGGCCATTACCCCATTCCCTGCGTGCGGGCAGAAAAAGTACTGGACCCTACAGGCTGTGGAGATGCCTATCGCTCAGGTTTGCTCTATGGCCTGTCCAAGGGTTGGGGTTGGGAACGAACCGGCCGGCTTGCTTCCTTGATGGGTGCCATCAAGATT
>JAJYMO010000057.1 GCA_021786845.1 Pseudomonadota bacterium | reverse complement strand
TTCACAGGTGTTTCCAGTACGAGGTGGCACATCAAATCACCAGGGGCTGATGCACGAATGCCGCGTATCCCTTTGCCGCGCAATCGGAATACTTTACCTGTTTGAGTTTCTGCCGGAATTTTGATGTTGGCATGCCCATCCAGTGTGGGAATTGCGATTTCTCCGCCCAAGGCCGCCGTAGCGAAACTGATCGGCATTTCACAGTGCAAATCATTGTGATCGCGTTGAAACATCGCGTGCGGTTTCAGGTGTACGACCACATATAAATCGCCATTGGGGCCGTGATTAAGACCAGGCTCTCCTTCTCCTGACAAACGGATGCGATCTCCAGTGTCTACGCCAGCAGGGATGCGCACAGACAGGGTTTTTTGGCGTTTGATGCGACCAGTCCCGTGACAGGTGGTACAGGGCGTGGGGATGATTTTCCCCGTGCCGTGACATTTCGGACAGGTTTGCTGCATCGAAAAAAAGCCTTGCTGCATACGTACCTGACCGTGACCGGCACAGGTGGTGCAGGTGATGGGGTCTGTGCCAGGTCGTGCGCCAGTACCATGGCAGGTGCCACACTCTTCCTGAGCCGGGATACGGATCTGGGTGTCTGTGCCCCGGGCGGCTTCTTCCAGCGTGATTTCCAGATTGTACTGTAAGTCGTTGCCGCGCTGATGGGCTGAATGTCCGCGCCCACCCGCAGCTGCACCGAAAATATCACCAAACATGCTGCCGAAATCCGCGAAAGGATTTCCTGCCCCACCACCGCCAAAGCCGCCTGCACCATGCTCAACCCCCGCATGGCCGTACTGATCATAGGCTGCGCGTTTCTGGCTGTCAGTCAGGGTCTCATAGGCTTGTTTGGCATCCTTAAACAATTCCTCCGCCTTGGGGTTGTCGGGATTGCGGTCAGGATGGTGTTTCATTGCCAGGCGGCGGTAAGCTTTTTTTAACTCATCTTCACTGGCGTCGCGATTAACGCCCAAAATTTCATAATAATCACGTTTGGACATGGTATGTTCAGGTTCCTGCCTAAAAATTCAGGGTTCGTTAATGAATAATCATGCAACCGCATGCTTCGCACTTTGGGTTGTGTTCCAAAGCGATGCCAGCATAAGTCCATTTACCCATTCACGAACCCTTAGGGCAGCCAAATAATGGCTGCCCAATTCGTTTACAATGAATTGATTATTTGCTGTCTTTTACTTCTTCAAACTCCGCATCCACCACATCGTCATCCTTGGCGGAGCTTTGTCCGGCACCCCCTGCGGCCTGTTCGGAAGCACTGGCGGCTTGCATGTGCTCACCCATCTTCATGGCGGCTTCGCTCAGCGCCTGCGCTTTTGCTTCAATGGTGGCTTTGTCGTTGCCTTTCAAGGCTGTTTCGGCCTCCTGAATCGCCGCTTCAATGCGCGCTTTGTCTTCACCTGGCACCTTGTCACCATATTCCGTTAATGATTTTTTGGAGCTGTGAATCAGGTTGTCGCATTGGTTTCTGACATCCACCAGTTCGTGCGCAATACGGTCTTCTTCGGCATGGAGTTCTGCGTCTTTGACCATGTTCTGAATCTCGGTTTCCGACAAACCGGAACTGGCCTGGATGCGGATTTTGTTTTCCTTGCCGGTGGCTTTGTCGCGTGCGGACACGTGCAAAATACCGTTCGCATCAATGTCGAAGGTGACTTCGATTTGCGGCATGCCACGCGGTGACGGCGGAATGTCTGACAGGTTGAACTGACCCAAACTCTTGTTGCCAGCAGCCATTTCACGCTCGCCCTGTAATACTTGAATGGTCACTGCATTCTGGTTGTCTTCAGCAGTTGAAAACACCTGGCTGGCCTTGGTGGGTATGGTGGTGTTTTTCTGGATGAGTTTGGTCATCACGCCACCCATGGTTTCGATACCCAATGACAGGGGGGTCACGTCCAGCAACAACACATCTTTGACTTCGCCTTGTAGTACGCCACCCTGAATGGCTGCGCCCACGGCGACCGCTTCATCAGGATTCACATCGCGACGCGGTTCCTTCCCAAAAAATTCTTTTACTTTCTCTTGTACTTTAGGCATGCGAGTCATGCCGCCGACCAGAATCACGTCGCCGATGTCACCAATGCTGACGCCAGCATCTTTGATGGCCAGTTTGCACGGTGCAATGGTACGTTCAATCAACTCCTCAACCAAACTTTCAAATTTGGCCCGTGTGATTTTAACGGCCAAATGTTTCGGGCCAGAGGCATCTGCAGTAATGTAAGGCAAATTCACTTCGGTTTGTTGCGCCGAAGACAGCTCAATTTTGGCTTTTTCTGCGGCTTCTTTCAGGCGTTGCAAGGCCAGCATGTCATTGCGCAGATCAATGCCCTGTTCTTTCTTGAATTCGTCAGCCAAATAGTCAATCACGCGCTGATCGAAGTCTTCACCGCCCAGGAAAGTGTCACCGTTGGTGGATAAGACTTCAAATTGGTGTTCCCCTTCGATTTCGGCGATGTCAATGATGGAAATATCGAATGTACCGCCACCCAAGTCATACACGGCAATCTTGCGGTCACCTTCTTTTTTGTCCATACCGAATGCCAGGGCCGCAGCGGTGGGTTCGTTGATGATACGCTTGACTTCCAAACCGGCGATACGCCCGGCATCCTTGGTCGCCTGGCGCTGACTGTCATTGAAATAGGCCGGCACGGTGATCACAGCCTCGGTGACAGGTTCGCCCAGGTAGTCTTCGGCCGTTTTTTTCATTTTAATCAATACTTGCGCTGACACTTCTGGCGCGGACATTTTTTTGCCGCGCACCTCTACCCAAGCGTCACCGTTGTCCGCCTTGACAATGGCATAAGGCATCAAATTGATGTCTTTTTGTACTTCCTTCTCTTCAAAACGGCGTCCAATCAAACGCTTCACTGCAAAAAGGGTGTTTTTTGGATTGGTCACCGCTTGGCGTTTGGCGGCTGCACCGACCAAAATTTCGCCATCTTCAGTGTAAGCAATAATGGAAGGCGTGGTGCGTGCACCCTCTGCATTTTCAATGACTTTGGCTACGCCATTTTCCATAATGGAGACGCAAGAGTTAGTGGTGCCCAAATCAATACCAATAATTTTTCCCATGTTAATTCCTTCAAGTATGCGTTGTTAAGTTATGAGCTATATGATGACAGTGTCGCCAAATTCAAGTTTGGCGCATCAAAATAATATTTGTATTCCAGTTTAACCCGCTTTGGCAACAGTGACCAAGGCTGGACGAATGACACGTTCTTGCAATGAATAACCTTTTTGCAACACGGTAATGACCGTGTTGGGTTCGGCTTCGCTGGCCAGCATGCTGATGGCCTGGTGTTTGTGCGGATCAAATTTGTCGCCAACAGGGTTGATTTCGAGTAGCTTGGCTTTTTCAAAGGCAATCGAGAGCTGTTTTAATGTCAGGGCGACACCCTCTTGCAGGGTGCTGCGGTCGGAGTTGCTGTCATTTAAAGCGGCTTCCAGGCTGTCTTTGACGGCAAGCAGTTCGGTGGCAAAATTTTCAATGGCATACTTATGTGCGTTGGCGATATCCTGTTGCGCACGTTTGCGGATGTTGTCGCTTTCTGCGCGAGCACGCAACCAGGCATCATGATGTTCTTGTGCCAACAATTCGGCCTGACGCAAAGACTCCTCCAGACTGGGAATGGTTTCTACTGCGGCAGCATTGTCATCGGCTGGTGAGGCGTCACTGTCGAGGGGGTTGGATTGATCATGAGGTGTAGACATTACCGACTCCTGTGTTATGGTTGTTCCGAAAATGGGGGTAAGCGCGCGGATTTCAAGTGTTGGAAATTAAAAAACTGACAGAGTTCCCGTTTGCCTTGTGGATTTGAAATCCCGGTCTTTGGGTTGGCAAGGGCGCTGAGCCTGACACTGAAGGGTTCAGTATGAAAGGTTAAAGCGATGGCGAAATGATGACGTGAGTGGCGCAATATCCTGTTGCGATTCACATTTTTCATTGATCCCAGGTCGGCAGCAATATGTTTTTCAGTGGTTTTTGAATGGCGCTTTCGTCAGTTGTCTGCATTGTAAACAGGGCGCTTTATTTCTCCATGAAAATACGCTAGACTGAAAAAATAAAATTTACGATTTGGTCGTTTCAAATGGATGCCGAACGGATTCACCCCTGTGTTGATAAAATTCCCATGCTGGATTTGGCTCGTTTCGAAGCGGCCGCGCTCCATCATGATCCGTATGACTATTTCGTATTGCCCGATTTTATCCGGGAGGCGGCGCAGTCATCGGTGTTGGCGGATTTTCCCGTGATCAACGAGGCGGGGAGTTTTCCTGTTAACACCCTGCAATGTGGCCCGGCCTTTCTTGAATTGGTCCGGCAGTTGGAAGGTCCGGAATTTCGGCAGGCGGTAGAACGCAAATTTGGAATGGATCTCAGCGGACGTCCCACCATGGTGACGGTGCGTGGACATACCGATGAAACGGATGGGCGCATTCACACAGACAGTACGACCAAACTCATTACCATGCTGATTTATTTCAATACGGGTTGGCAGAACATGGGGGGACGATTGCGTATTTTGCGTTCAGGTGATGATTTAGAACGCTATGCTGATGAAGTGTCCCCCGCTTTTGGGACCTTGTTGGCCTTCCGGCGCAGCGACCATTCATGGCATGGACATAAACCTTTTGTCGGTGAGCGCCGGGCGTTGCAACTCAACTGGGTGATCAGCGAACAAGTCAAACAGCGGGAACAGCAACGACATGGGGTGTCGGCCTTTTTTAAGCGTATTTTGCACAAACTTGGTTTGCGGACTCATTGAGCGTGGCGGGTACTCGCGCACAACGTACCGCTTGGGTGTTGTCCAATGGTTTGGTGGGGATGGACAATCAATCAAAAGGTTTGGCCGAAGCACTGGAACTGGATTACACCGTGAAGCATCTGGTGCCCGTTGCACCATGGAAATACTTACCTCCCAACCTGTGGTATTCGCCCTTGACTCAATTGGGCGAGGGTAGCGACGCTTTGGTTGCGCCGTGGCCGGATGTGGTCATCGGAACGGGGCGACTCAATGTGGCCGCATCGATCGCGATTCGTCGTGCCAGTGGTGGGCGCACCGTCAACATCCGCATTCAGCATCCACGGGTGAATCTCGATCACTTTGATGTGATCGTTGCGCCCCAGCATGACCGTTGCAAGGGGCGGCATGTGATAGAGACCCTGGGCGCGGTTAACCGTATGACGCACGCGCATTTAAATGATGCGGTGCAGCGTTTTTCTCACCGCTATTCACATTTGCCGCGCCCTTACATTACCTTGTTGATGGGCGGCAACAACTCTCAATACATTCTGGATCAGGCTTTCGCCGAACGACTGGCCAGGAAACTGAGTCATGCGCTGCAAGACAGTGGGGGCAGTCTTTTGATGACGCCTTCGCGGCGCACTGATCCAGCAGCGGTGCAGGTGTTGCGCGAGAATTTGAGCGATTACCCGGTAGAAATATGGGATGGCACGGGGGAGAACCCCTACTTTTCCTATTTGGGGTTGGCAGATTATGTGGTGGTGACAGCGGATTCGGTGAATATGGCCTCTGAAGCCTGTTACACGGGTAAACCGGTATTTATTGAGGGATTAACTGGACAAAACACCAAGTTTGAACGTTTTCACCGCAGTCTGCAACGACAGGGCTATACCCAATCATTTACCGGGGCTTTGTCATCCTGGCAATACACACCGCTCGATGAAACGAGCCGGGCAGCACAACAAATCAAACATGTACTGGGATGGTGACGATGGTTCTCAAAGTTGAAACCTTTAGCAATGCGAAAGGTAAGAGTGGTTTTTTTAAGGCGCTTGGACATCCCTTAACCGTGCCGCGTGCCGCGGATTTGTATGCAAAACTGCATGCTTCAGGGGGCGTCGCCATTTATGACCCACAGGGTTTTGCCGAAGGTCTCAACGAATTTTACCCGCTGAATAATTTGAATATGTGCGGTGTTTATGTGCAAGCGATTGAGGATTTTGGGAAGACGGTGCTGGGGAAAGCCGTTGAGCCAGTGACAACCTTGCCTCATACGGCGGCCCGGGCAGTGCTGGTCGCCGCATTCGACGCCGAACGGTTGATGGATCATATTCGCCACCTTGTGCCGGTGGGAACGGAGCTGTTCAGTCTGGACGCGCTGCGTTTGCCAAATGCCATGTTGACCAATCCGGCACGGTATCTGGACCCCCTGAATTTCGCCACCAATTTTGGTTTTCTGCGGGACACAAAGGGAAGCCACACGCGCATTACGACCTGCGATTATTGGTCTGGTTTGGGTGCCAAAACGGTTCCCAGGGTATGGTGCTGTTTGTTTGATCAAGCAGGCACTGTGCTCGCGCAGTGGGAAGAGGCGATCCCTGCGGCAGGCGCAAGTCTGATCCTGGACAGCAAAGAGATTCGTCAACGCTTTGATTTAGATGATTTTACTGCTTCATTATTTATTCACATATTGGGTGTCGTGCGGCACGACGTGGTGAAATATGCATTGGATGTGTATGGCGATGATGACAGCGTGCTGTCTTGCACCCATGATGCCAATGCCTGGCCCTCTGATTTATATGCGGGGTTGCCAGCGCCTTATGAAAATGAAACCGTCATCATGTGGATACAAAACAGCCATCCGGTTGCGATTCCTGCACACAGCGTGGGCATCAATTTAATGGGGTCGGATGACCTTCGTTTGGTGCCGGTAGAGATCGGGCCATTTTCCTGTTACCCACTGAATGTGGCTGATTTTTTCCCTGAAGCGCGCTGGCCTCAGCAGTTTGAAGTGCAAGCGGGCAGGTATTTTGTTCGCCCCCGCTATGAAGTGCATGTGCGGGGCGGACGCAGTCGCATTGCTCACGTGAATGTGGAACGTAACGATTTGAAGGCCGATCCTTATCTTCCAGAGTTGGCGCGGTACTTGGGTAAATCGTATATTTTACCGGCGCCAATTTTGCCAATTGCCCAATGGCACAGTGTGATGCAGCCCAATCCCATGTCTACAGCGCAACACAATTTACCTGTTGCAGCCCTGTTTTATGACGCCAGCGGCATCGAGGTGGGACATTACCGCTTTGGTTGTTTGCCACGCAATAGCAGTGTGGCCGTGGAGATAGATGCTGTGCTGGCCGAGCAGGGGGCCAGCTTGCCCAGTGGCAGCGGACACATTGAATTGATTTATGATTTTTCCCATGGCGGGAGTGCAGATGGTTGGTTGCATGGTTTGTTTCGTTACACGCAACGCGCCAGCGGCCATATTGCCGAAACCAGTTTTGGCGCACATATTTACAACACGGTGTTGACTTACCGGGATGAACCACAATCCTATGCCTCAGCCCCGCCGGGGCTCAGTACGCGTTTGTTTCTGCGGTTGGGTGATGCGCCGTTAGACACATTTTGTCATTTAATTTATCCTGCCTCGACGACTTGGCACGCTCACTCGGATACCCATCTCAGCCTGTTCGACAGACTGGGGTATGAGATTGCGGAGGCATCTATTCACGTGCCACTCAGCGGCTCAATTCATTGGCGTTACAGTGAAGTATTCGATGCATCCGCCCGTCAGCGTGCGGGTAAAGGGGCCTATATTATTATTCGTGACGTGACTTGCCGCCTGTTTGGTTATCATGGTTTGGTGAATGGGGATCACGCATTTTGTATGGATCACATGTTTGGTTTTTAATGCTCGTTAAATATAAGGTATGACATGGAAGAGCGGTTTTGTGATTTAAGCCTCACGCCAGCCAACCAGTTACAGACAGCAGCGTTTGTCGTGCTGCAGGATTTGCCGCGAGGCACCCGTGCACGCCTGTGGTTCATGGATGAGCCCACGATGGTATTGAACAGCCTTAATTTACGTTTGCGCAACAATTTATCCTGGACCTTGATGCGCGGTGATGCAGGCATTTGGCAAGCGATTGTGCAGCGAGTAGAAGATGTGCCTCCCCATGATGTGCTTGACGCGTTAAAGCGCGATCACAAACGTATTGACGGTTTGTTTTCTCGCGTGATCCATTTGACTGATCGTGGCTCCCTGACGGAAGCGGCTCGGGTTATGCGAGAGTTCGTGGCTTCATTAGAGCGTCATTTAGAGGTGGAGCACGGTATGCTTGCACAAGCAATCCGTACGCCACCGGATGGGATGGGCGTTGATCCCAGCGCGGCCATGATGTCCGAGCATCAAGAAATTTTGAGTCAATCTGCGATGATCGTTCTTGGGTTTGAGGAATGTGATGCCACGACGGCTTCCGTTTCACCCTTGCTGGCGATACTCGCTGGTTATTTGTCCAAGCATGAGCAACGTGAAGAATTAAGCCTGTTTCCCATTTGGACGCGCGCATTGGCAAATGTGCCACAACCGGTGCTGGATGCCTTGTTTATTCGTGTGAAAACACAGTTGGGATATGCCGGGCGCGATGGGTGAGTGCCTGTTACAGCCGATTGATTGTTTGCATTTTATAAGGTTTTTCTCCGGCACTATTTTGTTTGTATGAACCCCTTTCACTTTTGTTTGTCAGGATGTTTCCGGGAGGCTGTGGTGATTGCAGTATGATGTATTATTTGGGCAGATTACTGTTGCCGATGGCCTTTTCTATGGGTGTGGCCGAGTCAGCGTATGCTTGGGGCCCAGAAGGCCATGCACTCATCGCTGACATGGCTGAAGCCCACTTGACACCGGCAGCTCATGCAAAAATTGCCGCATTGTTGGCATTGGAGGGTAACAAACACCTTGATCAGATTGCCTCGTGGCCAGACGCGATTCGTGTGAGTGAGCCAGAGACCGGGCCCTGGCATTTTGTGGATATCCCGCTCTACGCCGCCACGTATCATCAGGCTCGCGATTGCCATGTGGATGCTGCCACCAGCGATTCCAGTTGTGTGGTGGTAAAATTACCGGAATTTGTGTATCGAATGGTCAATGCATCTTTGGCGCCGCGCCAGCGTCTGGAAGCGCTGAAATGGGTGGTGCATCTGGTGGGGGATATTCACCAGCCGTTGCATACTGAGGATGACCATGATCATGGCGGTAATTCGTTGCATTTGACCTATTGCGGTAAAAACACCAATTTGCATGCGGTATGGGATCTGGGGGTCATCGAGCATCAATTCTCATGGCAACTCGGCCCGAATTACAGCATTAATCGTGGGGCGGTGTACGCCATGGCGATGAAAGAAGATCAAACCATCACAGCGCAACAGCGTGCGAAATGGACGTCTCCCGACAGCTTGGCGAATGTGTCCCGTGAAACCGTGTTGTGGGTAAATGGCACGCATGAGTTGGCGTGGGCTGCCTATCGTCATTTGCCTGCCGATGCGCAAGCTTCTGGATGGGAAAATCGTTATCAGGCCTACGCCTGGCCCGTGATACACGAACAACTCGACATGGCGAGTGTGCGCCTGGCAGCGTTGCTCAATGATGCTTTCAAGTGAATAGCATGCGTTAAGTTTTGAGATTTTTTATCGTCCATTTTGCCAACCTTTTTCTATTAAAGTCTTGATAATGTCCCGTCAAATATTCCTCGACACCGAAACCACTGGCCTGGAGCCACGATTAGGGCACCGTATTATTGAAATTGCCGGAGTGGAAATGCTCAATCGGCGGTTGACGGGGCGACATTTTCACCGCTATTTGAATCCGGACCGTGATATTGATGCAGGCGCAGAAGCTGTGCACGGCCTGAGTCGCGCTTTTCTTCAAGACAAGCCACGGTTTGGTGATGTCGCGCAGGCATTTTTGGATTATCTGGGTGACGCCGAGTTGGTGATTCACAATGCTCCGTTTGATATGGGTTTTCTTAATGCCGAATTGTCCTTGCTCAACCAGGCACCGCTTACCGGGCGCAATGTGGTGTTGGACACGCTCAAAATGGCCAGGGATTTGCATCCGGGACAAAAAAATAACCTTGATGCGTTATGTCGTCGCTATGAAATTGATAACACCCGGCGTACCTTGCATGGCGCTTTGCTGGATGCGGAACTGTTAGCGTCAGTTTATCTGGCGATGACTCGCGGACAAGACAGCTTAATGACGGGCATGGATTTACCTCGACAACAGTCCGCAGACAAACCTGTTCCCCCTGTTTTTGGCGACATTAAGGTGCTTTATGCCAGTGAAGATGAGTTGAGCCTGCATGGTGCCGCATTGGTTGCAATACAAAAGGACAGCAAGGAGGGGTGCGTGTGGTTGACGCAGGGCGAAACAGTGGATATGCCCTGAATTTTCTTCATGCCGGAAATCTGCTATCTACCCGGGTTGTCGTAGAAAAACTCTTGCAGCAGAAAGTTTTCCAGTTCGGCATTGTCTTCAGGTCTGACAGAAATCGTGACGACCTGGTGTAAGCGGTGAGACTCCCAATCAATCGTGGTTTTGTGTTTCAGGCGAATGATGGCGATCATTTTACGTACGATGGCATGTTCAATATCGGTGTGGTCATCGGCTTTGACTTCAAAAGACTGGCGAGTTGGATTGCTCCATGTGGCATTGTCCCAACCACGAAAGATAAAGGTTGCTGAGTGATCATCCAGGCTTGTAATTCGAAAAATTCCGCCCCCCCCCGAGTCTTGCAAGTTGCGGGCAATGTTGGCTGAGCGGGCATCTTCTGTGCCAGCAGACGCTGCACTGGTTTCTTCCGGTGTATGATTGAGCGCGCGTTTCATATTGATGTAGCTGCTCATGTCTGTGGCATTGTTCAAGCTGGGTGGTGCAGGTTGGGGTGTCTGGCGCACAGCAGGTTGGCGCGAAGGCACAGACAAGACAGGCACAGGCCGTCGATGGACATTCCTTGGCGGCGAAGTCTTCTTCGGCTGGCTGACGGGTTGCGGTGGTGTGATGGCCTTGGGTTCTGGCGTGGTGAGGGGTACAGCGGGATTGAGCCGTACATCCAGCGGTGCCTGGCTGCCTTCGTTTGCTTGGGGTGCAAGTGGTTTAATGGGGTTATGCAGCCACAGCAGCAAACAAAGGTGTACCAGTATAGAAATGAGGACAGCCCACACCAAGCTCTGGCGCATGCGAAATTCCACAAAACGCGGCGAGTGAGGCAGCGCTGCACGCAGTTCGGGGAAGTCGTCCTCAAACAAGGCAGAAGCATGGGCACGTTTCCATCGCAACATGAACGGGCCCTCAGTAAATCTCTCTGGTTTCAAGAAATTCCAGGTCAGGGAAACGCTCGCGTGTCATGTCCAGGTTGACGCGGTTAGGCGCTAAATAGACCTGCATCCCGCTGCCATCTATCGCCACGTTGAAACCTTGTTTGTCAGCAATCAGTTTGAGTGCCGCATCGCTGCCGCGTAACCAGCGAGCGGTAACGAATTCGCACGCTTCAAATTGGACATCTACGCCATATTCGTGTTCCAGTCGATGTGCGACAACTTCAAATTGCAAGGTGCCTACCGCACCCAAAATCAGGTCATTTGACATGACAGGACGGAAAAGCTGGGTAGCGCCTTCCTCAGCCAGTTGTTGAAGGCCTTTTTGTAATTGTTTTATTTTCAATGGGTTTTTTATCCGCGCTTTGCGAAAAAATTCGGGGGCAAAGGATGGGATGCCAGTAAACTTTAAGGACTCGCCTTCAGTAAAGGTGTCGCCCAACCGGATGGTGCCATGGTTGGGTATGCCAATGATATCGCCAGCATATGCTTCGTCAGTGGTGGAGCGGTCTTGCGCCATAAATGTAATGGCATTGTTGACAGTCATGAATTTTGAATTGGACACCTGACGTATTTTCATGCCACGGTCAAACCGACCTGAACACACCCTCAAAAAAGCAATGCGATCGCGGTGCTTGGGGTCCATGTTGGCCTGAATTTTAAATACAAAACCTGAAAATTTTTCTTCATTCGGCATGACCGTGCGCGTCTCTGTTTGCCTGGGTAAGGGCGCCGGAGCTAAATCCACCAAGGCATCCAGCATCATTTGCACGCCAAAATTGTTGACTGCGGAACCAAATAATACCGGCGTTTGCTTGCCCGTTTGATAGGATTTCGCTGAGAATGTGTGCGATGCGCCACGAATCAATTCAATCTCGCTACGTAATTCATTGGCCTGATCGCCCAGCAAATCATTCAGTTGTGGGTTGTCCAGACCCTTTACAATCGCACTGGTGCCTTTTTCTGCCTGTGGGTCGAACACCAGCACTTGATCATCATACAGGTGATAAATGCCACGAAAACGTTTGCCCATACCAATCGGCCATGTCATGGGCGCGCACTGCATGCCGAGCACAGATTCGATTTCATCCAGCAAATCAACCGGTGATTGGCCTTCGCGGTCGAGTTTGTTGATAAAGGTAATAATGGGGGTGTCGCGCATACGGCACACGTTGAGCAATTTGATGGTTTGCGCTTCCACGCCATTGACTGAATCAATCACCATCACGGCAGAATCTACAGCAGTTAATGTACGGTAGGTGTCTTCGGAAAAATCCTCATGCCCTGGCGTATCGAGCAAATTGATGACATGCTCCCGATAGGGGAATTGCATTACCGATGAGGTCACTGAAATGCCGCGTTGTTTTTCCAGTTCCATCCAGTCAGAAGTGGCATGGCGACTTGCTTTGCGTGCACGAACTTCTCCTGCGACCTGAATTGCACCGCCGTACCACAGCAGTTTTTCTGTTAGCGTTGTTTTTCCGGCGTCGGGGTGAGAAATAATAGCAAAAGTGCGGCGACGGGTAATTTCTTGATCAAGAGGCATTATTGATGCGGATGAAAGACAATCCCGTATTATAGCCGGGAATTGACGTGATAACAGTTGATTCGCTGGATATCTTATTGGGTGACGGCTGCAATGGGGTCAGATATGGCGGGTGAGTGATTCAATGGTGTGTTGCTGGCGGTGAGTATGCGACGTGCGCCTTCATAATGCTTTGACCAATACACATTGTCCAACTTGGAAATCATTACTTTACCTGTTTCGCTGCTCGAGGCATGTATAAACTCATTGCCACCCAGATAAATGCCTACATGTGAAAATACGCGTCGTGTGGTTTTAAAAAACACCAGGTCGCCAGGTTTGAGATCGGCTTTGCTGATGACTTCATGGATTTTACTCAGTGCAAGCGCGTTGTGCGGTAACTTGAGTCCAGCAACCTCATGAAATACGTAACGCACAAAACCACTGCAATCCATACCCAATTCGGGACTTTCACCACCAGGCTTGTACACGGCGCCAATCAATCCCATGGCAAACAAGGCCAATTCCGTACGGGAAGGGCGTTCTGAAAGAGTTGTGGACGGCGCGGAGGGAGCCTGTGCGGTCATGGCTGGCGCAACGATTGCCGCTGATCCGTCATCGGCCCAACCAGATACGCTGGTCAGCAGAACGGCCACAAGATAAATGCGTAAAAAATTCCCCATGGAACGAATGTAAACGATTTTTTACGATTCGTCAAAGCATCTGTTCGTGAATTCGCCCGGCAAATTTTCCCGTTGGGCGCGAATCCGGTAGAATGGGACTTAATTGAATGTCCTGGGTTCAAATTGGTATGTTGTGGGAAACTTTCAGTGTGGTACGGGATTTGCCGCGTTTACATGAAATTGCCAGCGTGATGATACGTTATGGTTGGGGCGATTTCGTGCGTGTGTTGGGGATGGGCAGCGTGTTGGAGCGAGCGGGACGAATCTTGCACTGGAAAACGCGTTCCTCAGAGATCGACCAGCTGGAACCTGCGGTACGGTTCAGAATGGCACTGGAAGAGTTAGGGCCAACATTTGTTAAATTGGGACAATTATTGTCTACGCGCATGGATTTGTTGGCGCCAGCGTGGATTACCGAGCTGGAAAAGTTGCAGTCCCATGTACCCGCTGTGCCGTTTGAAGACATTGAGGCCGATGTGCTGCTCCTGTTGGGTAAGCCGCTGGATGAAGTGTTTGCCAGTTTTGAGCGCGAGCCTTTTGCTGCTGCGTCGATTGCTCAGGTTCATCGCGCACAGTTGCTGGATGGTGCGCGGGTGGTGGTTAAAATTCGCCGTCCGGGTCTGGAACGCAAAGTAGAAGCGGATTTGCGCATCCTGCAGCATTTGGCGCGGTTGTTTGAGCATGAGTATGCCGAGGCGCGGCGGTTCCAGTTAGTCGGTATGGTGAGCTATTTTCGCCGCGCCCTGTTACAAGAACTGGATTTGCTGACTGAAGCGCATCACATGGCGCGGTTCCAAAAGAATTTCGCAGATGACCCAACTGTACGTATTCCAAAAATATTCTGGGACTACACCAGTTCGGGCATGAATGTGCAGGAGGAGTTGCAGGGTATCCTTGGGTCGCGATTGGATGAGGTCCGTGCGGCTGGTTTGGATCCGGTCATTTTGGCCGAACGTGGCGCGAATATTGTGCTGAAAATGATCCTGGTGGATGGTTATTTTCATGCCGACCCGCATCCGGGTAATGTGATGTATTTGCCCGGCAATTGTATTGGTTTGATTGATTTCGGTATGGTGGGGCGCTTAACCGAATACCGGCGGCAACAGTTAATTGGTTTGCTGGATGCCCTGGTACGTAACGAAGAAGCCGATCTTATCCAGATATTGATGGACTGGACAGGTGAGGAGGAAGTCAATGAGGTGAAATTGGCGCATGATGTGGCAGATTTAATGGCCAATTACGATCACTTGCAGCTTAAGGATGTGCGTGTGGCCGCTTTATTGAATGACATCGCCAGCTTGATTCGCGATAATTCTTTGTTGTTGCCTGCCGATTTAACTTTGCTATTCAAAGCATTGATTACGCTGGAGGGTTTGGGGCAACAACTCAATCCGGATTTTCAGCTGTCAGACTTGATGGCGCCTTTTGTGCGCGATGTGATCATGCAGCGTTATACGGCGGAGGCTTTAATTAAGCGCAGTCGGCGAGGTTTTAAAGAAGCTTTCGAAGTGGTAGCGGGTTTGCCGCGTGACGTCGCGAAGCTGATGCGTGAAGTGCGACGCGGGCGCTTGCGCATCGATTTGGATTTGAAACGTCTGGACAGTTTCGGGCAGCAGATTGACCGCGCCAGTAACCGCGTTACGATGGGGATACTCACTGCATCGCTGGTGATTGGGTCCTCTATTGTCATGACTGTGGATGGTTGGCGCTTTATGGGTTTCATCGGCTTTACGCTCGCTTTTTTAAACAGTTTATGGGTTATTTTTTCAATATGGCGATCAGGAAGTTGAACGCCGATTTAAGGTGTGTGTTGTGAATGCTTTTGAGCTTTTTATTGGTTTGCGTTATACCCGTGCCAAACGACGTAATCATTTCATCTCTTTTATTTCATTGACATCCATGTTGGGCATTGCGCTTGGCGTGGCCGCCCTGATTGCGGTGCTGTCGGTGATGAATGGTTTTCAGGATGAATTGCGCAGCCGGATTTTGGGCGTGGCATCACACATTGAAATTAGCCAGTTTGACGGCAGTTTGCGCAACTGGCAGGCGCTGTCAGCGAAAGTCGCCCGAAACCCTGAGGTGCTCGCCAGTGCGCCGTATGTGTCGGGGCAGGGTTTGCTGGCTTATGATCAGGCGGTGCAAGGTGTCGAAGTGCGGGGTGTTGTGCCTCAGTTAGAGAATAGCGTGGCAGATATCGGTCGTCACATGAAGGCCGGCAGTTTGTCGGTATTGCGTCCCGGTGAGTGGAACATCGTGATGGGAGATGATTTGGCACATGATTTGGGTGTACAGTTGGGCGACAAAGTCACCCTGATCACGCCGCAAGGGCAGGTGACCCCAGCGGGCATGGTGCCGCGTCTCAAACAGTTTCGTGTGGCCGGGTTGTTTCATATCGGCATGTATGAATATGATTCCGGACTGGCATTGATTGCCATGAATGATGCGCAGAAATTGTTTCGGACTGGCGATGCGGTGTCTGGCTTGCGGCTCAAGCTGGATGATCTTTACCGCGCACCTCTGGTGGCAAAACAGTTGGCGCTCAGTTTAAACGGCGATTACTATATTCGCGACTGGAGTCAGTCGCACAGCAATTTCTTCCGTGCCGTACAAATGGAAAAGCAAGTGATGTTTATCATCTTGTCGCTGATTGTTGCCGTGGCGGCGTTTAACCTTGTTTCCACGCTTGTCATGGTGGTCACCGACAAACAGGCGGACATTGCTATCTTGCGTACTTTGGGTGCTTCCCCCGGCAGTATTATGGCAATTTTTATGATACAAGGTGCAGTGATTGGCGTAGCGGGTACGGTGATGGGTTTGCTTGGCGGCGTGTTATTGGCGTTGAATATCGGTGTGGTGGTGCCTGCTATTGAGCACACTTTTGGTATTCAGTTTTTATCTTCTGATGTCTATCAAATCAGTGAGCTGCCTTCAAAATTGATGCCGCATGATGTCTGGGTGATTGGTGTGGTCTCTTTGGTTTTGTCCTGGTTGGCAACGCTCTACCCCAGCTATCAGGCTGCTCGCACTCAACCGGCCGAGGCATTGCGCTATGAATAAACCCGTGATCAAATGCCAGAATGTGCACAAAACCTTTCAACAAGGGCCTCTTAAAGTGGTGGTATTGAAGGGTGTCGATTTGACGATTCAAGTTGGCGAAATGGTGGCGATTATGGGGGCCTCCGGTTCGGGTAAATCGACTTTGCTGCATGTGCTGGGCGGCCTGGATACCGCGAGCAGTGGACAGATACAGATTATGGGCTCAGAGATTCGCACGCTGAACGAGCGCGCACGCAGCGAAATGCGCAATCGCTCATTGGGATTCGTCTACCAGTTTCATCACTTGCTGCCTGAATTTAGCGCGTTGGACAATGTGGCCATGCCGTTGATGATCAGGCGTATGCCGCGACATGAAGCCAGGCAGCACGCGGCTGCCATGCTGAAAGAAGTGGGGCTTTCACACCGTCTGGCGCACACCCCCGGCGAGTTGTCCGGGGGTGAGCGTCAACGCGCAGCGATTGCTCGCGCTTTGGTTACGCACCCTGCTTGCGTGCTGGCAGATGAGCCAACAGGAAATTTGGATCGTCGAACGGCAGAAAGTATTCATGATTTAATGCGTGGACTCAACCAGACGTATGGCACCAGTTTCCTTGTAGCGACCCATGACAGTGAACTGGCTGGACGTATGGGTCGAATGCTAAAAATGGAGGACGGGTTATTGTTGTCATAACGAAAATATGGTGATCGCAGCATGCGTACTGACGTAAATAACTTTTGACGGTATAATCACTGAAAACCGTACCGCCATCAAATTACTATGCTGAATTTACTTGTACTTGATACCCAATCCCCAAAATTTTGGACTGATCTTGATCACCGCCTTGCGGTGGAAGCCAGCCAGGATGCGACCATAGAGAGTGTGGTGGGGGAGATTTTGCATCGCGTGCGCACTGAAGGCGATGCGGCGGTGCTGGATTATACACACCGTTTTGATCGCTTGCATGCGACCAGCGTGGCAAGTTTGGAGCTGCCTCAAGAGCGACTCACGCAGGCTTTATTGGCATTGCCTGCAGAGCAACGTGCGGCGCTGGAAACGGCCAGCGCGCGTATACGTGCCTATCACGAGCATCAGGTGATGGCTTCCTGGCAGTATGAAGAACCCGATGGCACCATGCTTGGACAGCAGGTGACTGCTCTGGACAGGGTGGGGCTGTACGTACCCGGAGGCAAAGCGGCCTATCCTTCCTCGGTGTTAATGAATGCGATTCCTGCCAAAGTGGCGGGTGTGGCTGAACTGATTATGGTGGTGCCTACGCCTGATGGCGTGCAAAATGAACTGGTATTGGCCGCTGCGGCGGTGGCGGGTGTGAACAGGGTGTTTACCATTGGTGGTGCCCAGGCAGTGGCGGCCTTGGCCTATGGCACCGGGACGATTCCGCAAGTGGATAAGATTGTTGGCCCCGGCAATGCCTATGTGGCGGCAGCCAAGCGTCGCGTGTTTGGCACAGTCGGCATCGACATGGTGGCGGGTCCATCTGAAATTCTGGTGATTTGTGACGGACATACGCCACCGGACTGGATCGCGATGGATTTGTTTTCGCAAGCCGAACATGATGAATTGGCGCAATCAATTTTATTGTGCCCTGATGCGGAATACATTGAGCAGGTGTTGGCCAGCATACATCGTTTGTTGCCCGAAATGCCGCGTCGCGCAGTGATAGAAACCGCATTGCGTGATCGTGGCTTGTTGGTCACCGTGCGCGATTTGGACGAGGCGATGGACATTGCTAACCATATTGCGCCAGAACACCTGGAGTTGTCACTGGTTGATGCAGAGGCCTGGGTGGGCAAGATTCGTCATGCGGGCGCTATTTTTATCGGGCGCAATACCTGTGAAGCGTTAGGGGATTATTGCGCCGGTCCTAACCATGTGTTGCCCACCTCGCGCACGGCGCGCTTTTCCAGTCCTTTGGGCGTGTATGATTTCCAAAAGCGCACCAGCTTGATTCGCGTGTCTGAACGTGGAGTTCGGACATTGGGGCAATTGGCTGTCACCCTGGCTTATGGCGAGGGTTTGCAAGCCCATGCCCGTTCAGCAGAGTTCCGCATGGCGAGCACGCAAGATGAGTGAGTGCCTCAGAAATGCGCTGCGAGGCAGGGAATGAGTCGATTTTGGAGTGCCATAGCACGTGAGCTGACCCCTTATACGCCCGGCGAGCAACCCAGGCTGTCGGGCTTGATCAAATTGAATACCAATGAAAACCCTTATCCCCCTAGCCCACGGGTTTTGGAAGCTTTGCGTGTCGCGTCGAATGATACCTTGCGTTTGTATCCTGATCCGGGCAGTGATGCGCTGCGTGATGAAATCGCAGCCTTGCATGGCGTGACACGCGATCAGGTGTTTGTGGGCAATGGTTCAGATGAAGTGCTGGCGCACGTTTTCCATGCTTTACTGAAACATGATGCCCCCATTCTGTTCCCTGATGTGACATACAGCTTTTATCCGGTTTATTGCGGTTTGTATGAGATTGAATATAAAACCGTACCGTTGGACAGTGATTTTAATTTTAATGTTGAAGATTATTTTCAGCCTAATGGGGGAGTTATTTTTCCGAACCCCAATGCGCCGACAGGCATGGCATTGCCTTTGGAGAAAATTGACCGGTTGTTGCAACGCAACAGGGACAGTGTGGTGGTGCTGGATGAAGCCTACGTGGACTTCGGCGCGGAATCCGCTGTGTCATTGGTGAATGATTATGATAATGTGTTGATCGTTCGCACCCTGTCAAAGTCCTATGCACTGGCAGGTTTACGTGTTGGTTATGCAGTGGGGAACGCAGATTTAATTAATGGTTTGCAGCGGGTGAAAGACAGCTTTAACTCTTATCCGCTAGGGCGTTTGGCACAGGTCGGGGCTTTGGCCGCAGTGCAGGACCAGGCGTATTTGAGTGAGTTGTGCGCACGTATTGTGCAGACACGCAATATTCTGATCAATGATCTGGAACGGTTGGGGTTTGAGGTGTTGCCCTCAACAGCTAATTTTGTGTTTGCCCGCCATCCACTGTATTCTGGTGAACAATGGGGAGGCTTGTTGCGTGAGCGCAACATTATTGTGCGCCATTTTAAGCAACCGGCGCGAATTGTACCCTTTATTCGGATTACAATAGGGACCGCGACGCAGTGCCAGACGTTGATTGGGGCATTGTCCGTGTTAATTGCATCTTCCTCTATAACATGATGGTTAATTAATCACTATGCGTATCGCTCAAGTCACTCGTAATACATTGGAAACACAAGTTAATGTCGAATTGAATCTTGATGGTGAAGGTCGTGGCAAGTATGCCACGGGTGTACCGTATCTTGATCACATGCTGGACCAGATTTCCAGACATGGCGCGATGGACATCAGTATTGAAGCGCATGGCGATTTGCATATCGACGCGCACCACACGGTTGAAGACATCGGGATTACCCTTGGACAGGCTTTTGCCCGTGCGATAGGCAATAAAGCCGGTGTGCGCCGCTATGGCCATGCCTATGTGCCTCTGGATGAGGCGCTTTCACGTGTGGTGGTGGATTTGTCTGGACGCCCCGGGCTGGTGTTTGACGTGAACTTTACGCGCGATAAAATTGGTGAATTTGATGTGGAGCTGGTTCGCGAGTTTTTTCAGGGATTTGTAAATCATGCGGCTCTGACGCTGCATGTGGACAATTTGCGTGGCAGCAACAGTCATCACCAGGCAGAGACTCTGTTTAAAGCTTTGGGCCGCGCTTTACGGATGGCCTGTGAACTCGATCCCCGTTTGTCCGCTAATGCCATGCCTTCTACCAAGGGTAGTTTGTAAGGTGGTGTCGGGCGTGGACATCGCAGTCGTGGATTATGGCATGGGCAATTTGCGTTCCGTGTCCAAGGCGCTGGAGCATGTTGCACCGCAGGCACGGGTGGCCGTGACCTCTGACCCCGACATGATCCGTGCGGCGAAACGAGTGGTGTTCCCTGGCGTGGGCGCAATGGGTGACTGTATGCGCGAGCTTGCTGACCGGGGCTTGGTGGATGCGGTGAAGCAAGCAGCTGCCACAAAACCTTTTTTAGGGATTTGCCTCGGCATGCAAATGTTGTTTGAACACAGCGAAGAGGGTGATGTGGCAGGATTGGGGATATTGCCCGGTCGCGTGCGCCGCTTTTTCGGCGATATGGGTCAAGAGGCAGGGGGATTAAAAGTACCCCATATGGGTTGGAATGAGGTGCATCAACAGCGTGCTCACCCCCTTTGGGCGGAGATAGACGATCTCGCGCGATTTTATTTTGTGCACAGTTATTATGTTGAACCGGCTGACGCGGAGATGGTAAGTGCAAGCTGTGCATATCCGTTTCCTTTTGCCTGTGCTGTGGCGAAAAATAATTTGTTTGCTGTACAGTTTCATCCCGAAAAAAGTCAACATGCCGGACTGATTTTGTTGGGTAATTTTGTCCGTTGGGAAGGTCATTCTTCGCAACAATCCGTTGCTTAATATTTTATTATTCATTCGTTTATTTATTCTTCATCATGTTAATTATCCCTGCAATTGACCTGAAAGACGGACATTGTGTTCGTCTTAAACAAGGCTTGATGGATCAAGCCACCATATTTTCCGAAAGCCCGGCAGACATGGCCAAACATTGGCTCGAACAAGGCATGCGGCGTATGCATTTGGTGGATTTGAACGGCGCATTTGCCGGGAAACCGGTGAATGAGCAGGCCGTGCGCGACATTGTCGATGCGCTGGGTGGCGAAGTGCCTGTACAATTGGGCGGGGGCATTCGCGATTTGGAGACCATTTCGCGTTATCTGGACAATGGTGTGAACTACATCATCATTGGCACGGCAGCAGTGAAAATCCCCGGTTTTTTGCACGATGCCTGCAATGCTTTCCCAGGGCAAATTATTGTCGGTCTGGATGCCAAAGACGGTAAAGTGGCCGTGAATGGCTGGTCAAAGCTTACTCAGCATGATGTGATTGATTTGGCTAAAAAATTTGAGGGTTATGGGGTGGAAGCTGTGATTTACACCGACATTGGACGAGATGGTATGTTATCCGGCGTGAACATTGAGGCCACGGTGAAGTTGGCGCAAGCGATCAATATTCCTGTGATTGCCAGCGGCGGCGTGACCAATCTGGATGATGTACACAAGCTGTGCGCGGTAGAGCATGAAGGCATTCAAGGTGTGATTACCGGGCGCGCGATTTATGAGGGTACGCTGGATTTTTCCGCCGCGCAAACCTTAGCGGATGAGTTGGCGTAATGGGTTTGGCGAAACGCATCATTCCGTGTCTGGATGTTCGCGATGGCCGGGTGGTCAAAGGCGTGAGCTTCGTGGGCTTGCGCGACGCGGGCGATCCGGTAGAAATTGCCCGGCGTTATGACAGTGAGGGTGCGGATGAACTGGCTTTTTTGGATATCACTGCAAGTATCGAGGCGCGTGGCCTGATTTTGTCCGTCATCGAGGCCGTCGCGGCTGAAGTGTTTATCCCTTTGACCGTGGGCGGTGGTGTGCGGGAAGTGGCTGATGTGCGCAGGTTATTGAATGCCGGTGCGGACAAGGTCAGCATGAATACTTCGGCGGTACTGAATCCGCAGCTTGTTTCGGAGGCCGCTTCACGTTTTGGTTCTCAATGTATTGTGGTGGCGATTGACGCCAAGGCGAATGAACAGGGTGGCTGGGAGGTGTATACCCATGGCGGGCGGCAAGCCACGGGTTTGGATGCGGTCCTTTGGGCGCAACGTATGCAGACATTGGGAGCAGGTGAGATTTTGTTGACCAGCATAGACCGGGATGGCACGAAAAGTGGTTTTAATTTACCGCTTACGCGTGCTATTTCGGATGCGGTGGGTATCCCGGTGATTGCCAGCGGTGGCGTAGGCAATTTGCAACATTTGGTGGAGGGTGTGACCGAG
The DNA here is from genome assembly GCA_021786845.1 of Pseudomonadota bacterium. Taxonomy (GTDB): domain Bacteria; phylum Pseudomonadota; class Gammaproteobacteria; order Burkholderiales; family Sulfuriferulaceae; genus Sulfuriferula. The sequence continues at coordinate 4,716 of JAJYMO010000057.1, read as the reverse complement.
GGGCATGCGGATGCGGTGCTGGCGGCCAGTATTTTTCATTTTGGCGAATACAGTGTGCAGCAGGCCAAAGCGTATATGCAACAGCAGGGCATTGAGGTCAGATTAAATTGAGCGGTTTAGATCAGCAGTGGTTAAATAAAGTAAACTGGAACGAGACCGGTTTGGTGGCTGTCATTGTCCAAGACGTGCACAGTTCGGTGGTGTTGATGATGGCCTGGATGAATCGGGACGCCTTGTTACGCACAGTGGAAACGGGTGAGGCAGTTTATTGGTCGCGCTCACGCAAAAAATTGTGGCACAAGGGCGAACAGTCTGGACATATGCAAACCATGCATGAAATTCGCCTGGATTGTGATGGCGATGCCTTGTTGATTAAAGTTGAGCAGCGTGGTGGCATTGCCTGCCATACAGGTCGGCGAGACTGTTTTTTTTCGCGTTTGGAAGACCGGCAATGGGTGATCAGTGAACCTGTGCTGAAAGACCCCGCGGAGATATACCATGAGTGAGGTTTTGCAACGGTTGGCGGATAGCCTTGAAGCACGGCGCCATGCCAGTCCGGAAACATCGTATGTGGCCAGTCTGTATCACAAAGGGTTGGACGGCATACTGAAGAAAATTGCCGAAGAAGCTGCTGAGACCATTATGGCAGCCAAAGACGGTGACAAACAAAAAATTGTTTATGAAACCGCGGATTTGTGGTTTCATACGCTGGTGCTGTTGGCTGACCAGGGCATACGGCCCGAAGCGGTCCTGCAAGAGCTGGCCCGCCGCGAAGGCACCAGCGGTCATGCTGAGAAATTGTCGCGCAAGGAGTAGGGCATGAGTGAATGTCTGTTTTGTCGCATTGTCGCAGGAGAGGTCCCCAGTCGTAATGTGTATGAAGACGATGAAATGCTGGTCTTTCATGATATTCATCCTGTTGCGCCGGTGCATTTGCTGATTGTTCCCAAAATACACCTGGAATCGTTGGCGCATTGCGAGACCGCACAGACAGATTTGCTGGGGCGCATGTTGTTGCTGGCACCAAAATTGGCAAAAGAACACGGGTTGAATGACGGATTTCGTACACAAATTCATACCGGACATGCGGGTGGACAGATTATTTTTCATCTTCATATGCATGTTATCGGCGGTTAACCCTTAACCAGTGCTTCAGTTTTTGACTGGGTAGGGTAAGGAATTTATTTGCTTAAAGGAGAAAATAATGGGCAGTTTGAGTATCTGGCACTGGTTAATTGTATTGGTCATCGTGCTGGCCGTGTTTGGCACCAAGAAGTTGCGTAACATCGGCAGTGATTTGGGTGGCGCCGTGAAAAGTTTTAAAGAAGCTGTACGCGAGAGTGATGGTGAGAAAGCGCACGAACAGGACAAGTTGGCTAATAACAGCCAGTCGCCTCATGTTGTTGACGCAGAAATCAGGGATAAAACCCATAGCGAGTGACTGGGGTAGTTTGGCGGCCAGGTGAGTATTATTCACCCCTGTATTTGTTTCGTTTGATCAACATTTATCGGGGGGGTAAAAGTGTGAGGTTTGGCTTTATACCCCGGCAGGTATTATTTCTCTACGATTGTGTTTAACCCAAACAAACCATTTGGACGCGAATGATGGCGAAGTGGTTTGCAAGACGGTTTTTTTTGGATTGAGAGAAGCCCATCCTGAACGATGGGCGCCGAACAAACCGAAAACGGCTGCAAACCGATTGCCAGCACTCGTGCAGGCTCACGGAGCCGTCTAAGGGGTTATTCAGGTTTGTTAAATGAACAGTATTGGGGTCTGAGCGATGTTCGATATTGGGTTTTCCGAAATCGTGCTGATTGCTGTGGTGGCGTTGGTGGTGATTGGACCAGAACGCCTACCTAAGGTAGCACGTACAGCAGGGCTGTTGTTCGGCCGTTTTCAACGTTATGTGGGAAGTGTGCGTGGCGATGTTGAGCGCGAACTGCAGTTGGAAGAATTTAAGCGTGCCGCGCAGTCGGCAAATGAGGGCTTTCAGGACGCCATTCAGGCCACGCGCGATACTTTGGTCATTGTCGAGGAGTCTGTGAATGCCGTAACTCACCATCCTGCAATTTCCGACACTTCGCCCGTTATCCCAGCCTTGCCCACAGTGAGTGAGGCGCCAACTGGATTGCCGGTGGAAACAGCGACCACGCAATCATCCCCCCAGTCGTCATCACAGACTGCTGTACAAACTGAATTGGCCTTAGAGCCAAAAGAAACCAATTCTTGACCATGATTGATCCACAAATCTCATTTTTTTCCCATCTCATTGAGTTGCGTACGCGTTTGCTGCGCGCGATTTCCGCTGTAGTGATTATTTTTATTGGGCTATTCCATTGGTCCAATCAAATTTACAGCCTGTTGGCGCGGCCTTTGTTACGTACTCTGCCAAAGGGCGGTCAGCTGATTGCCACGGAAGTGACTGCGCCTTTTTTGGTGCCGATGAAAGTCACGTTGATGGCGGCCTTTTTGCTGGCCTTGCCATATATTCTTTATCAAATTTGGTCATTTATTGCGCCCGGTTTGTATGCACATGAAAAACGATTGGCATTGCCGCTGGTATTCGCCAGCGTATTGTTGTTTTTTTGTGGGATGTCATTTGCTTATTTCATTGTTTTCCCTGTTATATTTGGCTTTATTAGTGGGGTAACGCCTGCCGGCGTAGCAATGATGACCGACATTTCAAAGTACCTTGACTTCGTCATGACCCTGTTCCTTGCCTTCGGCGTCACATTTGAGGTGCCGGTGCTGGTGGTGTTGCTGGTGAATGTGGGTGTGGTCAGCGTGGCGAAATTGCGTGAAATCCGTCCTTATGTGATTGTGGGTTCGTTTGTGGTGGGCGCCATATTTACACCGCCAGACGTGTTGTCACAAACCATGCTTGCGCTGCCTTTGTGGTTGTTATATGAATTGGGTGTATTGGTAGCCAGTTTTAACCAAAAATCTCGTGCTACGCCTGCAGAGCCAGAGGCCGAAAAAGATTGAGTGCCTTGCGTCCCGGCATTAATTAAAGTTGCTGGCCTTTGGGTCGGTGGGTATTTTTCTGGCTGGTATCCAAAACGAAATTTTCAAACTGTTCTCTGGGTAGTGTTCCCGCTGTTGGCTTGTGCCGTTACCGGGCATAACGCCATTCCAGAAACCAGTTTACCAATTCCCGGAAGCTGTTCAGCGTTTGACGGGCGAATACCCATCGTTCAGAGTTTGCAAAAAAGCGATGATATCGCGCATGCCCTGCATGTTCATCGCCGGCGTTTCACCGAGTTTTCGGTTAAGAGGCGGATCGCTTACGTCCACGTTTGAGCGTTGCTTCAGAGGGATGTCATTATATTTTTCCACCCTGCCACCCGAGTCAACAGGGTAAATTTTATGCGGCCTGGTGTCACGGAAAGCATAAAAATCCAACACCTGTGAGAGGGTATGGTAAACACCATTGTGAAAAAACACATGACGCGTCGCTACATTACGCAGCGTAGGGGTAAGGAACATACCGCAATATTGCGTCTGTGCCTTCAGGTCAGTCCGATATGGGCCACAGAGACCAAGGTCGAAATTGCCCGGATTATGGTTGGCAGGGAGGGCAGGGTTACGCGGCACGCCCAGCGCTTCGAACTGCATGTCGGTGAACAGGGGGGGCAAGCCGTCGCGCGTGACTTGATCAAGATGGCAGGCGGCGCAATTGCCTTTGTGGACATCATTGAACGCCAAATAGCCGCGTAATTCGGCCGGAGTGAAGCGCGCATGACCCCGCAGCCATGCATCGTACTTGCTGGTGAAGGGGCGGAAGCCCGGGTCCTCAATCTGAAAGCGCGAGATAGCGAACAACGACTCGGACACGGCCAGTGCCGGATCATCAAATACCCGTGGACCGAACAGTTGCACGAAGTCATGCGCGTAAGGTGCGTGTTCCAGTTTGGCGACGATCGTATCCGGGCTGCCCGCGCCCATCTCCAGCGGGTTGAACAGCGGGCCAGCGGCCTGCTGTTGCAAAGTATTGACGCGACCATCCCAGAACAGCCCGCCTTTCGGTACCATGTTTGCAGCAGCAGTCTGAACATCGAGCACGGTTTTCTGCGCGCGCGGTGCGTGTGCACCGAGGATGGCCAGATGTTGCAGGTCAGCAGATTCGTTTGCAGGATTATCAGGGCCAATACTGAAATTCTGCTGGCGATACAAATACGCCAGCGAGGGCACTGTACGCACCCCTGCCCTGCGCATATCGTCACCACCGAGTTGCACCGACAGATCGTTGGCGGGTGCAAAAGCATGGCCCGGGTTGTGGCAGGACGCACAGGACAACTTGCCTGAACCTGAGAGGCGGGGATCAAAAAACAACTTGCGTCCCAGTTGCGCCACCGCACTCAACGGCTTTAGCGGCGGCAGTGTCAGTTGCACCACATTCGGATTTTTACCCTGAGCCAGCAGCCAACTGTCGTGCGGGTGTGCAAGCCACTGGTGCAGGGGAATTGGGCTGCTGGCTGCTATTCCCCCTGCCCATATGGCCGTTGCACCAGCCAGTATTGCCCCGGTGACCCAGACCCTGCGCATGGACATCAGTTCGACGTGGGCGAAGAACTGCCAGCAGGTGGCGCACTCAGTACATTGCCCAGGGTTGGATCCAGATACAAAGGCGCATTGTTACCGCTACCGCTGAAATTAAACAGGTCCATGAGGGAACCCGCCGTGGCATCCCACGAACCGCCACCCAGCCGCTGACC
>JAJYMO010000052.1 GCA_021786845.1 Pseudomonadota bacterium | reverse complement strand
TGCTCTGGAAAAAAACGATGACTCAAGATTTGTTCGCTTGTCCAAGGGCAGACTTCAGGAAATACATCAAGTCCTGTTTCAGTGACTGCTTGGGCAACCGCTTTCGCCCAAACGACTTCGAACCATTCATTGTCGGAAAATTTTACTTTCAGGCTCGGCGTTTCCTTCAAGCCATATTCGATTTCCTTGCGTTGCGCCTTGATGGTTTTCTCCCAACTTGCGCCACGAAGAGAGGGTTGAAATTGCCATTTCAGCAGGTGCGCAATAAGCAGTGACATGCGGCTGACCAATTCGCGTTGCTCGCTTTTACCCACGTCTTCAATCTCCTCAGCGATATGCTCAATATCAATGGCCGCCAGTTCACCGGCACGTAACAATTCCGCCTGCTCATTGGCCCATGCCACGATGTCTGTTTTGTATGCTGTTCCCATTTAGGGCCTCCTGAATAGCAACGTAAAATGGCTGCCATACCCGCGAATTATCTCATTATACTGAGTTCAACATAAAAATCACTCGCGGCAAGCGTGCGCGTTTGTGCGCCACGCCGCCGTCAGCGCCGGTGAGCTGCCAGTGAATGAGGTCTTCCGTACCTTCATCTACCACGGTTTGAAATGCTTCATCGCCCAATTGCAGGTAAGCCACCAGTTCCGCCAAGCCTTGTTGCAATGCCTGTTTGTCGATCAATTCACGCAGGCTGATTTGGCTGCGGTCTTGCAGACTATGACGTATATGGCGGGCCAGCCGTTGCTTGTCAATCACCACCTGCATAAACAAGGCGCTGGCATCCAATTCCACGTCTTCTCCATCTTCAGGGTCGAAGGCGGTAATGGTGGGTTTACTGCCGGGGGTCTGCAACGGGCGTTCCATCGCCAGATCAACGTCGACGGACAAATCCGCAATGTGCATCACTGCGCCTGTGGGTGAGGTGTCACGCAATGCCACGGCATGGGCTTCGATGCCGTGCAAAATATCCATAATCCGCCGATTTTCCAGCCAGGCCTGGTCATCCAGAAAGCGGCGCAATTGTTGCGACAACTGTGCCACGGTGCGCTGGGTGTGTTCGCCCGCTTCCAGCCAGTCATAATGCACGCGACGGGTGCGCGCATCGGGACGCAACGCCATCACCGGCGGCAAAGCCAGCACTGTGTCCAGCAATTCAGTCAATTCTTCCTGGCGATTGCTGGACATCAGGAAATCCCAAAATGCGCGAAAACTGCGACCCTGGTCCGAATCGGCAATCGCATCGCGTTCGCCCATAATCTGTTCCAGCAACGCCCCTTTCGCACCTTCCCACAAAGCAATACGCTCACGCACTTGACGGTCAAGCTGACGAAAATTGTGCTCTACCTCGCGAAAATCGGTCAATAATTCACGCGCCATTTGGGTAAACTGCTGGAAACGATCTCGCAGTGCGGCATCATCAAGCAAAGGCGCTTCGCCTGCCGCCACCTGCGCCATCTCGGCATCAATCTCATCCCTGCGTTTGCGCAATTCTGCAAGACGCTTGGCCGGATCGGCCTCGCTGCCCGCTTGCATTTGCTTCAACAGATCAAACAGCGTCAGCAAACGTGATTCGGTGCCCACAAAACTGCGTTCAGCCAGCGTGCCCAACCAAGCAATGGCCTTTTCTGTCGCTGGCGTGAGATCAAACTGCGCTTCATCGGTATTGTGTTGGTAAAATTTGCGCAACCAGCCTTTTTCCGGACTGGCCCAGTCATTCAGGTAATCCAGCGCAGATTTCGGAAACGCCCCGGCACCCATGCGCTCGCGCAAATCATACAAAGCATCTTCCAGTGACTCCGCTAAATCCGCCGCAGACATGACGCGCACATTAGGCACCACAAACACCTGATGCAGGAAACTGGCCACCAGGGGGGCGTGATCGGAGCGCAACAAACGCCATGCGGGATGATGGGTGCGCAAGGCATCCAGCGTGGTGTGGTCCAAAGGAGTACGATTCGGAATCATGACAAAGCGTGAAGAAAAATAGGCTCTCTGTGATTGGGGGGGTAAGTGTGTCGTTTACCGAAATTTGATGTACTTTGGCAAGCACGGAATGTACAGGAAATTTACCTTTTCGGTTTGATGTTACACCAAAACACGCTCAGTGATGATCCCGAAATATAAACCACGCTGCGCCAAGCAGGCAAATGGCCGCATACAGGTAATTCCAGCTCAACGGCTTTTGCATGTACCATACGGAAAAACCCGCAAACACGCACATGGTGATGATTTCCTGGATAACCTTGAGTTGCCCCAAAGTAAAAACCCCATAACCAAGGCGATTGGCAGGGACTTGCAGCGCGTACTCGAAAAAGGCAATGCCCCAACTCACCAGGATGACTACCCACAAAGGCGATTTTTGCAGGTACTTGAGGTGGCCATACCAGGCAAAGGTCATAAAAACATTGGAGCAAAACAACAGCAGTATGGTTTTCATTGAAGAAAGATCGTGAAATAAATTGAAGAACGCGCTTGCGCGCCAAGTGGCGGACGCTTCATGCAACGAATGAGACAACATGCCAGCATTATAGCCAAAACCATCGTCTGTAAGTCAAAGAATCGGGGTTGATTTTTTGTAACTTGATCAATAAACAAAATTGATAAATGTTGCAATGTGAGAACTGACCCTCCCCCCAATAAATGTTGCAATGTGAGAACTGACCCTCCCCCCATCTCAGTCATCAGGTCGCCCGATGTTGTCCGCTTTGCCGAGGGCGGTGCGGTATTTTTCAAGCCTTGCTTCATAGTTGTCGGCGTCGCCATAATCCAGAAAGTACGCATAACGGGCGTGTGTGCCGAGCACTTTCCGCGCATGCTTGATCGGGCAAAAATATTGCTCTGTTTTAGCAATAACTTCTTGAACATAGGCAATTACCCCGTTTGCATATTCGCAATAGGTGCAGTGGAATTTTTCAATCGTATTGAGGTATTGCAGTTGACGGCGGTCGAACACAACAAAGTCGGCGCGGCGCACCCTGGCAATTTGATAAATCGGAAAACAGCTCCATTGATAAAAACTGATCAACAAATCGGTCATCACCAAAGGGATGATCATGCTGTAAATAATCGGCCCGGTAATCAGGTTTTGCGGTCGGTCAGTCACCAGCCAGCGGAAAAACCCCTGTTTAAGCTTGCGGTGCGCTTGCACGATCGCTTGTTCGAATATGATATGTTTGCCTTTTATTTCAAAGGCCAGGTGCGCTTCCTGTTCGTGTAAAGCAGCCCGTAATTCTTCATCAAGGCTATGTATTTGCGCAAGTAAACTGCTTATTTTATCGTTCATGTAGGTGCCCTGGTGCTGGCAATAGGGATTAGCAAAAGGTGGGGGATTGCTTGCAGCAATAAGGACCGAACTCCAGGTCGGGGTTTTACGGCAAGAAAAAAGGATAAAGGTTTCGTTGCCAACAGGCAAGCAATTTGCAGCAATAAATATCGCAATGTGAGAACTAAACATACCGTTCAAAGCACTACATAGCCAGCCTCCTGCTGGCTGCGCACGGCAAGGACAAAAATGGTATCGACCTCGGCAATGTAACGGTACAAAGCCACATAGCCGCGTGAATGACGCCCGATCACCAACTCTCGCTTGTCGTGATTCACGGGACGACCAATCATGGGGTTGTGCTCCAGCACGTTAAGCGCCTCGATGATCTCACGAATGCGCAATGCTGGATTTTCAACCTGATATAGGGCAAGATGCTCAAGGATGCGATCAAAATCATCCCCCACTTCCGGTGCCAATTCGATGTGCGACATTTTCAGCGTGCCAATTTGCGAGCCACTGGACGTTTGGCCACTTTACCAGCAAGACGTTCTTCCAGATATCCGCGCATTTCCTGCCACGGAATCGTCTTCCCGGAGGCAACGATACGGGCATAGCGATTCTCGGCAGCCGAATCGAAATCAGCACGCAGCTCATCCTGCTCTGCCTTTTCCGCAATGGCTTCAAGAATGAAGCCGTGCGTAGTTGTGCCGGCACGTTTCGCCGCCGCTGCAACACGGGCCTTCAGGTCTTCAGGCAAGCGTATGGTAGTTGTAGACATAGTCATCCCCAAGGGTAAAGAAACACGCCTACTGTAGCACATGAGTGCTACAGTAGGCCACCCTTCTCTGACTGATTGGGGTCAGGTCTTGTCTTTTGCGCGCTTGATGCCCAACAAGCAAAAGACAAGACCTGACTCCTTGACACTGGGCGCACCAATACAAACAGGCGACCGAAGTCGCCTGTTTGATTTACAACGCTTTTAACACCATCGGTCTAAACCGGAAGAATTAGAAGCTGTGCTTGATCCCCAAGGAGTAAGCCTGGATGGTTGCACCACCGATAGCGCCAGCAAACGCCACTGGTGCAGTGGTGTCAGCAAAGTTATACATTGCGCCCGCATCGTTAGCAATTTGCGTGTACAACGCATACACTTGCGTGTTTTTGCTGAAGTTGTAATCGCCGCCAATGGTGGTTTGGGTAGCACCCGTACTAGCACCCGCTGCACCAACACCATACGCAGTCCCTGCCGAATTGTCATTGCCAGAAACAGCGTAGGCGAAGTTAATGTCAAATGCGCCAATTGGGTACTTGACCGAACCGTACCATGTGTTGTGACCAAACAGGTTAGAGCCATTGTTAAAGTTGTCGGTGGAATCCTCATACAAAGCCGACAGGGTTGCGCCCATCAGCGTGTAGGAAGCGCCCAATTTCCATGCGCTGTTTTGACCACCCGCCAAACCGGCAAAGCCCAGGGTACCTGTACCTGCAGTACCAAAGTTGTGCTGCTCATATGAAGCGGTCAAATACAAAGGCACATCCAGGGTTTTGCTGGCATCATATTCTAATGCATAAGATTGGGCATAACCTGTTTGTTGGCCTGCAGTACCCGTGGCTTGTGAGCCACCAAATACGTAAGCAGCAATCAGGGTAGCACCAGCGTAGCTGGGTGAAACATAAGCCAGCACCTGGCTAGGACGCAAGTCGAAATAATCGCTCGCACCCGCACCACCCAACGCACCAACTGTACCATTAGCATTTTGAAGGCCATTAGCGGTGGTAACACCATTATTGTAGTAGCTACCAGCTTGCGAGAAAGACCCCACCAAGCCATTGTAATCACCCAAAGTGTCTGCAAACGGATCCATGTTAGCCGTGGCCATTTTGTAAGGGGTATCGTGAATACCGACTAACACTGTTCCTGCAGCCTG
>JAJYMO010000011.1 GCA_021786845.1 Pseudomonadota bacterium | reverse complement strand
TATGTTTGTGACCATACCCACGGTGACAACTATCTCCTGCTGGGCGATGCCTATACCTTCATTGACCCGGTTTTCTCCTCAGGGGTCTTGTTGGCAATGCAAAGCGCCTTCATCGGTGCCGATACCGTAGACACTTGCCTGCGTCATCCTGATCAGGCAGCCGCTGCGCTGAAAAAATTTGATCGCAGCATGCGTATCGGCCCGAAAGCCTTTTCCTGGTTTATCTATCGGCTCACCAACCCTACCATGCGCGACATGTTCATGGCACCGCGCAATGTGTTCCGGGTAAAAGAAGCACTCCTTTCACTCCTGGCCGGGGACATATTCGATAAAACGCCCATCTGGACTTCAATTGCACTATTCAAAACCATGTATTACATCGGTGCCATATCCAAATTAAAACGCACCGTTCATGCATGGCGCTTGCGCAAGCGCAATATCCAGCCAGTTGCCGAAGCAAGTGCAACATACGGTGATCAATAAGGTATGGCGCAGCCACACGCCTGCCGTCACCCAAGGCTGTGAGGCCGCATTCAACATCGCTATAATAAGCAAGTTATTTTTACAGTCAATACATGGCATTTTTCACCCCACACTGATTCCAGAGAAATCTTTTCATGACAACCATTTCAACCACACACCTCGTACTCATCCCCAGCTATAACCCCGGCGATAAGGTTTATGCCACCGTGCGCGCGGCGCGCCAATACTGGCAACCTGTCTGGGTGGTGATCGATGGCAGCACCGACGGCACGACAGCGGGACTGCAAGCCATGTCCGCTGAAGATGATGGTCTACAAGTAATGGTGTTGGCGCAGAATCAGGGCAAAGGTGCTGCCGTCCTGCATGGCATCAACCGTGCCGCTGATGAAGGGTTCACTCATGTATTGACGATGGATTCAGACGGTCAACATCCTGCCGGGCTGATCCCTACCTTCATGCACACATCGATCCAGCAACCTGCAACCATGGTACTGGGCATGCCCGTATTCGATGCCAGCGCACCCGCCTTGCGCGTACAAGGGCGACGCATTTCCAACGCATGGGTAAATCTGGAAACGCTGTGGTCGGGCATAGGCGACTCGCTATTCGGTTTCCGCGTCTACCCGATCATGCCACTCCAGCAGGTCATGCGCCACCAACCGTGGATGCGGCATTTCGATTTCGACCCCGAAGCCGTCGTTCGCCTCTGCTGGCGCGGTGTCAAGCCAATCAATTTACCTGCGCCGGTACGTTATTACCGTGCTGAAGAAGGCGGCATATCGCATTTTAATTACCTGCGTGACAACCTGTTATTGAGTTGGATGCACCTGAGGCTTTTTTTGGAATTTGTGTTGCGGATGCCAATGTTGCTGGTAAAACGCGGGTTAGGACGGTTTTGCAAGGTAAGGAAAAGTCCGTGAACTGTGTATCACAAACTTCAGCAACATGATGAGGTGAATACTTACCAAAGGAATACCCATGACAACTGAAATGTGATATGTTGATGGAAAATTGAAAGGAAGCCGTCAGGCTAACTAACTATATGCCAAAGCAACCGTTTACAGGTGATCGTTCACCCAAAGTTCTGGTAACTGGCATGAAGAGTCGGTCCATACTGATCTATGGCAAGATTCTGGATGTCGTCGTTGCCGCCTTGATCTTCCTCATGTTGCTCACACTGGTGGGTGCTGTGATCGGCCTGGTATTTGATTTTATGGACGCCGTGAATGCTTTGCGCAGCACCGCATCTGCCCCACTTAACCTATCACATAAACTCGTTGATAGTGCCGTTCAAACACTGGTTACCGATGTACTCTCTGTTTTTGTCCTGATTGAACTGTTCCACACCTTTACGGATTATTTGGAGTTCCATCGCATCCGGTTGAGGGTCCTGACCGAAGTGGGTATCTCTTTCGTTTTGCGGGATATCTTTATTGGCCTTTATAACAATAACATGAATTGGACCGAAATCATCGCGCTCTCTACCCTGCTGGCCGTACTGGTGACAGCGCGGATTGCTGCCGTCCAGTTTCACCCTTCAGACGAAAATATTGAATAATTTCAAGCCGCTCACAAACCACACAGACTTTTTAACAACGTTTTCGTCCAGGATTTACTGTTTCTTTCACCCCCACAAACCAGGGATAACTGGTTCCGCCTCCATGGCAGTCCGTGACGATCATTGCCAAAAAATCTGCACAACAACGCGTCATCCGAGCATATTCGCATTATGCAGAAGGGTCCCCAGCAGATTTTTAGATGCCATGAATACCCATGCCGTCAAGGGTGTGACGATGATTGCGCTGAGCAGGCTGTACATAATCATGCGTTTCTTATCAGTACCAAGCGCCTGAAACACAAGAATCACCGTAAAGGTTCCAAGTAGCAATGGACCCAGGGTAACGGCGTAAAAAAGCCCTTTACCTTCAATAAACCTCGTCATCGTTTTACCACGCTTTTTCTCAATAAACCGCTTGATAACGGGGATATGTTCCAACTCATCAATCACCAGTATCATGACTGTAGCAAGAATAAAATTACTGATCCCCACAACCACACACAATGAAATCAAAGGCAAACCAAATGCAATGCCAAGTGGGATGGCAATACCCCTGCCTGTCATCGGATTGATCGTTGTAAGCACCACTGCGATCCATTTCTCAAACAGGCCCATTCAATTTTCTTCCTTGTGTGTGTCGCTGGGTCAAAGTTAGCGTGTTAGTCTAACCATAATATGAATAGACAATACCCCTCATGCAACCCCATATTCCCTCACTGCTTTGAGGAAAGGGTTAAGTTGAGGGAACAAATAAAATAAATGCCGTAAAAAGTACCGACATGGATTTCCGTCCCGACATAAATGAAGGTAACTTGCTATAATCTTTACCTTGTTTATGAAACCGTGACTTTGCCAATTTATGTCTTCCAGCCAAAACTATTCATACGACGTAGAAGAATCTGATTTCGATCAAAAAGTGGTGGAACGCTCCCACGAATTTCCGGTGTTACTCGACATCGGTGCCGAATGGTGCGCGCCGTGCCGGGTGCTAACGCCCAGGCTGGAAAAACTGGTGCATGAATACCAGGGGGAGTTTCTGCTGGCCAAGGTCGATGCCGACGAAAACATGCGCATCGCCGGGCGACATGGTGTGCGTGGTTTCCCGACGGTGATCGCCTACAGCCGCGGAAAAGAAACCGACCGCTTCCACGGCGCGCAATCTGACGGGTTTCTGCGCGAACTGGTTGAACGCTTGCTTGCGCACCACCGGGCTTCAACCTGAACCGATCCGGCATCAGTGTGGCCTGGAAGGGAATCTCTGCTCCGGCCTCAACCGGGAGGCAAGCAGCACATCCCCCGCATCGGCGTCCAACGCCTCGCCCGTCACGTTGATCAGCGGGTGTTCGCAATCGTTCCAACCCCGAATCCCCGTTTTGAGCGAAACCACATCGGTAAAACCCAGCCGCAACAGCACGTCAGCCGCCAAAGCTGAACGTTTGCCGGATCGGCAAATCACCACGACCAATCGATTGCGGCCTCCGGCCAGTTCCGGCACCGTCTCATCATAATTCCACTCGCAGCCTTGTTCCAGCACGCCGCGCGGCAGGTTGATTGATCCAGCAATGTGTATCTGTTCAAATTCGGCAGGTTCGCGCACGTCGAGCAGAATAGGTGTTTTGCCCGACTCCAGCCACAGGTGCAAATCCCACGGCATGATTTCCTTGACACGGGATGACGCCTCGGCAACCAGATCGTCGTAATTCAGCATAGCGTTAGTTCTCCAGTTGGATGGTTAGAGCGAAACAGTGAATTATATATGGAAATCCCCCTTTGTTCCTTGGGGCAAGCTGCCTGGGCTGTTTCTACATCATAGTGTGTCTACCAAAGCGGGTAAAGTCCAATTTGCATCAGCTGGCTGTCGCTGAAACGCATTGTCTTCATGTAAAAAGTCCTCAAATCAGAGTAAAGAAAATTCTATTTCAAATCCCGGTGGATTATTGGGGGGATTACCCAAGCAAGTTTTAATGCGAAAATAGCGGGTGTGCAAGCACATAAAAAAGCACTTACATCGCTGTAAGTGCTTTTTTTTGGTGGGCCCTCACGGACTTGAACCGTGGACCAAAGGATTATGAGTCCTCAAAACATGAAAAATGTCTTCGTAACATATTGATTTAAAATAAAACAGCATGAACAAATTTTGCGATTTTTCATTGTTCACAGCCGAAAAAGTGGCCATTATGAACAAATTTTGTTCACGGATTTTGCAATTACAATCCAGATGAGAGCATCATGCTCTGACCATCCACGGTACTCTAATAACATAGTTTAATTTCATTTTTGCCGCACAACGGCCAACACTAACCCGGAACTCTCCGATAATCCGATACATTACCCAATTCCGCCTCCTCTGCTTCGACTTCTGCCCGTACTGCCCTGGCTCTGGGTATAACCTTGACAAAAGAAGCCAAAGTGGCACTGGTTGACCTGCTTGCGTGGGCTATCAAACAACCTGACCCAGAATACATCATCATGTTGCCCGCACTGACCAAGCGTTACCCATTGGGCAATTAATGTAATGTAACGTTATTTAACCAACCTGTTGCCAATTGATTTGCTTATGCAATACAGTTATGCAACGCTGTAAGGCCTAAAACATGGCGAGATGGTTTTTGTTACATAAACGCTACTTTATGCAATAAAGGAGATTTTGAGTTAACTGTATTGAGCAAATATTTACATGTATTGATTATAGGTCTCTATAAACTCCCGCAAGCCTATAATAGGTATGCCATTATAAGGATTCATAGAAATTAAATCCTTCTTATCACCTGAAACGAGGGCTTTTGCTTTTGTTGTCACAGCAAGGGCCAAGAATTTATTATCTTTCGTGTCTTTGCAATCTGTGACGATCAGAAACACTTCAGAAAATATTGCATTTTGTGCATATAATTTTAGTCTTTCTGCACGCTCTTTTTTTGTTGCGTATCGGTCAAATTTATCTCGCTTCAATACGTCTACAAGCTCGTCGAAGGTTTCTCTTGAACACGCTATTTCAAAATTTTCTACGGCAATACATAGCGCTTGTGAAGCTGCTCCGTGCGGGCTTAAAAATGCGCTGATCACTAAATTGCTATCAAGGATTATGGTATTACGCGAAGCACTCATTGATTAAATTATTCACGTCTTGTTGTGTAAGTGCTTGTGCTTCTGCGCTCGGTGTTGCTTCTTTTAACAGTCTGACAAGACGTTTCCCAGCCATGCGACGTAAAAGCTCTTCTGTATCCTGACTCTCTGGAATCATTACAAAAGCGGGTCGCCCATATTGGGTGACACGGACGCTTTCGCCAGCTTTCACAAGGTCGGCGACAGAGCCGAAATTTTTTTGAACTTCACGGGAAGATAGTGTCCTCATT
>JAJYMO010000055.1 GCA_021786845.1 Pseudomonadota bacterium | reverse complement strand
CGCTCGTGCAATGATTCCAGATTCAATTCCCGCAGGATGTATTCCAGACGTGATTTTGCATCCTTGCGCGGCTGGCCGGCATGGCGGGCGATGATCAGCTCGTTTTTCATCGAGTGTTCCCAGCCTACCAGCTCTGTCACCGTCACCTGATAACCATGTGATTCCAACAGCAGACAGCGCAGCACATTGGTCAGGTGACTACCGAATTCACGACTGTGGATAGGATGGCGCCAGATCTCCGACAAAGGCGTTTTACTGAAGGACTCATTTTTGTGTTGGTTCATCACCGCAGCCACTTCGGCCTGGCAGCAGGGAACCAGCACAATGAAACGGGCTTTTTTGTGCAGCGCGAATTTGATCGCATCGTCGGTAGCCGTGTTGCAGGCGTGCAAGGCAGTGACGATGTCGATCTGTTCCGGCAATTGCGTTGAATGGATGGAGGCTTCAACCGACAGGTTCAGGAACGACATTCGGGTAAACTTTAACCTGGCTGCCAGTTCCTGCGATTTGACCACCAGCGCTTCGCGCGTCTCGATACCGTAAATATGACCTGTCTCAAGGGATTTAAAAAATAAATCATACAGGATGAAGCCCAAATAAGACTTACCGGCACCATGATCGGCCAGCGTCAGTTCTGCTTTGTCAGAGAGTAACTCTTGCAACAGGGGTTCGATGAAGTGAAACAGATGGTAGACCTGTTTCAGCTTGCGTCGGCTGTCCTGATTGAGCTTTCCGTCGCGGGTCAGGATGTGCAGTTCTTTTAACAGCTCGATCGACTGGCCAGGTTTGATTTCGGGAATGATGCTCATATTTACTTTGGGATATGACAGATGGCAACATTATCCTATAAAAAGCCCCATACCAACCGGAATACGGTTTTACAGCTGAAGCGAACGCTATTTTGCAAGCCATGCCAATTCAGTGACGCTTGTTTCAGTGGTGCTATGTGATTTGGGTAACGTATCAATTTCAGCGTCTGAATTGGAAAAGTCGCGGGAAAGCCGGGGTTGGGTCTGGCTTTGTACTATGGCATGGTGTCAACGGTGCCAGTCCCCCGCCCGCGATGTCTGCTTGGGCTGAAAACCATACTGCAGCATCAACCATCCTGATGATCGTTCTTGCCATAATTCTGCACGAAACGAGCCCTCAGGATTCCGAGCCGGCCAACCCCTTTATGCACAAAACAACATCATTCAGACATATTGTTAGAGGCAGTTAGAATTTAATTTGTTTTGAATTTATAAAACCGCTCATTCAGATAAGCAGTCACTGCAGCCTCATCATCCGGGAACCAGCCTGTGTTGTTATGGTTGCTACAACCCTGTACACGGGCTGCCAGTTGCGCCAGGTTGTGGACTTTGTGATCAGGCCGGGTATAAACATACGTCGGATCGCCATCGAACTTCGCCGCATGACAGGCCATGCACGACTTGTCCAACAAATCTTTACCCTTCTTTAATGTGGCGTCCGTTGTGCTCGCCGCCTGCGCCAGGGTCAGCGTTGACAGAACAAGCCCCAAAGCAAGCGCAAATTTAAATTTTAATTTCATCATCATTCTCTTTTCATCATTCAATAACTGGCTGTTCATGCGCCAAAGCCAGCAAATGCGCCACCCGCTGTTGTGCATTGGGGTGTGAATCAAAAAACAGCGAATACCATGGGTCAGAGGTCAACGAGGTCGCATTATCGCGGTACAAATGCACCAGCGCACTGATCAGATGCTCTGCCTCCACAGCGCCGGCAGCATAAGCATCTGCCTCAAATTCTTGCTGGCGCGAGGCCAGGCTCATCAATACCTGCACAGGCAATGCCAGCACGGGCAAGGCCACAATCAACAGGCTTAACGCCATACCGGCACTCGACATGTTCACATGCAAGCCCGCGAACAGCACGGGTTGGTGCATGGCTTGCGCCAAACCCCACAACAAAGTCAAACTCAACGCAAAAATCGAAATCATCCGTCCTAGCACATGTTTGTGATAAAAATGTCCCAGTTCATGCGCTAACACTGCCTCAATTTCCACCGTCTGTAAATGCTGGATCAGGGTATCAAACAACACAATGCGCCGGTTGCGCCCAAACCCGGTAAAAAACGCATTGCCATGACGACTTCGCCGTGAACCATCCATCACATACAAACCCTCGGCGGCAAAATCGCACTGCTTCAGCAATTTCTGCAAACTCTGTTTCAACTCCCCTTCTGACAAAGGCGTAAAACGATTAAACAAAGGTGCAATCCACACGGGATAAATCATCAATAAAAACAAATTAAATGTTACCCACAGCAACCAGGCATACCACCACCACAAACTGCCCATCTTGAGCATTACCCACAACACGGCACCCAGCAAAGGCAAGCCCAGCGCCGCACCCAACGCGGTTTGCAACAACATATCCTTGAAAAATGCCGCTATGCTTGTAGTATTAAAACCAAAGCGCTGTTCCAATATAAATTTACGGTACAAATCCAGAGGTAACTCAAGCAGTGTAATGATGAACAACACACTGGCAATCAGCGCCACATCCTGTGCCAGGACAGCCGTTAGATGTCGCGCCCACCAGGAAGACAGCACCGCCAACCCACCCAACCAGGTCGCTCCTAAAAATACCATCCACTCCAATGCCAGATGAAACAAGGCCAAACGATTTTTCGCCACCGTGTATTTTGCCGCCCGCAAATGTTGCGCAGCACTGATTTGTTCGACAAAAGCGGCCGGAACATGCAGCCTGTGGCGCCAGACATAGCGCATCTGGCGCACAATTATCCCTGCACGCAACAGCGTGATCCCCGCCACCACCCCATAGATAATTTGGGCAAACCCGCTTGCAGATAAAGTATTCATGTCCGAATTATGCCACAATCTCGTCTTTTAATATCAAGCGCTCAATATGTCTCAAAATCAAAATCACCTCATCTGGATAGACATGGAAATGTCGGGATTGCAACCGGACACCGACCGCGTACTGGAAATCGCTCTGGTCGTGACCGACAACGAGCTCAACACCGTCGCCGAAGCGCCCGTACTGGTCATCCATCAAAGCAATGCCGTACTCGATGGCATGGACTCGTGGAACAAAAGCACCCACAGCAAATCCGGCTTGATCGACAAAGTAAAAAACAGCACCCTCTCAGAACAGGAAGCGGAAGCCGCCATGCTGGCATTTTTAATGCTTCACGTCCCGACCAGCGTTTCCCCCATGTGCGGCAACTCCATCTGCCAGGACCGGCGCTTCCTCGCCCGCTATTTGCCGAAATTGGAAAGTTACTTCCATTACCGGAATATGGATGTCAGCACACTCAAGGAACTGGCAAAACGCTGGAAACCGGAAATTGTAAAAAACTTCACTAAAAACAGCAAACATGAAGCGCTGTCTGACATTTACGATTCCATCGCGGAAATGAAACACTACCGCGAATTTTTCATTGTGGCGTGATACAAAGTTTGATGCGGTTTGGTATTCAAACCGCATGTTCAAGCTATGCTCCGCGCCCTGCGTAGTTTATCCCCTGACCTCATGGCCGATCAGCGGGGTGCCGTTGACCTTGTGCCAGGCGAGAATACTGTCCCAAGCTTCATGCGCCGTTTCAGCATACCAGAACAGTTCGCTGTCTTCGGCGTCAATGCTGCCTGCCTCAAGCAGGAAGTCGACATCGAACACACCCCGCCAGTAAGCTTCCCCGACCAGCACAATGGGGAAAGGCTCAACTTTGCGTGTCTGGATCAACGTCAGTGCGCCGAACAACTCATCCAGCGTGCCAAAACCGCCGGGGAGGCTGACAATGGCTGCGGCACGCTTCATGAAGTGCAACTTGCGCAAGGCAAAATAGTGGAACTGCATGCACAACCCAGGTGTGATATAGGGGTTAGGGTATTGCTCGCGGGGCAGGCTAATATTTAGCCCCACAGTTTCCGCACCGGCTTCGAAAGCGCCACGATTGGCGGCTTCCATGCCCCCGGGGCCGCCGCCGGTCATCACCGCCAGACGTGAATTGGCTGGACCACCTCCCGCCAGCCCAATCATTCGCCCCAGTTCCCGCCCCACATCATAATAACGTGAAAGCTCCATACGGCGTTCGGCCAGACGCAACAATTTTTTGACGCGTACATCGCCCGGATGGCTGGCAAACTCAAGACGTATGGCCGCCAGTTCATGCCGCGCGGTGTCCGGTTCGCGCAGGCGTGTAGAACCGAACACCACGATAGTGCGTTCGATGCCATGTTGAACCAGGATGCGTTCTGCTTTCTCATAATCAAGTTGCAGGCGCACACCGCGCATGCCATCGGTGTGTAAAAAATTCACATCATGATCGGGCTCAACATAAGAGGGGTGCTGCATAATGGCATGTAGCCGCGTCTCAGCTTCAGCTTCCTCTTCAGGCGGCTTGGGATGCTCCCAGGGCAGTGGTTCACGTCGATCTATGACGGGGTGAGGTTTCGGTATCCGTGGTTTGTGGCTCATGATTGTTACCCCTTATCCTTAATTTGCGAATCGGCACACAATTTTTCTGCCGCATCAACAATATCGGCAACACGCGGGATACTGGCTGCTTCCAGCGCAGCATTAAATGGCGTGGGCATTTCCAGTCCCGCCACACGCTGCGGTGGTGCATCCAGGTAATAAAAACAACGCTCAGTCAGTCCGGCAACGATTTCTGCGCCAGCACCGGCGAAACGCGAATCCTCTTCTACGACCAGCAAACGGCGTGTTTTTTCCAATGACGCCGTGCAGGTTTCCCAGTCAAGAGGCCGCAGGCTGCGCAGGTCAATGACCTCTGCCCCGATGCCTTTTTCGGCAAGCTGTTCCGCCGAACGCAATGACAGATCCAGCATGCGTGAATAAGTCACGATGGTCAGGTCATTGCCCTGACGACTTACCTGTGCACGGTGCATGGGCGGCGCTTCGAGACTCACATCCAGCGAACCCTGGGTAAAATAGAGCGATTCATGTTCCAGTATGATAATGGGCTCATCGCTACGGATCGCCTGACGCAACTGCCAATACGCATCCTGCGGCGTGGCAGGCACAGCGATACGCAGTCCAGGCACATTCATCAGCATTTGCTCCAGACGCTGGGAGTGTTGGGCAGCCAGTTGTTTGGCCACCCCACCGGGCATGCGCACCACCAGCGGCATGGGAAATTGCCCACCAGACATGAAGGGAATTTTGGCCGCCATGTTAATGATGGCATCCATCGCCAGTAAGGCGAAATTGATGGTCATGATCTCCACTACCGGACGCAAACCCACCAGCGCCGCGCCGACCCCCAGGCCAGTGAAGCTGCCCTCAGAAATCGGGGTGTCGCGCAGCCGCCATTCGCCATATTTGGCGTACAACCCCTCAGTAACCCGATAGCTGCCCCCATACAGGGCAACATCCTCACCCAGCACGATCACGGACTCATCGGCGGCCAGATCGGCGTCCAGGGCGCGATTCAGCGCCTGCCAGTAATACACATTTTCGCTCATTAAATCAGCACCTCCCCGTGACGGTTGCAATTCAGCGCCGCTTCAGCATCCGCCAGTGTGGGTTCGGGACTCTCACTGGCAAAACGTACGGCCGCTTCCACCACTTCAGCGACTTCTATCCTGATGGCATCAAGTTGCCGGGAACTGAGGTGACCGTTGCTATCGAGATGCCCCTTCAGGCGCTCAATATTGTCAGGTCCTGCAATTGCGATCTCCCCGGCACTGGGATAGGTGACAGTTTCGGCAATGACCACTTTGACCGGATCCTCATTTTCAAAGGCCTGCAACTCGACTTTTGGGCGATAACTGCCGGGATCGGCCATGGAATGCCCCCTAAAGCGATAGGTTTCAAATTCAAGAAATTGTGGACCATTGCCCGAACGGATCTGTGCCAGCGCCTCCTGCGTGGCGCGATGCACTGCCAGCACATCCATGCCATCGATTTTTCTTGCCGGAACATGATAGGCGCCAGCACGTTTATAGACCTCAGCCACCGCCGAGTGGCGGTGAATTTCAGTACCAATCTGATAATGATTGTTCTCACACACGAACAACACCGGCAACTTCCACAGAGCAGCCATGTTCAGGCTTTCGTGGAAAGTCCCCTGATTCACTGCACCATCGCCGAAGAAGCAAATGACCGCCTCCGGCAATTCACGCAGGGCAATGGCGTAAGCAATCCCCGTGGCCACAGGAAAAGTTTCACCCACAATGGCGTACCCGCCCATGAAGCGTCGCTCGCGATCAAACAAGTGCATGGAACCACCCATCCCGCCACTGCACCCGGTTTTTTTGCCAAACAACTCTGCCATCACCACATTCGCAGGAAGGCCCCGCACCAGGGCATGCACATGCTCACGATAGGTAGAAACGATGTAATCGGCGGGCTCCGCCGCATGTAACACGCCCACCGCCACCGCCTCTTCACCTGGATAAAGATGTAGAAAACCAGAGATGTTACCTTTGGTGTATTCCCCTGCTGCACGCTCTTCGAAGGCACGCGCCAACAACATATCGCGCAACATTTTCCTCAATACATCTGGTTCCATTTATCTCTCCTGCAAGGTAAAAAGATAACAAGAAACAAAGCCGTGAACTACCAAAACCCGAAATTCATACCATACCTGCAGCAAATCGGCATCCGCCTCATCCACCCAGGGCCCGATGCAAAGCCACCATCGCAACTGCCGCTTGAGTATAAGTCACTGCCAAAGTGGTTTGCGCATTATCCAGCACCAGTTCGGTGGCTAACCAGTCCTGACGGGGAATATCCCCTGCTTTGAAGCGGGCCTGCGCCATGTCAGCATCCAACTGGGCAGCATGCTGGGCGGCCCGCTCGCTGTCCACAGAGGACAATGCGTAATGATAATTTGACAGGGACTGTTCTGCATCGCCCAATGCGCCCAGCACCGCTTTGACATAAACTTGTGCTGCGCTGGCTTGCCGGGCTTTGGCCGCATGAATTTCCGCCTTGATTTGCCCGCCATCCAACAGGCGCCACGAAATCAGCGGCATGATGGATCCGGTTTGGCTGGTTGATGCCCATAATTCTCCCGGGTTCAACGCCTGATAGCCTGCACTGGCCGAAATCGCCAATTGAGGAAACCATGCTGAAGTGGCCACACCAATATCGGCGGTCGCTGCAGCCAACTGCCGTTCAGCCACACGCACATCAGGACGGCGCTTCAATACCTCGGCACGCTCACCCACCGGGATGGGCATCAAATTCAGCTCTTCACCAGGCTGATTCAGCAAACCCAATTCACTTTCCGGCAACTGTCCGCTGAGCACACCCAAAGACAGTGCCAATGCACGCATTCGTGCCTGCAACACCGGCACAGCCGCCGCATTGTCTTCGCGTTGCAGTGTCAGGGAGTACAGGGTGTACAGAGGCACGTCACCGTTTGTTGCACGCTGGCGGAGCAGTCCAATTTCCGCATCCAGCGTGGCAATACTGGCTTGACGTGCAGTCAACTCGATTTGCTCCCCGCGCAAACTGACATAATCGCGGACTATTTCTGCAATCAGGCTTTCGCGCAGGTCTTCCGCACTCGCAATGCTGGCCGCTTGCAGTGCTTTCGCTGACTCAATCCGGCGACGCGTACCGCCGAACAAGTCGATTTCCCAGCTGGCATCGAATTCCGCATCATAGATCGTGGCATCGCGTGGAATAATCGGGATTTCAGCCAAAGGCATCAAGCCATTTTCACTTTGACGCAATTGGTTTACACTGGCTGCGGCTTGCAATTGCGGTGCCTGCAACCCCAATGCGGCATCCCGTGCAGCACGCGCCTGCGCAATACGTGCCTGTGCAGCCAACAAATCAGGATTGCTGCTTAAAGCCAGATCAATCAGCCTGTCCAATTCGTGATCATGCAATCCGTGCCACCACCCCATCTGACCGGCTTTGCCCTGTGCGGCAAAACCGCCCGCTGACCACCCGTTTCCTGCGTTGATTTTTGGTGCATGGTAATCCGGACCCACCGTGCAACCTGCCAGCAGAACAACCACCATCAACAGACCGCGCCTGCCCAACTTTGTCATGACATCCTTCCCTGTGTTCATTGTAACCTCCCCCGCACAAACACGGTCGCCGTAGTAAGTGTCACCACCGCGATCACCAGCAACGGCCAATCATTCGCCCACACCACCGCTGCCGGTAAATTTTTAAGAAAGCTGCCCTGCAAAATAATCAGGTAATATTTAAGCGGATTGGCCTGATCCACCCATTGCAAAAAAGCAGGCATATTCTCTACCGGGGTGGCGAATCCAGACATGAGCACACTGGGCACCACCAGGGTGAAGGTACCCAAAATAGCCTGTTGTTGGGTGTTACACAATGCCGACAACATCAAACCAATTCCATTGACCGATAATATATACAACAACATGCTGAGCAACAGACCCACGTAAGATCCCACAAAAGGAACCTGGAACAAAAAAGCAGCCGCCCCGGTCATCAAAATACCCAGCACCATGCCAATCAACAAGGCCGGCACCATTTTGGCGACAATCATTTCTCCTGGGGTACAAGGTGACACCAGCAACTGATCAAATGTCCCCAGTTCACGTTCACGCGCAATCGATAAAGCCGTCAACAGCAAGGTAATGAAGGTCACTAAAATTCCTCCCACACCGGGTACCACAAACCACTGATAAATTAAATTGGGGTTAAACCAGTGTCGGGTGACCGCCAAATCACTGATGGTCGGTGATGCATTCACCGGTTCTGCGTTCAGCCTCGCCAGGATCTCGGTCAAATAACCCAACAAAATCTGGTCAGAATTAGCGCGCCGTCCATCCAGGATAATTTGCAATTGAACCGACCGTCCTGCCGCCTCGTCACTGGAAGCCGTATTGGGAATCACAATCGCCGCCATCACCTGTTTGGTTGCGATCAGCTGCCGAATAGCCGTTTCGCTGTATACCGGATACATTTGGTGCACAAAACTGGCATGGGCCACCCGCTCGACGCACAAACGGGACCATGCGCCATTGTCCTGGTTATACACAGCGATGTCAGCACGCGTCAATTCCAGCGTGGCAGCAAAAGAAAATACGATCAATTGCGCCAAAGGCGGCACGATCAGCAGTATGCGACTTTTGGGGTCGCGCAACACGCTGAGCAGTTCCTTGATGATCAGCGCACGCATTGCCGGTGAAAACCAGGTCATGATCTCTTATGCCTCCAGCGATTTGTGCAGTTTGCGCCGCGCAATGAAAAAAAATACGGCACCCAGACCCAACATGCCCAGCATATTCGGCAACAGCAGCGGCCACACATCACCCACCAGAAACAAAGTTTGCAAGGATGAAACAAAATAGCGCGCCGGCACCAAATGCGTAAACATACGCACCGGCCAAGGCATGGAATCAATCTCAAACAGAAACCCGGACAACATGAATGCCGGCAAATAACCGGTAATCAATGCGAATTGGGACGCAATAAACTGATTTTTACTTAACACCGAGATCAGCAAACCTTGGCCCAACGCGGGGATCAAAAACAAACTGGTGGTTAACAGCAAAGCCCACCACGAACCGCGCAACGGCACTTCAAACACCGTAATCGACAACAAGGTGGCAATCATCATCGCCAGCAAGCCCAACACAAAGTAAGGCAACAGTTTTCCCAGCAGAATTTCCATCACCGACACGGATGTGGACATCAATGCCTCCATGGTGCCTCGCTCCCATTCACGCGCCACCACCAGCGCCGTCAACAAAGTGCCGATAATCGTCATCACCACCGCCAACGCGCCCGGCACCAGGAAATGGCGGCTGTCAATGTCCTGATTAAACCAGAAACGGGGCACCCACACCGGAGCGGGAGTTGCTTGCGTTTGATAGCTTACCAACCATCCCGCCAGCACATTTTGTGCATACACGGCAACGAAATTGGCCGTATTGGGTTGTGAGCCGTCCGTGATCACCTGTATCAAGCCACCACGTAACCTGGGTGAGGCCAGCCGCTGATCAAAATCCGGCGGGATCACCACAAATCCGCGCAATGTCCCCGCAATCAACTTGGGCACCACCTCGCGCCGGTCTCGCACCGGAGTCACCAAAAAATAACGTGTGCCGGAAAAAGCCGCCGCCAAAGATTGTGCTGACGCATCATTCGACTCCAGCACCACGCCTATGCGCACTTGCCGGATATCCAGCGAGACAGCATAAGCAAACAAAAACAAGATAATGATCGGCAATACCGCTGCGATCAACAGGGTAGAGGGGTCGCGCAAAATTTGCAGTGTTTCCTTGCGCATCAAAGCAGCAAGGCGCACAAAGGAAAAAGTGGTCACGTCGCTCACGGCCCCTACACCGGTTGCTGCGGTGATTGCGCAGTCTGGATAAGGTGGATAAAGGCTTGTTCCATGGTCGGGTCGGGCACTTCTGCCGTCACTGCACTGCGTTTAAGCGCGTCCGGCGTATCCAGTGCGATCACTTTTCCCTGCAGCATCAGCGCCACCCGATCGCAATACTCGGCCTCTTCCATGAAATGCGTGGTCACCAGAATCGTCACGCCTTTACGTACCAAGCCATTGATGTGCGTCCAAAACTCGCGCCGCGTCAAGGGATCCACCCCTGAAGTCGGCTCATCCAGAAACAGTATTGCAGGGCGGTGCATCAAGGCACACGCCAATGCCAGCCGCTGCCGGGTACCCAAAGGCAGGCTTTCCGGCTCAGCGCTCAAATAAGACGCGAGCTGAAACAGCTCAACCATCTCATCAATGCGCGTATGTTGTAAGGCAGTATCCAGGCCATACGCCCCAGCAAAAAACTGCAAATTCTGTTTGACCGACAACAACCCGTATAAAGAAAACTTCTGTGCCATGTAGCCGATTTGGCGCTTGGCTGCACTGCCCGCATGGCGCAAATCAATATCCATGACCCGTGCTTCACCAGAAGTTGGTTTGAGCAGACCGCACAGCATGCGGAAAGTGGTCGATTTCCCCGCGCCATTCGGCCCCAGCAAACCAAAAATCTCACCTTGACGTATGTGAAATGTCACATGATCCGTCGCGACAAAATCACCAAATTGACAAGTCAAGTCATGGCACTCAACAGGGCTGCGCGTCGAATTCTGTATCGGTTCAAAACGCTCTGCCAATGCCGACCGCCCACCACTTCCACCACCCAGCAAATCAATAAACGCATCCTCAAAACGCGGGGCAAGGGATTCGATTTGCGCCGCATTGTCTTGCGAAAACTGGCGCAATTCGGCCAAATCATGGTCTGCACGCAACACCACACGCAAACTGTCGCCCTGTATGGCCCCATCACACACGGAAGACAAATCCAGCGCTTGCATCAACAACTGACGCCGGTCCGTCATAAACCCGCTCAAGCGAAAACAGCGGCCTTGCAAACGCTGTGTCAAAATGGATGGCGCACCGTCATAGGCAATCTGGCCATGATTCAGCAAAATCACCGACTCACACCGCTCCGCCTCATCCAGATAAGCCGTGGACCAAATAACGGCCATACCCTCTGTCGTAAGCGCTTGCACCATGCGCCACAGTTCCTGGCGACTCACCGGATCGACGCCCACACTGGGCTCATCCAGCAACAACACTTTGGGTTTGCCCATCAAGGCGCAAGCCAAGCCAAGCTTTTGTTTCATTCCGCCCGACAAACGACCTGCCAGACGGTCCGTAAAAGGTCCCAAACTGGTAAAGGCCAACAGACGATCAAAGAGCGCGGCCTGTTCTTCAGCCGGCACTGCACGCAACCGTGCATACAGGTTCAAGTTTTCCAGTACACTTAAGTCTTCATACAAACCGAAACGCTGCGGCATGTAACCCGTCACAGCATGAATCTGTTCCGGCTCCGTCACGCTGTCATGTCCCGCCACCAGAATTTGTCCGTTGCTTGGGGCAAGCAACGCAGCCAACAGGCGTAACAGAGTGGTTTTCCCTGCGCCATCCGGCCCCACAATCCCCGTGAGATACCCATACTTCACTTGGGCTGAGACGGCTTGCAGCGCTACCGTTGCACCAAAATGCTTGCTGACCGCATTGATTGCTATCGCAGGCGGCTGTTCGGTCTGATTACCGGGATTCATTGAAACATAAGTCCGTATGAATTCAAGACGCAAACCTGACTGTCACTGGCATCCCCTGGCGTAAATGCTCATCGGGATGATCGATGGTGACACGAATGCGATAGACCAAATCAGTGCGTAAATCCGTCGTTTCCACTGACTTTGGCGTGAATTCAGCCTGCGGCGACACGAAACCCACCGTGCCGGTATAAACGTGCTTGCCCGAATCTGTAAAAACCTTCACCCGTGTACCAGGCACCATTTTCCCTAACTCGGTTTCGCGGGCGTAAGCCCGGACATAAACCGGGATTAAATCGGTTAAGGTATAAACCGGCACGCTTGGGCCAACCATACTGCCAGGCTCTCGCACACGCGACAATACAATTGCATCCACCGGCGCGAACACGTGCGTATCGGCCAAAGCGGTTTGTGCTTGTGCCAGATTCGCCTGCGTCTGTGCCAATTGCGCCACACCCGCATCGATGTCTTCCTGACGCGAACCCACCACCATCAAATTCAACTGTTGTTTGGCTGCAGCCAGATTGGCGTCTGCCGCATCACTGGCAGCAGTGGCCGCGTCTACAATACGCTGACTCGACGCACCGTTGGCCAACAACCCGCGCTGCCGGGCTGCATCAGCTCGCGCATTGACATCCGCTGCAGCGGCCTGCCGCACAGCCTCTCGCGCTTCAGCCACCTGTTGCGGACGGTTGCCGTGATACAGTTTGGCCAGTTCGGCGCGAGCCTGCGCCACATTCGCTTCCGCACCCGCCACCGCCTCCTGAAACGGCACGTCATCCAAAGTCGCTAATAACTGACCGGCTTTGACCGTCGCACCCTCCTCCATCAACATGGTTTTCAGGCGCCCCGATTGACGAAACGCGAGGTCGGTTTCACGAATATCCACGTTGCCATATAACACCAGCGGGGGAGCAGCCTGTGAATGAAAAAAATGCCATGCGTAAGCGGCCATGGCAGCGACCATTAACAAGACAGGCAATAACACGACACGCCGTTTTTTAAAATTCATCTTCCTCTTTCCACCAAAGCGCATGCCTTCATCAGGACAAATTTTACCGAGTCTACCCCGGAATACCCGTGAACACAAAGCTATTGATACAAAGCGGTATGGCACCAGATTAACGTGAAACTCGCGTAGCGAGATTTCGTCCAATCGGTGCAACACCCAAGCGAAATGCCCCGTATTGACGGATTGAATGACGTCATGTCAGGCAAGATCAGAGTGCGGCGACCCACTGTTCGACTTGCGAACGGCTGGGCACGCCACCTGCATGCACGACTTTACCGCCAATCACCACACCGGGCGTACTTATTACGCCATATTTCATGATGGATGGAAGGTCTTCTACTTTGTCTACCTGTGCGTGGACACCTTTCGCCGCGAGCACCTCTTCGACCAATTTTTGTGTGGTTTTGCAATTGGCGCAGCCCGTACCGAGGATTTTGATTTGAGTCATGACAATTCCTTTATATTTAAAATATTACAATTAAAACCAGCGGATTCAAGTTCAAACTGCCAACACTTCTCTGGTGCAACCCATTTCTACACCAAAAAAGCAGGCCTCAGACTCAAATCCGCAAAATTTTTAACTGACCATTCACGCCACCTATGCCGTAGATCAGGTTTTAACCCGACAATCTGTCGTATCTTTTACCACCGCGTCAGGCTGAAGCCTGACCTGCGCAACCCCGCCTACCAAAGCCGAGGCACTTGGCACACACCAAAAAATTCCACTTCCGACTGGAATCCGCGATGTTAAAACATTCACATCATGGCATTGAACACAAAGCCCACCAGTACGATCCCTGCTGTGACGACGCCAGCAAACAACGCAATCAATTGGGTTTTCATCACTTTTTTGAGGATCATGAATTCAGGAAAAGACAGCGCAGTCACCGACATCATAAAAGCCAGTGTGGTACCCAGCGCTGCACCTTTACCCAATAAAGCTTGCACCACAGGAATCATGCCTGCCGCGTTAGAATACATCGGCACGCCAATCAGCACTGCCAGCGGCACCGACCACCAAGCCGTTTTTCCCATGATATGCGCCATAAAATCTTCAGGAACATAACCGTGTATCCACGCGCCCACACCAACGCCCGCAATAATGTATGGAAACACTTTGAGCACAATGTCACGCATATGATGCCAACCCTGTGCAAACCGTGCAGACCAATCCAGTTTGTTTTCCGTCAAGCTGACCGCAGGAATGTCATACACCCATGGCTCCACCCAGTGCACAGGATTCATCCACCCAATGATCCAACCTGCGACCATTGCCACCACCAGCCCCAACCCCATATAGATCAAAGCAATTTTCCAGCCAAACATCCCAAACAGCAGTACAAGCGCCACCTCATTCACCATCGGCGCAGACACCAAAAATGAGAAGGTCACACCCAGGGGAACGCCCGCAGTCAGAAATCCGATAAACAGGGGCACCGCGGAACAGGAACAAAATGGGGTCACAATACCCAGGGTAGCCGCCAAGACGTTGCCCATCCCCTGATGCTTGTCTGCGAGCAAAGCACGCGTTTTCTCCGGGGTCACAAATGTTTGAATCACGCCAACGAAAAACACGATCAGTGTCAGCAACATCAACACCTTCGGCACTTCAAAAGCGAAGAAACCCACCGCGCTGTACAGGTGACTCTGTGGCGAAAGGGGCAATCGATGCATGAAAGCATCTGTCACGGGTTCAAGCTGGGCGTAAAGAAACGCCCACATCAGCACAAACAACCCTGGCACGACCCATGCCCGCCAAGCCGGCAACACGGGGCCTGGATATTCAACTTCAGTCGTCATAATAATATGCCCTCAAAACAGGTTTCTGACAAACAAGTCACAGGCCCATCCGCTTCGGTATTTTTGGGTATGTCGCCGGCTTTAACTGAAAGAACAAAACCTGTTATCACCAGGCCATGCACGGTGATGTCACCCGACAACTGGCGACGAGAAATGAAAAGTTGTGTGACCGACATAATGAAGCTCTCCTGATAATCGATGTTTCCAATAAGGGAGACGAACCAGGATATCAAAGGATGCTAAAAAATTATTCTTTTATCCTTTTTCCTTGCTGGTTTAAAACCCCGGCCTTTAGGCCGGCAGGAGCGCCGAACCCCGCCCTGAGGCGAGGTTTTAAAGGCGCGGTCAGGGAGGGGATGCACACCCCTCCCTGACTAAATATCCACCGGCCTGAAGGCCGGTGACCTCATTGCTTTTACCGGTTTAGCCCACCAAAGAGAACACAAGGCGAGCAGGAGAAACGGCATGATGAAATGCTGTGTCATGATGTTGGATGGCTATTTGCCTTGTCCGTGAGGTGCGTCGAACCACGAACCGAAGGGCAAGATTTCGGAGGGCCTGTTATCAGAGAAAAAGCACACTCCTCTCCTATTCATATCCACCAACAGGAAGGCAGGCGAACTTGTCGCTCCAACCTAATTCAATTTATGAAACAGTGCTTCCAGCTTGTCTTCATCACTGGTCTTGAGTATTTTTTGCACCAGCGCGGTAATCTTTTGGGTATCTGCCTGGAGCAATTGCTGTTTTACCGGAAGCAGGCTGGGTGCTTGCATGGAAAAGCGCCTCAAACCCAAACCCAGCAGTAAGTGGGTCAAACGCGGATCACCCGCCATTTCGCCGCAAACCGAAACCGGTTTGCCGAGTTTGTCCGCCGCCCGGATGGTTTCCGCAATCAGATACAACACAGCAGGGTGCGTCGGCTCATACAAATACGCCACGCCGTCGTCGGCACGGTCTATGGCCAGCGTATATTGAATCAAATCATTGGTGCCTATCGAAAGAAAGTCCAGCCGTTCGGCAAATGCGCTTGCCATCAAGGCTGCAGCAGGCACTTCTATCATTCCGCCCACCGGCACGGCAGGATTAAACAACTGCCCCTCTGCCAGCAAACTGGCTTTGGCCCGTTCAATGGCGGCATAGGTCAGACGCAATTCCTGCAGGTTGGTGAGCATGGGAATCATGATCTTAATCTGCCCATGATACGAAGCGCGCAAAATCGCGCGTAACTGGGTATGGAACATCATGGGTTCAGCCAAACACAGGCGTATCGCACGTCGTCCTAATGCCGGGTTAAGCGTGTGATCAGTCAAGTTGCCCAGAGGCTTGTCTGCACCCGCATCCAAAGTACGTACGATCACGGGCAAGCCCTTCATCGCCGTCACCACATCACGATAGGCCTCATATTGTTCGTCTTCGTTGGGCAGACCGTTGCGATTCATAAACAAAAACTCACTGCGGAACAAGCCAATACCCATTGCACCTGCTTCGCGAGCCGCTGCCACATCCTGGGGTAATTCGATATTGGCCATTAACTCAATTTCCACACCATCCAGGGTATTCGACCGACTGCCACTTAAACGCTTGAGCTTTTGGGAATCAATGCGCCACTGGTTCTGGCGCAGTTGATACTCTTCCAGCACGGCATCATCGGGATCCACCACCACCACGCCTTGCTGGCCATCAACGATGATGATTTCATTGTCACGAATCAACTCCCGCGCATTGTGCAGCGCGATCACGGATGGAATATTCAAACTGCGGGCGAGAATCGCCGTGTGGGAGGTTGCACCACCCAAGTCCGTGATGAACGAAGCAAAGCGTTGTCGTTTAAACACAACCATGTCGGCGGGTGACAAATCGTGCGCGACTAAAATACAATCAGTCTCGCTGCTTTCTAACGTCGGGAACCGGTCCTGATGTCCCAGCAGTACCTTTTGCACCCGCTCGACCACTTGCACGACATCGGTTTTTCGCTCACGCAAATAAACATCTTCAACGGTGTCAAACTGCTCCAAAAATTGTTCCATCTGCTGAGCCAAAGCCCATTCTGCATTACACTCCTGTGCAACAATCAATTGTTTGGGCACCTCAGACAACATGCCGTCATCCAGAATCATGCGGTGCATGTCCAAAAATGCTGCGAGCTCAGCGGGTGCATTCGGCGGTATTTGGCCACGCAGAGTTTCCATTTCCTGACGAACTTGTGCCACAGCAACCTCGAAACGACGCACTTCCTTGTTCACATCCTGACTCGGCAAGATACGATGTGGCACTTCAATACGATGGTGTGACGCAAGCCGGGCCACACCGATGGTGATACCCGGTGAAACGCCCAAACCGTGCAGGGTAAAGCTCACTCACTTTCTCCAAATTTATCAGTGACCAAATCTGCCAATGCGCTGATGGCCACCTGTTCATCTTCGCCATCAACTTCAATTTTCACCATACTGCCTTTGGCCGCTGCCAACATCATGACCCCCATGATACTTTTGGCGTTGACGCGACGAATACCCCGGCTTAACCACACCTCACTTTTAAACTGGGTGGCCAATTGGGTAAATTTGGCCGATGCCCGCGCATGCATACCCAATTTATTGATAATTTCAACATCCTGCTGTCGCATCGCAAAGCTCCGGAGTAATATAAAAAATGCCTTCTTGTCCACCCTTGACGGCTTTGTCCAGCAACTGGGCAAGCGGCAAGTGCCGATAGGTAATGGCCCGCATCAACATAGGCAGATTCACGCCAGGAATCCCTTCAACTTCGCCGGGAGACAATAAACGGCACATGGTATTGCAAGGTGTTGCGCCGTATATATCAGACAATAACAACACACCCTCACCGGAATTAAGTTCCGCTATCATTGTTCGCGCACGGTCCAGCATATTAGATTGGGTCTGCGCCGTCACATCCAGCGCCAGCAAGCTTTCAGGCCGTGCCCCCAGCACATGGATTGCGCATTGGATCAAACTCTCACCCAATGTACCATGTGCAACAATCAGTATTCCAATCATGACGCCATCACCCTAGTGTCGGAATAAACGTTAGCCGCTCACGCAGAGACGGCGTTAAATAAATATGCCCTTGGCTATCAATCAACATCGCCGCCTGCACCCCCATCACGGCAGCCGCTTTACGCCAGCCTGCCACACCCGCAATGAACAGCGGTTTGCTGTCCACATCAGATTTCACCCCCGCATGGGGGCCGGGAGAAATCAGCACGGTAACCGATTCTACCCCCTGTACAGGCCAGCCTGTATGCGGATCAATAATATGGCAATAACGCCGGCCACCCAGCTCAAAATAACGCTGATAATCGCCCGAAGTCCCAATGGCCTCGCCATCCCGCAACGCCAGACTGGCAATCGCCTGCGGTTTACGCGGATGTTGAATGCCCACTCGCCACGGGCGATCACCATGCTGTCCCAAGGCCAGAATATTTCCGCCAATATTAATCAGCGCATTGTGGATACCCATAGACCGCAAGATTTGTGCAGCCACATCCAGAGCATAACCTTTGGCATAACCGCCCAAATCGAGCCGCACAGCGGGATTTGTGCTGTACGCCTTACCATTTTTTATCACAATATCGCGCATTTGCGGCTGCGCCGCAAGCAGTTTAGCAATAGACAGCGTATCCGGTTGATGCGGAACAAACGTGTCGCTTTGAAATCCCCATAAACGAATCAAATTACCGATAGCCGGGTTAAATGAACCGCCAGACCGTTCCGAATCGGCTGTCGCATCAGCCAACATTGCGGCCAAATCAGGGGCGATCTTTACCGGGTCTTCCGAGCGCGCGAAGCTGTCATTCAAACTGGACAATTCACCGGGTTCCCACGCATGCAACCGGTGGTGCAACACATCGAATTCACGCAACACCTGTGCCACCGCTGCCTGAGCTTTTGCGCGCTTTTCACCATAAATGGAAATTTGCACCCGCGTACCGAACACATAACTTTCCTGGGTATACAAAGGAGGCTGACCACACCCCGCCAAACCCAATACCAGCACACTCACCCACAACCACCATGCTAATGGCATGTTTGATCAACCCTGTTTTCCAGCGCAGCCATAAACATGGCTGTAAAATTAATGCCCGTTTCACGATTCAACTCGACAAAACCTGTCGGACTGGTCACATTAATTTCCGTCAGATAATCGCCAATGACATCCAAACCAACCAGCAGCAATCCAGCGGCTTTGAGCGTTGGCCCCACCGTATCCGTAATTTCGCGGTCACGCGCCGAAAGTAATTGTGCCACACCTTGCCCCCCTGCCGCCAGATTGGCACGGGTTTCGCCTTCTGCAGGAATCCGCGCCAGGGCATAGGGCACGGCCTCACCATTGATCATAAAAATACGTTTGTCACCGGCACTGATTGCCGGAATATATTGTTGCGCCATAATCGTACGCGTTTCATTTTGAGTCAGTGTTTCAAGGATGGCATTCAAATTCAAGCCATCGGGCCGAACGCGAAATACCTGCATTCCCCCCATCCCATCCAAAGGCTTCAAAATCACATCCCCCATCTCCTGAGCGAAACGGCGCAACACATCGGCATTACAACTCACCAAAGTGGGCGCAATCAAGGTGGGGAAGCGTGCAATCGCCAGCTTTTCATTGAAGTCTCGCAGAGCACCTGGCGCATTGAATACACGCGCACCCGCCTGTTGAGCCAAATCAAGTAATTGTGTGGCATACAGGTATTCCGTTTCAAACGGGGGGTCCTTGCGCACCAGCACCGCATCGAATGCGTTCAGCGGTTGAGTGGTTTTATCCTGTATTGAATACCAGTCTGCATCGTTGTCCGTCAAAATCAGTCTCGTCGCCAAAGCAGATACCCGTCCCTCACGCCACATCAGGTCGGACTGATGCATCACAAACACTTCATGCTTACGCTGCGTCGCTTCACGCATGATGGCAATGCTGCTGTCCTTATACACCTTGAGTGACTCAAGGTGATCAATCAAAAAAATAAATTTCATAGGACAGGCTCCGGCATCTGCTCTAATTCCAGTGAGGCCGCCAGCATGGCCAGGCGCGCCACCACCCCATAAGTGTAAAAACGATTGGGGGTTGAATCAGGATTACCTGTTTGATTGGGTGTGCAGCAGGGCGTTTCAAACGCCAGCGGCACAAAATGCATACCGGGCGCATTCAAATTTTCATCTACCCCGCGTCCTGTGTGTACGCGATAAAATCCACCGATGACAAAGTGATCCAGCATGTAGACCACCGGTTCCGCAACGGCGGCATTGATGCTCTCGAAGGTATAAACACCTTCCTGAATAATCAGCTCGGAAATTTGCGAACCCTCCTTGCCTACCGCCATTTTATTGCGCTGTTTGCGATTCAGGTCGCGCACCTCTACAGGGTCTTTCACACTCATAATGCCCATGCCGTAAGTGCCTGAATCCGCCTTCACAATCACAAAAGGCTGCGCATCAATCTTGTACTCCTGGTACTTGACGCGAATACGCGCCAACAGATCACTGACCTGCTCTTCCAGACAATTTTCTCCTTGTCGCGCATGAAAATCGACTTCACCGCAACGGGAGAAATAAGGGTTAATCAACCAGGGATCAATGTCTATCAGCCGGGAAAAATCTTCCGCCACCTGGTTGTAAGCGGCAAAGTGCTGTGATTTGCGCCGCACATACCAACCGGCTTTCAACGGAGGCAGCAGCATTTGTTCTATGCCACGCAAAATTTCCGGTACACCGGCTGACAGGTCATTGTTCAGTAACACCGCGCAAGGGTCATAATCCGCCAACCCCACCCGATTGCCATGGCGCACCACAGGCTCGAGCAGTAAAGACTCTCCCCCATCCATATCCAGCTTCATAGGCGCTGTGAGCTCGGGAATCAGACTACCGATACGCACCTCTAATCCGGTTTTGCGCAAAATACTGGCCAAACGCGATACATTTTGTAAATAAAACAGATTGCGGGTATGATTTTCGGGAATCAACAGAAGTTTTTGCGTATCAGGACAAATTTTTTCCACTGCGACCATCGCCGCCTGTACAGCCAGGGGGATAAAATCCTGGTTTAAATTATTAAAACCGCCCGGAAATAAATTGGTATCGACTGGCGCAAGTTTAAATCCGCTGTTACGCAAATCGACAGAGGTATAAAACGGTGCTTTATGTTCATTCCACTGATGGCGAAACCAATGCTCAATTCGAGCCGTGTTGTTCAAAACATGCCGCTCTAAATCCAGCAACGGCCCAGTCAATGCGGTAGTTAAATGTGGAACCATGCCATTTCCCTATTGTTAATTCAGTTCATCTGCTTATCGGTCATCGAGTTCAACCACTATGTTTCACATTATCCTTTATCAGCCAGAAATTCCTCCGAATACTGGCAACATCATACGCTTATGCGCGAACACCGGTTGCACACTGCATCTAATTGAACCGCTGGGCTTCAAACTTGAAGACCGACAATTACGTCGTGCGGGACTAGATTACCACGAATATGCCAAGCTCCAAATACATCCTGACTGGTCAGCCTGCTGTGATCAACTTGGCGGTGCGCGTTTGTTTGCGTTGACCACAAAGGGCAGCGCGTCAGTAAGCGATGTTCAATTTCAGGCGGGCGATGCCTTTGTATTTGGCCCGGAGACGCGAGGGCTTCCACCGGAGCTGATTGAACAATTCCCATCCGGGCAACGCATACGCCTTCCCATGCTGCCTACCAGTCGGAGCCTGAATTTATCTAATACGGTGGCGGTGGTGGTGTTTGAGGCCTGGCGGCAAAATGCTTTCCTGGGTGGTGGATAATCCTAAACCGTACTTGACATATCCATACCGGTTGGTATCTAATATACCCATGAATACTGAACTGACACTCATGCGTACAGCACGCAACCCTGACGCCACACGCGACGCTGTTCTACACGCCGCTTTTTGCGAAATTCACCGCAACGGTTTTCAGGGGGCGGGCATTGCGCAAATATTGTCTGCTGCCAGGCTGACCAAGGGTGCCTTGTATCATTACTTTCCAACCAAAAAAGCCTTGGGCCTGGCTGTCATCGATGAAATCATCGCACCCAGGATTGAAGCACTCATTCTTTCCCCGTTACGCAACAGCCAAACCCCCATACACACCTTACTCGAGATCACACGAACGATAGGCGATCAAATCGGAGAAGACGCGATTCTGCTTGGGTGCCCACTCAACAATCTGATGCAGGAAATGAGCCCTTTGGACGAGGTTTTTCGTCAACACCTCGACGCAATCCTGTCGCAATGGCGCGATACGTTGCACACCGCACTTCGACTCAGTCAATCTCAAGGCGCAATTCGGCAAGATGTCGATTGTGCAACCGCCGCTTTGTTTATTTTATCCGCTTGGGAAGGCTGTATGGGCGTATCAAAAACCATGCAATCTGCCGCTGTCTTCAAAAATTGTCTGGGAGAATTGCATGGTTACATCAGCCACCTCATGAGGCAGACGTGACCATTTTATAACACCATAAGACCTTGAAAAGGTGACACGCTTTATCCTCATATCAAGGCCTCAACAGGATTGGACAAGGGGAAACCCGAGTTTAAATACGCGGTAATTTTTTGACCGTATTTTTTTATACCAAATGGTTGGTATTTTTAACAAGGAGCCTATCATGCCTTTAATCCACACTGTTTCCCCTGACCAAGCCCAAGGCCGCGTCAAAGAAATTTACGATCAAGTCACCGCAGCGTTCGGTCACATACCCAATGCCATGCAAATTTGGAGCAGCAGTCCTGAGCTATTGGCAAAACAATGGCAGTCTATCGGCTATTATATGCAACACCCTACGCTCAGTTTTCCGCTTCTTGCCATGATGCGCATGCTGGTGTCGCAAAATACCCATTGTGAATACTGTGTGGGTTTTAATGAAAGCATGCTCATCAATGTCGCGAAATTAACACTGGAACAGGTGAATGAGGCTAAACGTAATCCGGCCTCAGCACCGCTTCCCGAAAAAGACAAAGCCATGTTGCTGTTTGTATTAAAAGCCACCGGAAACTCCAACTCGGTGAAAGCGGAAGACCTCGCCGTGCTGAAAGCATTGGGCTGGAACGATGGGGAGATCTTGGACGGCCTCAATCACGGGGCATCAATGCTCGCTTCAGATGTCATCTTTAACACATTTCAAATTATTCGTGACTACTAACCAAAACCGGTTGTTGTCAACATCGTCCGCCGTCACTCACCCAGACTCGAAAAGCCGTCTGATGAATTATTTGGATTTATCTGAGCAAGGGTATGTGTTCATTTCTGCAATACCCGGAATCCGGGACTTAGGGTCTCATATTCTGTTTTTTTAACACACCAGGGAGCACGCATGACTACTGATCTATTTACCCCCATTCAAATGGGACGCCACACCCTCCGCAACCGCATCGTCATGGCGCCGCTTACACGTTGCCGTGCTGACGCGAACAACGCACCACAAACTTTGAATGTCGAATATTATCGCCAGCGGGCCTCTGCAGGACTGATCATCAGTGAAGGTTCCCAAATCAGTTTGTCGGCAGTGGGTTATCTCGGCACACCAGGGATATACAGTGATGCACAAATTGCTGGCTGGCAAAAAGTCACCGATGCCGTACACCAGCGTGGTGGGCTCATTTTTCTGCAATTGTGGCATTGTGGACGAGTATCACATCCCAGCATGTTGCCCGGGCAACAACTTCCTGTTGCGCCCTCGGCGATTTGCGCGCAAGGCTATGCGCATACCGTAACCGGCACCCAGGCTTTTGTAACCCCGCACGAACTCAGCATCGCCGAAATCGCAGGCGTTGTGGCCGATTTTTCCAAAGCAGCTGAAAATGCTTTACGCGCCGGTTTCGATGGTGTTGAAATACATGGCGCGAACGGGTATCTGATTGATCAGTTTTTGCGTGATGGAAGCAACCAGCGTCATGATGAATATGGTGGCTCACTCGAAAACCGTACCCGTTTTTTACTTGACATCACCAAAGCCGTAATAAAGGTATGGGGCGCAGACCGCGTGGGCGTGCGTTTATCACCGATCAACCCATTCAACGACATGCATGATAGTCGCCCACAAATCCTGTTCGACCATGTCGCACAGGCACTCAGCCCCTTCCATCTGGCCTACCTGCATGTCACTGAATGGGCTGGGCATGACGACAGCCAGCCCAGGCCGGAATTCAGCTTTTCCCAATTGCGTGCCGCTTACCATGGGACTTATATGACCAATGGAGGTTATACGCTTGATTCGGCCAATACGGCAATCAGCACGGGAGCTGCCGACCTGGTAGCCTTTGGCACCCTTTATATTGCCAATCCGGATCTGGTAGAACGATTCGCCGCCGGTGCGCCACTCAACGAACCGGATGGCAGCACTTACTATGGCGGCAATGCTGCAGGCTATACGGATTACCCTGCACTGAACGCTGAACTAAAATAAATTTTCAATCAAATTCGGAGGAAAACATGCATGTAACCACTGCAATCGAAACACGCCGTTCAGTCAAAAGCTATGATCCAACTCACACAATGACTGAAGCAGAAATTGAAAAACTCTTCTCTTTGGCTGTCCTGTCACCCACCGCGTTTAACATTCAAAACTGGCGTTTTGTGGTGGTACAGGATACGCAATTACGCAAAGAACTTCGTCAAGTTGCCTGGGACCAGGCACAGGTAACCGATGCATCGTTGCTCATTATTATGTGTGCAGACTTGAAAGCATGGGAAAAACAGCCTGTCCGCTACTGGCGCAATGCCGCACCGGCGATACAGGAATTTATGATACCGGCTATTGATCAATATTATCGTGGCAAAGATCAAGTTCAACGCGACGAAGCCATGCGTTCCTGCGGAATCGCCGCGACGACACTGATGTTAACGGCGAAGGAGATGGGCTATGACTCATGCCCTATGGATGGATTTGATTTTGATGCCGTAGGCAAACTCATCGCCTTGCCACAAGACCACATCGTTTCCTTCATGATTGCTATCGGCAAAGCCACCCAACCGGCCTGGCCGCGCGGCGGACAATTGGCTTTGGGCGAAGTGTTGATCAATAATCATTTTTGAGTCCCCCGGGGTAAGTGACAAATCGCGCTTACCCCACTCTTTGCACGAAACCCCAACCCGGGAGTCTGCTGTTCAGCAATACCAAATTTCATGGGTAAATGCGTTTCAACACCCAATTTTCCGGTATCCTTGTTGCATCTGTGCGCATCCAATCATGGCAAAAATACACAATGGGTTTACTTGATTTTTTTAGTACGAATAAATTGCCGCCGGGTTTTATCGGTAGTTCGATGGTCATCTGTGATTTGTCCACATTTAAACGGGCAAGCGCTTTCCTCGACGCGTTACACACACGCTTCCAAAACCTGTCTGTTGCCTTCACAGATCAAATGCCTGACAAGTGTATTTATCCCTCATTACTGTTATCCGGCACACCGAAAGACGCCACAACACAACTGATCAAAACCCGGGCAGAGCGCATCATTGTATTGGGTCTGTCTGCCAATTTTGCCTCGATCATTCCCACCTCAGCCTGCCCCTGTTACTGGATTAACGCTCGCGATGCCGCCATCAGCCACATCGGTTGCCAAGTCGTCACCACAGCCCTTTATCTGGACACGTTACCCAACGCCAAGGTCACGGGTGATCCTTTGGCGGACATCGAACGAATTCCATCCGTCCATGTCGACACTGCCATGTGCAAACGGTTCAAGGAGCAACGGGAAGGAAAACGCTGGTTGGCCTATTTCTCCGCTACCGGAGAATCCGAGGAAAGTATCGCCTATGGGCTTTTTAACCGCGCCATTCGGCATAAAATGGGCATGATGCTGCTGGCGCCTCACGACATTGAGCGCTGTGAACCCGTATACCGGGAATCAATCAAATACCGTTTGCAAACCATACGGCACAACCGCTTCTCCACCTCTTTCATCCCCTTGCAGACCCGGGTATATTATATTGAAGGACCTGAACCGCTGACCGCTATGTACGCCTGCGCAGATTTCGTGATTGCAGGAGGAACCTTACACGAGGACGCGCAACATGCGCCCGATATCATTACCCCAATCCTGTATGGAAAACCGGTTTTGGTTGGCGCCGCTCAGCGTCAAAATTCACTGCTTGCTGCCGCCATTGCATCAGATGTGGTGCGTCACGCCGAAAACGAAGAACAGCTGTTCTCCTTTCTCCGCGAGCTCATTGATGACCCGCAAAGCGGCGCGGCACTTGCTCACAAAGCAAGTGAATGGCTCACTCGACAACCGGGATCCACAGCACGGGTCATGGCGTTGATCGATTAAAATCGGACATGATAAATATTCCCGGGGCCCGTTTTATCGCATCGCCACACTGCGATTTCCGGGCCCATGCTCATGACATTCGCCTCATTGTCATACACAATATTTCGCTGCCTGCGGGCGAGTTTGGCGGCGAGGATATCATCGCGCTGTTTACCGGCACCCTGAACACCGCTGTCCGACCGGATTACCACGCATTGAAAGGCTTGCGTGTATCGGCACATTTTCTCATCCGTCGCGATGGGGAACTCATCCAGTTTGTGCCTGTCGAACGACGCGCATGGCATTGTGGGGCATCTGTCTGGCGAGGTTGGGAACGCTGTAATGATTTTTCCATTGGCATTGAACTGGAAGGTTGTGATACCACCGCTTTTACCGATGCACAATATGCCCAACTGAATGCACTATTGATTCTGCTGCGTCAACAATGGCCCGGTGTGGCGCTGGCCGGTCACAGTGACATTGCCCCTGGACGGAAAACGGACCCGGGACCTTATTTTGACTGGAAAAGAATTCATGGCTAACCCGAATTTTGCGTCGATTTCATATTTATGAACGTATTCAGAACAACAATGCCCCGATATAATACTCGCCATGTCCACATCATTTAAAACCATTGCACTCATCGGCAAAAATGCCGGGCAGGAAATGGATGAAGTTTTATCGCACCTGGCGGGTTTTCTGCGTCAAAAGGGGCATACCGTCCTGGTGGGATACAACACCACCGCGCCGCTTGACAGTCATGACCTGACTGCAGTCGCTTTGCGGGAAATTGTCGAGCAGGCGAATTTGGGCGTGGTGCTGGGAGGTGATGGGACGATGCTCTCCATCGCCCGTAAACTGGCGGTTTATTCCGTGCCTTTGGTCGGGATAAATCTGGGCAATCTGGGATTTTTGACCGACGTCACAACAGAAGACATGATTGACAGCCTGAGTGCTATCCTTAACGGCGAATTTATTGAAGAAGAACGTTTACTGCTCAAAACGACCATTCTGCGCCACAACAAAACGGTGTTTAACAGCCTCGCTTTAAACGACGTGGTGATCAACAAAGGCGCAACGGGTCGCCTGATTGAGTTTGGACTGCATATTGATGGCGAGTTTGTTTATAATCAGCGATCTGATGGTTTGGTTATCGCCACGCCAACAGGCTCCACCGCTTATGCTTTATCAGCAGGCGGGCCGATTCTACATCCCGGGCTGGGGGCGTTTGTGCTGGTGCCGATATGCCCCCACACTTTATCCGCGCGCCCCATTGCGGTCAACAGTCATGCGATGGTGGAATTTGAGCTGATTTATGCAGACGACGCTACCGCACATTTCGACGGCCAAAAACATTGTAAAATACACACGGGTGATGTGGTACAAGTAACCCAATCGCCCACCCCGGTAAAATTGCTCCACCCCAAACAGTACAGTTATTACCGTACTTTACGTGAAAAACTGTATTGGGGAAAAATATTATGATGATGATCGAATGCTGCTGGCGATAAGTTTACGTGATTTTGTCCTGGTCGATAAGCTGGAAATTGACTTTGAACCCGGCATGACGGTGCTAACGGGTGAAACGGGTGCGGGGAAATCATTACTGGTTGACGCCTTGTCACTGGTCATGGGTGAGCGTGCGGATGCGGGCGTGGTTCGCGATGGCGCAACGCGTGCGGAGATCAGTGCCGAATTTAACCTGACACAATTGCCTGCGCTACGAGAATGGTTAATCGCCGGTGATTTGGACGACGAATACAGTTGTGTGTTACGCCGGGTGATCGATACCGGTGGGCGATCCCGCTGTTTCATCAATGGTCGTTCGGCAACGGTACAACAGTTACGTGAAGCCGGCGAATTCCTGGTCGATTTGCATGGACAACATGCCCACCAGTCGCTGATTAAACCAGCTTTTCAACGGTCTGTGCTGGATGCTTATGCCGGTGCAGAGGCATTGGCGCATCAGGTCGGTACGCATTATCGCAATTATCGGGCATTCACCACCCGACTTTCTGAATCACAACATCATCAAGCTGCCGCCCAATCCGAGCGCGAACGCTTGCTCTGGCAAGTGGAAGAATTGGCTGCTTTACAATTTGATGAGCATGAATGGGAAACCATGCAGGCGCAACATGTGCGCCTGGCGCATACGATGCAGTTGGGGGAAGGCGTGGCACTTGCTTTGGAAAACCTGTCTGAAGGTGAAACCAATGCCCTGTCAATGTTACAGGCCTTGCGAAGCAATCTGACTGAACTGCTTGCTTTCGACGTCCATTTAGCCGATACGCTGAGCTTGATTGATTCGGCCAGTGCGGAGCTGGATGAGGCCAGCCACAGCTTGCGCCACTATGCTGACAAGCTGGATACCGACCCCAGTCAGTTGGCCGATCTGGAACAAAATATCGCGCAGACCATGGCCATGGCCAGAAAATATCGCGTGCGACCAGAAGCCTTGGGAACATGCTTAATCGAGGCACGAGCACGATTGGTCGAATTAGGCAACGAAAGTGATTTAGCTGAACTGGAAATACAAGCCAATGCTGAACATGCGGCCTGGCAACACCATGCTCAGCAATTAAGCAGGATCAGAACCACGGCAGCAGAGCAACTCAGTGGTGAAGTCAGTCAGATTATGCAACACCTGGCTTTAGCGGGTGGGCAATTCGCAATTGCCTTGAATCCTCTGGCCGAAGGCGATGCGCACGGCCTGGAACACATCGAATTTCTGGTGGCGCCACACGAGGGTGCCGGTTTGAAGCCTTTGGCAAAGGTGGCTTCCGGGGGCGAATTGTCGCGCATTAGCCTTGCACTGCAAACCGCAATCAGCCAGGTCGCGGCAGTGCCTGTGCTCATTTTCGATGAAGTGGACGTGGGCATTGGTGGCAGCGTTGCCGAAGCAGTGGGGCAATTATTACGCAAACTGGCTGACACCCGGCAAGTGTTGTGCATCACCCACCT
Source organism: Pseudomonadota bacterium (assembly GCA_021786845.1). Taxonomy (GTDB): domain Bacteria; phylum Pseudomonadota; class Gammaproteobacteria; order Burkholderiales; family Sulfuriferulaceae; genus Sulfuriferula. The sequence continues at coordinate 36 of JAJYMO010000055.1, read as the reverse complement.
GCCGCAGGTGGCCGCACAAGGCATGCATCACTTACA
>JAJYMO010000043.1:26066-29264 GCA_021786845.1 Pseudomonadota bacterium | reverse complement strand
GTTAATTGACACCCAAAGAAAAATCCACCCTGCTGGGACTCAAGTGATCAGGATTGTCTGTGGACAGTTTGGGCGCGTCGATAAAAATGCGTTCAGAAGGGATGCCGCCGGTCTTGACCAATTCTGCCTTGACAGCGGTGGCCCGCCGGAAGGCGAATAGGCGCAATTGGTCACCACTGATGGTGATGTGCGCAAGGATCAATGCCTCCATCTCCGGCACGGGGAGCATTTTTGTCATACCAATCAAGTTATGTGGTTTATCAGGGATGGCATCATCATGTTTATAGGCGGCGAACAGGTATTTTGGGTACTCATCCGGAGTAACAGTGACGGTGTCTGCGGCTTGATTTTTAGCTGCCAATTGTTTGATTTTTTCGGCACTTACCATACGTGCCAATGCACGTTGCCTGAGGCTTTGGCGATCGAGCACCGGATCAGCATATCCGGTAATGTCCAGTTTCAGGTTCGGACGGTTAATCAAAGCTTGCGCCAGCGCGTGAAGCTGGGCGGTTGCAGTCGGGGGTAAGGTGGAGCTGCCTGCCACAAAACCGAGATGGCTCATGGTTGCACTACTTGAAAAAAGGTTGGCAATCAAACTAAATGGCGCGGTCACTGCTTTTTCTAACAAATGAACGATTGCCTTGAAGATGAGCCCCCCCATGCTGAAATCAGGATCATTCAAGGAACCTGAAATGGGTAAGTTGACGTCAATGTTGCCGTCACGGTCTTTTAACAGGGCGACAGCAAGCAGAACGGGTAGTTTGGTCGCGCTGGGGCTGTCAACTTTTTTGCCGAAGGTCAATTGATTCAGAAACAGTTGATTTTCGGCGGTGAGTTGTTGGTCTTCGACGTGGTAATGGACCTTGAAAGACATTTTGCCGCGTTCGATGCCGTAACCGGCGTATTTTTCAGCATAGGGCGCCAGCGGGGAAAGTTCAAAATCAGATAATTTCGCTAACAGATCAAGGTACAGATTGTTCGATAATGGGTTGATTTGTCCATTGATGTTCAGCTGCCCCTGGTCGTTGACTTGTCCCGTGAGCGCAATGTCCGCACGATTGTTGGCGCTGCTGCTTAAGTGGGTGATCGTGCCAGCCAGACTGGTTACGTTGGCAGAATAATTGGGGTGAATAAAGTGGTCGTTAAATTTAACGTGACCATTTTTCAAGGTAATAAGCCCTATTTGTACTGTATTTCTGACCGGGTTGGCGACACTTGATGTGTTTGGTTGAGTTTTGGCCAAGTGTGAGGCGGTCAAGATTGAAGCATCGGCAGGCGGGGTACCAGGGGGGGTGGCGACTGGCGTGGCCTGGGACTTGAGAAGGTGTTGTAAATTAAAGCTGCCATCAGGATCAATCATCAAGCGTGAATAAAAATTGCTCAGCACAATGTGGGGGATGTTGAGTTGCAAAGCAGGGTAAGTGGACAACCTGAAGGAATAAACGCCCAAATGATTCCATTTCAGTAAATCTTTGGCTGTTATTCTGTCCAGTGAAGAAAAATGATTGACCTGCGCGCTGCCTGAATAATTGAGTTTCAAGGGAGATATTGCATCCAGCTTTAGTTTCCCTCGTGCGGACAGCGCCCCTCCGGTGAGGATGATGTTGCTGGATTGAGAAACGTAACTTTGTAAAGGCGCTAACGGCAGGCCGCTGGCAGTCAGCTGCAGATTGAGTTTGAGCGGATTGAGGTAGAGCTGACCGTTGGCAAGCACGTGCCCTGTACCACCAATGTTGCTTCGTAGTTTGAGTTGCGCGGGTTGTTGCGTATTGGAGAACTGCTTGACCTGCAGCGCAATGTCTTTGGCGGCGAGGGTAGGGATGTGCCCGGCGCCGGACGCAAAAAAATTGACAGCATAGTGGTCCAGGCTGATGTGCTTGACGAGCCAATGCCACGACGTACCGGAGCTGGGTGGCAAGTTGGACTTGGATTTTTTGAGGCTTAACCGTATCGCGGAATGTGATCTCGTGTCAGGTTTCAGCGTGCTGGCAGGGGAAGCCGCGAGCAGTTGCGCCACATTCATCTGGCCCGAGGCATCTTGTTTGAGATTGAGTATGCCTGATTGGCTGGTGATTGCGCCCACAATGACGCTGTGTTGCGCAAGGTTCAGCTGTCCGCCAGTCAGTACGAAATGGTTGAAATTCAGAAAATCATGGTTGTGGCCAACCATACGCAGTTGTAAGCCGTCAAATCTGCCCGTCACGTCGTCAAGTTGTAGCGATGGGCCCAGCTTGTAACGGGCGGAGGCGTCCAATGTGCCCGCACGAACATCAAAGCGTACAAAATGGGCATAATATGGCGCGTAATGCCGGATGGTCACGTGTTCGAGATGGAAGTCCCCATCCGCCGTAAACGGTGAAAGCGTGAACCAACCCTGGTCGCTCAGATGTTCCCCGCTGTCAGCCATCATTGTTCCGGTCAGGGCAATGGGCTTGCCTGCTTCCGTGGTGACATGCCGGAATGTCAGGTTAATGGCTTGGATTTGGGTATGAAATGGCTGATGGGTAGACAGGTCGGTAAAATGAATATCACTGTCCACCAGTTTGACAGCATTTGCCTGGATATGCCAGGGTGCTGATGGCGCGGCCTTGTCAGCGGTGCTTGACGGTAACAGCTGGGCGACATCCCATTCTCCATTGCGGTTACGTTGCAAGTTCAGGTGTGCATGGCTCAATTCAATCGAATTGAATGTAATGTGTTGGCGTAAAAGATCCGATGAGGCGATATTGACACGCAGCTGCTCAAAAGACAGCAGGGGTTGTCCATGGGCCAGCGCGATGTTATGAAGCGCAACCGTGCCGGACAATCGCATGCTGGGTATCTGTTTGGGCGGGTTGCTGAATGTGAGCGTGAGTTGGCTGTCCAGCTGTCCGGTATCGATCCTGAATTTTGGCGGCACAGGTAAATAGGTTACAAAATCCGGCAAATTCAGCCCCTTGGCGTTAAGTTGCAGGGTTGAGTCATGTGTGGGCATGAAGGGTCTGGCTTTGGCCAGCAAGTGAAAAGGCGCGCCATTCAGTTGCGCGGATAAATTGGGCTTGACATCAATGTTCGCATCGTCCGGCATGTTGGACAAAAAAGGCAGTGAAAATTGCAAATGCGTAATGGTCTGTCGGGTATGTTTTGGCTTGTCGTCAAAAATAATGGTGCCATCCTGCAATTGGATATTATTGAGCGAATAACGCAGCGGCGAGGCAG
>JAJYMO010000043.1:0-25538 GCA_021786845.1 Pseudomonadota bacterium | reverse complement strand
CGGTATTTTGTGACAAGACCTCGCTGTCAATTTGCGTTACAATTTACGCTTTAAATCTTAATTCAGAAATGCTGGAGCAAAATAATGTCGATGGCAGACCGTGACGGTGTGATTTGGTACGATGGTGAGATGGTGCCTTGGCGTGAGGCCAAAACGCATGTGTTGACGCACACGCTGCATTATGGGATGGGCGTGTTTGAGGGTGTTCGTGCTTATCGTGCCGAGCAAGGTACGGCGATTTTTCGCTTGCAGGATCATACCGACAGACTGTTTCAGTCTGCGCATATTCTGGGTATGAAAATGCCTTATGACAAAGCCACGATTTCTGCCGCACAGAAAGCTGTGGTGGCGCAGAATAATCTGGAATCCGCCTATATTCGTCCAATGGCCTTCTATGGCGCTGAAGCGATGGGTATTTCTGCCAAAACGCTGTCTACCCATGTGGTGGTCGCCGCGTGGAGTTGGGGTGCTTATATGGGTGCGGAAGCGCTGGAGCGCGGCATACGCGTGAAAACATCTTCATTTTCCCGCCATCATGTCAATGTCACCATGTGCAAGGCCAAGGCCAACGGCAACTACATGAACTCAATTTTGGCGCATCAGGAAGCTGCACAAGACGGTTATGAAGAAGCGTTATTGCTTGATGTGGACGGTTTTGTCTCCGAAGGATCGGGCGAGAATGTGTTTATCGTGCGTCGTGGCAAATTAATTACCCCGGATTTGACCAGCGCGCTGGAAGGCATCACTCGGGACAGTATCATCGCCCTGGCGGAAGAGTTGGGTTTGAGCGTGGTGGAAAAACGCATCACCCGTGATGAAGTCTACAGCGCGGATGAAGCCTTTTTTACCGGTACGGCTGCTGAAGTGACACCCATACGCGAATTGGATAACCGTATGATTGGTAATGGCGAACGTGGCCCCATTACGGAAAAATTACAATCCTTGTATTTTGATTGTGTGCATGGACGACATCCCGCGCACAAAAATTGGTTGAGTGATATTCGGGAGGGTATATGAACCAGACTGCGCCAGTTGGTACAATGCCCCCGGTGGAAGTTCATGCGGCAGATTTGCCACTGCATTGCCCCACGCCAGCGATGGCGGCATGGAGCTCCCATCCACGGGTGTTTCTCGATGTCACCAAAACGGGACAGGCACAATGCCCATATTGCGGTACTGTGTTCAAGTTTGTGGGTGATTTGCCGCACGGGCATTGAATGGCTTTAATTTAACCCCGATATGGCAGCAATAAGGGTACCGTCGTATTTGACCAGTGGCTTTGTTGTCAGCGCGTATTGCTGGTAGGGAACTTGACCCGGTCGGGTTGTTCATTTAGCCGTGCAAGCATTATCTTGATCATCTCCGTTTTGATCCGGCCAGTTTGTTTTGGGTGTACCAGATAGCGCACAACAGCTTCGATCCATGTATTCTCGTGCGCGCGAAAGAACACAATCGGTTCTTCGTGCACGTTCAGTTCATCGACGGGCGTTTTGGCGAGCAATTTTCGGTAAATGGATACCTGTTGACGCATCTGGTCGCCGATTTTTTCTCTCGCCACATCGGTCATGATCTGTGCCACCAATTCCAGATCGCTTTCGTAGGCGATGTAAAATTTGATCTCGTTCCAAATGTAGGGAAACAGCGGCCATGAATAATTGAATACAGGCGTATTCAATACGAGCGAGTTGGGGAATCGGATTGTCCTCCCGCTGGGATGGTCGGACGAAAGGTATTCACCCCCGAATTCCCAAAGTGTGGTGTCAAAATAACCCACCTCGATCACATCGCCCGCACATTCTCCTATTTTTATCCGGTCGCCAATCTGGTAAGGGTGCTGTATCAGAATGTAGAACCAGGCGTAAAGATTGCTGAGCGGGGCCTGTAGCGCGAGCCCAAGTATAATGGAAAGTATGCCGACTGAAATAAGGCCGGTCGTCCAGTCAACCAGCAACGTTGAAAAGACAATGATGGTCAGTAGAAGCAATATGAAAAAATGAACGAGGCGTTTCAGGTTGTAGCGTGATACATCATCTTCCACTCTGCTGAACAGGAACATTCGAGCGAGTTTTTCTGCCAGCAGGAGCACTACGCCGAGTAAGCTTCCCATGAGGGAGCGTTGCAAGAAGGGGGCCGATATTCCGCTGATGGGGAAAAAGTGAAGTTTTAATGCGAGGTAACCCATGCCAAGTACGACAATTAATGCAATATAAATCATCAGGGTGACTGTTATCCGGCTGGTGCCAGACTTGGGCTCCTTGGCTTCTTTGGGAACAGAGATCTGCTTGAGCGAACGTTGGATCGCCCGTTCTTCTGTCAATTTCTGTCCGTGGGGCTGTGGAGTTTCCATTTTGGGTTATGTGCCATTCATTGTCGCGCGCTCAAGAGAGGAGAGGCTGAATCCGGCTCTGTTGCGTGAAGGAATAAAATACGCGGACAAGTGTTTAGCCCCTCGCCGGAAAATCTGTCGTGCACACACGGCTTCGTTGGGGATCAGGTGCCTGTCCAATAACGCTGGCGACCTACATCCACATGAACGAAATTGGATTGGGCATAATAACCGACACCGCCACCGTGCATCGCCATGGCAACTTCATGCAATTCTCTTAAATCATGCCCGGGAATCCGGATGTCGGTGGCCATACCCTCCATGTGCAAGCTGTGCTTTGCCACACCGTTACTGTGCGCGTGCAACATTGAATTGGTGGCGGGAGAGCGGTAACCTGAAATGAGCTGAATCGGCTTTGAAGTGCCCAGACGTAAAGTAATCGCGTGTAGCAGGTTTAACAGGCCAAGATCGATTTGTTTGATTTCGCCATTGCGATAATCGCGCAACAGATGGTTGATCTCGGACAGGGATTCCGCAATGTATTCACCTTCCGCCCAATAGGCAACTTTCAGGTTTTCCCCAGTGTGGAGATTATAAAAAGACAGCGTGCGCTCTGGTGCAATGATAGCGGATTGTGCGAACACAGATCGGGAGTGGATGCTGGCCGCTGTCACCAACGCCCCGGCACTCATTGCGAGGAAACGGCGACGGGTACTGGAATGGGTACTGCCAATTGGTTTTTTAACGTGTTTTAACAAAATGAGTTTCTCCTTACCCCACCATGCAAAGTGAGGTCTGAAAAGTGCAGCCAGGGAGAAGTGTACACCTATCCCTGACAAAAATACCCATCCGTCAGAAAATTGTAAACCTTATTGCGTGTCGGCTTGCAGGTTGATTTGTCTTGCAATCCCCGTTTGTTGATCAATGGTTTGTGTCACCGCATACCAGTCTATGCGGTTGGTCAGGTGGTTCGCTTCCGCCAGTTCGATCAGCATGGGAAACGCATTGATACCCCTGTTGTAGATGTCCCGATCAATCTCAAGATAGATGCGTCCGTCATTCAGTAGTGCGAGCAGCACCGGCGCATAAATAATCTTGCCAGGTTCTCCAACCTCGATCTGCGGAAACAGTTTTTCAATATTTTCAGGTTGAAGCCGGATGCACCCGTGGCTTTGGAAATGATAAACGCTTGGTGGTGCGTTGGTGCCGTGTATGCCATAACCAGGAATACTGAGCCCCATCCAGTACTTGCCCAGGGGGTTGTCAGGCCCCGGCGGCACTTTTGTCAGCACCGTTTCACCCTTTTTGCGCATCTCTGCCTGGATCGAGATGGGTATTATCCACGCGGGGTTCTTTTGCAGTTGTACGACGCTGAATTCCCCATCCGGGGTTGGCCATGTGGGCATTCCGAGTCCTACCGGGTAAGCGCCTGCCAATGTCCCGTCGCGAAAGAAAAACAACATCCGTTGTGGCAGGTTAATGAGTATCCCGTCGCCTGAGGTTTCAGGCACGACATGGCGGTTATCGATCGCTAACCGTTGCCCCAAGTGAAGTCGCTTGTTGTAGTCAATTCCGTTGCTTTGTGCAATCAACAGGGCCGGTTCGCCAAATCGCGCAGCGAGGCTGATGAGAAAATCACCCTGTTTGACCACGTATTCAAAGGGTTTCCCCACTATCTCATGTGAAAGTGAGGTTTCAGCGCGTGCAAAATCCATTCCTGCCCAAACGGGCAATGTGACAAGGAGTAGAAAAAGGCTGCGCTTCACCCAAAGAAAGAACCGGAACAGGTCATTCAGCATGCGGGTTTACGGATTTACGCCCCTCTTCCCATGACAGGTTCACTCGGCTAAAGCCAGATTAGCCAATATTTCAGCGATTTGGGTGTCGATTTCCTTTTCTGCGGCAAGCCAGTCCGCAACCTCATCTCCTTCATACGGTGATTTTCTGTTCTGGGCGCGAAAATGCGCAGCTTCGGCAATCATTCTACGACGTTCATCGTGTGTGATGGCGTTTTTCAGGTGACTTTCCTGTGCGGAATTTTCAACAATTTTTTTGCGCGTCACCCGTTTTCCCTGCGGTAATGTATTTGCTTTTTCCATTTTAATCTCCTTGATTTATTTCAATGTTGTTCACTGATGGCCTTCGCATCCAACGGGACTTCCAGGCTGGATTCTTTCCAATTCTACACTCAAGCGATGGCACAAAATACGACGACGGTTAAAACAATTGCTGAAGCGTGGTTTAGCGTACCTCAAAAAATGCTAACATAAACCTGTGGTAATTCTACTGCATTTGCAGAGGTGTCTGTGCCACTTCACGGGAAATAAAATTATGCGCTTACTTCATACGATGCTTCGAACCGGTCATCTCGATCAATCCATTGATTTCTATACCAACACGCTTGGCATGAAACTTCTTCGCCGGAAAGATTATCCGGAAGGAAAGTTTACACTGGCATTTGTGGGTTATGGAGATGAATCTGAAAATACAGTGATTGAACTCACCTATAATTGGGGGGTGGAAAAGTATGACCTGGGCACAGGCTTTGGACATATCGCCATTGAAGTGGATGACGTGTACGCGACTTGTGAGGCAATCAAACAGCGTGGCGGAACGGTGATGCGTGAAGCGGGGCCAATGAAGCACGGCACCACGGTGATCGCATTTATACGTGATCCGGACGGCTATCCAATTGAATTGATCGGCAAGAAGCAATAACTGCCTGCGGAACCCCAGTGCCGCCGCTGATTCGGCCCGAAGTTCGGGTTGGCTTATGACACCTCGTGTGGCACGCTTAATCGAATACTACCGTCTTGTTGGCATACAACAACACCCGGTGTTCAATATGCAAACGCACTGCATGTGACAATACGATTTTTTCCAGGTCTGCACCGCGTCTCACCAAATCATCCAGATCGTCACGGTGTGAAATGCGTGCCACGTCTTGTTCAATGATGGGGCCATCATCCAGGACTTCAGTCACATAATGACTGGTTGCCCCGATCAGTTTTACGCCGCGCTCAAAGGCTTGGTGGTAAGGTTTTGCGCCGTGAAACGCAGGTAAAAATGAGTGGTGTATATTGATGATACGGTTGGGGTAATGCCGAATAAATTCCGGTGATAACACCTGCATGTAACGCGCCAGCACGATGAAATCCACATGATTGCGGCGCAAAATCGCCAATTGCATGGCTTCGGCTTCTGTTTTGCTGTCTTTGTGCACAGGAATGTGCTGGAAGGGGATGCCGTAGGCTTGCGCAAGCCACTGTGTGTCCGTGTGATTGCTGATGATGATGGGGATGTCGCAATTCAATTCACCGGCCTGATAACGGTACAAAAGATCAGCCAGACAGTGATCGTAGCGCGAGACAAAAATCGCCAGGCGTGGTCGATGTCCCGAATGAGCCAGTTGCCACTGCATCTCAAATTGCTGGGCAATCGGTGAAAATGCCGAATCAAAAGTTTCCAGATCCAGATCGAACTGACTCAAATCCCATTCCACCCGCATTAAAAACGTACCGGTTTCTGCATCCTGATGTTGGTCGGCATGCAGAATATTGGCGTTGTGTTGATAAAGAAATTGGGCAATCGCAGCCACCAGACCTTTTTGGTCCGGGCAACTGATGAGCAAAATAGCAGTATTGGGCATGGCAAAAAAAGTGCAGGCAGGAACAATGCTGTCATCATACCGATATACCACGTGTTATGCCAGCAAGGAGGTCACCGGCCTTTAGGCCGGTGGATATTTAGTCAGGGAGGGGTGTGCATCCCCTCCCTGACCGCGCCTTTAAAACCCCGCCCTTCAGGGCAGGGTTCGGCGCTCCTGCCGACCTGAAGGCCGGGGTTTTAAACCGGCAAGGAAAAAGGATAAAAGGCGGCTTGATTGCTGGTGACGCCAGAAAGGCAATCCCATTGGAAATCATTTTAAAAAACACTTGTGCTAAAGCTTTGGCATGGCTAGAATTACCAAATCGTGTAGTTTTGCTGCATTAGAAATACCATATGTTGTGTATAAGCGGGTCACCAGGCTGTCATTAATTTGTGGATAAGCTGTGTATAAAATGGGGGCGTATGCCCTGTTTTGTGCTGTAACTGAATGAAAATTTTGTCTATATTAACCTGTTAAACGAATAGGAACTCCCATGCAAACAGTGAGCACTGCGGCCTCTAAAGAACCGAACATTCATCTTGTGTCTGAGCGGGTGTCTGAATTGAACGCGCAGGCGACTTTGCATGATTACAAGATTATCCGGCGTAATGGCGCTGTGGTGGCGTTTGAACCAGGCAAGATCGCGATTGCTTTGACGAAGGCATTCATCGCCGTGCACGGTGGGCAGGCGGCAGCGTCAGCGCGTGTCCGTGAAATGGTCGAGCAATTGACCGGTTCGGTCGTGCAGGTGCTGATGCGGCGTTTGCCGCACGGCGGAGCCTGGCACATTGAAGACATTCAGGACCAGGTTGAATTATCGCTGATGCGTTCCGGTGAGCATGAGGTGGCGCGTGCTTATGTGCTTTATCGCGAAAAACGCAATCAGGAGCGCGCCGCCCAGCGAACTGCCGGCGCAGAACACCCCAGTATTTTTGTGGTGGATGGCGAGCAGCGTAAACCCTTGGACATGGCCGATCTCGAAGCACAAATCGCTGCGGCGTGCGAAGGTTTGGAGCAGGTGGATGTTCAATCGATTTTGCAGGCGGCGGTGCGTGACATTTATGATGGCGTCACCCTCGGAGAGGTTGAGCGGGCATTGGTTCTGGCAGCGCGTGCCCGCATCGAACAGGATCCCGGCTATACCTATGTCAGCGCACGTTTGTTACTGGATTCAATGCGGCGCGAAGTGTTGGGCCGCACGACCAGTCAAGCCGAGATGAGCACGGAGTACGCCGTCTATTTCCCTGGCTATATTCAGCAGGGCATTCAAGCCGAATTGCTTGATGAGCGTCTGGGGCAGTTCGATTTGGCGCGTTTGTCCAATGAGTTGGTCGCCAGGCGCGATTACCAGTTTGATTATCTGGGTCTGCAAACCCTGTATGACCGTTATTTCCTGCACATTGAAGAGAAGCGCATTGAATTGCCGCAGGCTTTTTACATGCGGGTGGCGATGGGCCTTGCACTGAATGAAATTGATCGGGAAGCCCGTGCGATAGAGTTTTACCATGTGCTGTCCAGCTTTGATTTTATGAGCTCGACACCCACGCTGTTTAATGCAGGCACACGCCATAGCCAGTTGTCATCGTGTTATTTAACGACAGTGTCCGATGATCTGGATGGTATTTATCAGGCCATCAAAGAAAACGCCATGTTGCAAAAATATGCGGGTGGCCTGGGTAACGATTGGACGCCGGTGCGTTCAATGGGGGCGCGTATCAAAGGCACGAATGGTAAATCGCAGGGCGTGGTACCCTTTCTCAAAGTGGTCAATGACACCGCCGTGGCGGTCAATCAGGGTGGCAAGCGCAAAGGCGCGGTCTGCGCATACCTGGAAACCTGGCACATGGATGTGGAAGAGTTCCTGGATTTGCGCAAGAACACCGGTGATGACCGTCGGCGTACGCACGACATGAATACGGCCAACTGGATTCCTGATTTGTTTATGCGCCGGGTGATGGAAAATGCGGAATGGACCTTGTTCAGCCCATCGGATGTACCTGATTTGCATGATTTATATGGCAAAGCATTTGAAACCGCCTATGTGGCTTATGAAGCCATGGCCGATGCAGGCATCATTCGCCATTTCAAGCGCGTGCAAGCCGTGCCCATGTGGCGCAAAATGTTGAGTATGTTGTTTGAAACCGGTCATCCCTGGATTACCTTCAAGGACCCGTGCAATATTCGCAGCCCGCAACAGCACGTTGGCGTGGTGCACAGTTCCAATTTGTGTACGGAGATCACGCTCAATACCTCAGCGACGGAAATCGCCGTGTGTAATTTGGGTTCGGTCAATTTGGTACGGCACCTGAAAACTGATGCGCAAGGCAACAGGCAACTGGATATTGAAAAAGTGCAACGCACCATTCGCGTGGCCATGCGGATGTTGGACAATGTGGTGGATGTCAATTTTTACGCAGTGAGTAAAGCGCGTAATTCTAATCTCAAACACCGACCTGTGGGTTTGGGGATCATGGGTTTTCAGGACTGTTTGTACGCCATGCGTGTGCCCTATGCCTCTGAGCAAGCGGTGGAATTTGCCGACCGCTCAACGGAAGCGGTGTGCTATTACGCCTATTGGGCATCCAGTGAATTGGCCGCCGAACGCGGCAGTTATTCAAGTTATCCAGGTTCCCTGTGGGATCAAGGCATTTTGCCGCAAGACACGCTCAACATGCTGGAAGAACAGCGTGGCGGTTATGTGGAAGTGGACCGCAGCAGCACCCTGGATTGGGATGCGTTGCGTGCACAGATTCGTCAACACGGGATGCGTAATTCAAATTGTGTGGCGATTGCACCTACCGCGACCATTTCCAATATTGTCGGGGTGTCAGCCAGCATTGAACCTGCGTACCAAAATATTTACGTTAAATCCAATTTGTCTGGCGAGTTCACCATGACCAACGAATATCTGGTACGCGATCTCAAAGCCTTGCGTCTGTGGGATGAGGTGATGGTGGGCGACATCAAATACTTCGATGGCGCCCTGTCAAAAATAGACCGCATTCCGGCAGAACTGCGCCAGTTGTATGCCACCGCGTTTGAAATTGACGCAAAATGGCTGGTGGAATGTGCGTCGCGTCGCCAGAAATGGATAGATCAGGCCCAAAGTCTGAACATCTATCTCGCCGGTGCGTCAGGCAAGAAACTGGATGAAACCTATAAGCTGGCCTGGTTGCGCGGTTTGAAAACCACTTATTACTTGCGTAGCATGGGTGCCACCAGCGCGGAAAAGTCGACTGGAAAAGGTGGGGAATTGAACGCGGTGAGCGTACATGCCACCGCCCCTGCTGCAGAAGTTGCGATGACCGATGTGAAATTTTGCGCGATTGATGATCCTGGTTGTGAATCGTGTCAGTAAACAGCATGTCAGTGTCTCGAATAGAAACATCGAGCAACGAAAAAATAAAGGAAAATAACCATGTTGAATTTTGAAGATGCCCCTTCACCGAAAAATTCTGTTGCGCCCAACAGTTTCGGTACATCGTCAAGTGTACGTTCTCCTGGCGTTGAAACAGCGGGACATTCCGTTGCGGCAACCCCAGCAAAAGTGGCTGTGGTCGACAGCTTCAGCCGTGTGCGTGCAGAGGACAAACGCATCATCAATGGCACCGCAGACGTGAACCAGCTGGTGCCGTTCAAATACAAATGGGCGTGGGACAAATACCTGGCCGGTTGTGCCAACCACTGGATGCCGCAAGAAATCAACATGAGCCGCGACATCGCGCAATGGAAAGACCCCACTGCGCTGAGCGAGGACGAACGCCGCATCGTGATGCGCAACCTGGGCTTTTTTACCACTGCTGACAGTCTGGCTGCGAACAACATCGTGCTGGGCACCTATCGTCATATCACTGCACCGGAATGCCGGCAATATATGCTGCGCCAGGCGTTTGAAGAAGCCATTCATACCCATGCCTATCAATACATTGTTGAAAGTTTGGCACTGGATGAAGGTGAGGTGTTCAATGCTTATCACGAAATTACCAGTATTCGTGAAAAAGACGAATTCTTGATGCCGTTTATTGATGTGCTGTCTAATCCGGCATTTAAAACCGGCACCTTTGAAAACGACCAGGCATTGCTTAAATCATTGATCGTGTTTGCGTGCATCATGGAAGGCCTGTTTTTTTACGTTGGGTTTGTGCAAATTCTGGCACTGGGACGCCAAAACAAAATGACGGGTGCAGCTGAACAATACCAATACATCCTGCGTGACGAATCTATGCACTGCAACTTCGGTATTGATTTGATTAACACCATCAAACAGGAAAATCCGCAGCTGTGGACCCCCGCGTTCCGTGAGGAAATTCGTGGCTTGATACAGCGTGGCGTCGAACTCGAATACCGCTATGCTGAAGACACCATGCCACGTGGTGTATTGGGGCTTAATTCAGCCATGTTCAAGGAATACCTGCGCTTCATCGCGAATCGCCGCTGCCAGCAAATTGGTCTGGATGAACTGTATGAGAATGCGGACAATCCCTTCCCATGGATGAGCGAAATGGTGGATTTGAAAAAAGAGAAAAACTTTTTTGAAACCAGGGTGACGGAATATCAGACGGGTGGGGCGTTGAGTTGGGAGTGAGGCCCCTGTCGTCAGGCTAGTTGCCGCCTAAACACAAATCCAGCGCAGTTTCCCAATTGGGTAGTTTGATGTGAAAAGCCTCGTACAGTTTGTCGTTGTTCAGCACGGAATTGGCCGGGCGTTGTGCGGGTGTGGGGTAGCTCGTGGCGGGAATGGGGGTGAGTGTGACCTGTTTCCCTTGTGGTAATGGGGTTCGGGCAAGGATAGCGCTGGCGAACGCGTGCCAGTGGGTGCTGCCGCCATTGCTCAGGTGGTAAGTGCCGGTTAAATGGGGGTGTGTAAAGGGGCGCTGGGCCAGTATTTGCGCGCTGGCTTCAGCAATCATGCGTGACCAGGTGGGTGCGCCAAACTGATCGTTGACGATGTTGAGTTGTTCGCGTTCACGAAATAGTCGTTGCATGGTCAGCAAAAAGTTTCCGCCTCGCAGGCCATACACCCAGCTGGTGCGCAGAATCAGGTGCGGGATATCCATTGCTTGAATGGCCAGTTCGCCTTCCAGTTTGGTTGCACCGTAAATGCCAAGGGGATTCGGTGTATCCGTTTCTTCCCATGGCTGTGTCTGGTTGCCATCGAACACATAATCGGTAGAAAAGTGCAACATGGCGGCGCCGAGCGTTTTGGCTTCCTCCGCCATGATGGCCGGCGCAATGGTATTGATGGCCCGTGCTAAGGCCAGTTCAGATTCGGCTTTGTCTACAGCAGTGTAGGCGGCAGGGTTCACAATCAACTGTGGGCGGATAGTGCGTATGCTTTCACGCAATGCGTGAGTGTCGCTTAAATCCAGTTGATCGCGCCGGGGGGCAATCACGGTTCCCAGCGTGGCCAGGCTGCGTTGTAATTCCCAGCCTACCTGGCCGTTCACGCCAGTGAGCAAAATTTTCATGCGAACACCTCACACTGCGCCAGTGGCAATCCGGCGGCGTCTTTGGCGGCGAGCGACGGTTCGCCCTCTAGCGGCCAGGCGATGTTCATCTCCGGATCATTCCATAACAGGCAGCGCTCATGGGCGGGCGCCCAATAATCAGTGGTTTTGTAGAGAAATTCTGCGGTATCTGAGGTGACGACAAAGCCATGAGCGAAGCCGGGTGGAATCCATGCCATCAGTTGATTGTCGGCGGAGAGTTCCATACCCACCCATTGCCCGAATGAGGGGGAAGATCGGCGCAAATCGACAGCCACATCATAAACGCTGCCGGCAATGACCCGCACCAGTTTGCCTTGAGTTTGCCGGATTTGGTAATGCAAACCGCGCAATACGCCACGACTTGAGCGGGAATGATTGTCTTGCACAAACTCGTCTGGAATGCCCAGTTCAGTAAACATCTTGCGGTTGTAACTTTCATAAAAGAAACCGCGTTCGTCACCGAACACTTTGGGCTCAATGAGCAGAACACCTGGCAGAGAAGTGGGGATTATGTGCATTAGAATAACCGTTCGTTCAGCATATTGATTAAATATTTCCCA
The DNA here is from genome assembly GCA_021786845.1 of Pseudomonadota bacterium. GTDB lineage: Bacteria > Pseudomonadota > Gammaproteobacteria > Burkholderiales > Sulfuriferulaceae > Sulfuriferula. The sequence continues at coordinate 13,514 of JAJYMO010000043.1, read as the reverse complement.
TAAGCATTCTTTTTGAGGGGTTGTGCCAGACGTTCGACCTGTGCGGCGTCAATGTAGCCCTGGCGGTAAGCGATTTCTTCCGGGCAGGCAATTTTCAGCCCTTGACGGTTTTCTATGGTCTGGATGAACAGGGAGGCTTCCAGCAAGGATTCATGCGTGCCGGTGTCCAGCCAGGCATGACCACGCCCCATGACCTCGACTTTGAGTTGTCCTTGTGTCAGGTATGCCATGTTGATATCGGTGATCTCCAGTTCGCCGCGCGGTGAAGGCCGGAGGTGGCGGGCGATATCGGTCACTTGTCGGTCATAAAAATACAAGCCGGTGACGGCATAGCGTGATTTGGGTTGCTGGGGTTTTTCAGCCAGACTGATGGCGTTGCCCTGGGCGTCAAATTCCACCACGCCGTAGCGTTCCGGATCGTTGACCGGGTAGGCGAACACCGTGGCACCGCTGTCGCGCGTTGAGGCAACGCGTAAGTCATGAGCGAATTCATGACCATAAAACAGGTTGTCACCTAAAATGAGCGTGCTGGGGCGGTTGTTGATAAAATTTTCCCCAATGAGGAAGGCCTGTGCCAAACCATCGGGTGATGCCTGCACTGCGTACTGCAGCGATATGCCCCACTGACTGCCGTCGCCTAATAATTGTTCAAAGCGCGGCGTGTCCTGCGGGGTGGAAATAATCAAAATATCACGCAAGCCCGTCAACATCAGCGTGCTGAGCGGGTAATAAATCATCGGTTTGTCATACACCGGGAGCAGTTGCTTGGACACGGCCTGTGTAATGGGGTAAAGGCGGGTGCCGGAACCCCCAGCGAGAATGATGCCAACCCGATTGTTCATGTGGGCGTGTCTCCATAATTTTTTTGCACCCATTGTCGATACTCACCGCTGGCAATGTTTTGCACCCAATTCTGGTGAGACAGATACCATTCCACCGTTTTTTGAATGCCCGTTTCAAAATTTTCTTTGGGCAGCCAGCCGAGTTCACGCTCAATTTTGCGCGCATCAATCGCATAGCGCCGGTCATGCCCGGCGCGGTCGCGGATATGCTGTATCAGTTGTGTATGGGGCACCGAAGTTGATTCTGGATGGGCTTGATCCAGAATGGTGCATAACGTGTGAATCACTTCGATATTGGTTTTTTCATTCCAGCCGCCAATATTGTACACCTCGCCAATCTTGCCCTGACTCAGTACGGCACGGATGGCACTGCAGTGGTCGCCCACATACAGCCAGTCACGGACATTGAGACCATCACCGTAGACGGGTAAAGTCTTGCCCGCCAGGGCATTCATAATCATCAGCGGGATGAGTTTTTCGGGAAACTGGTAGGGGCCGTAGTTGTTCGAGCAGTTGGTGGTTAACACGGGCAGGCCATAGGTGTGGTGCCATGCGCGCACCAAATGATCTGAAGCGGCTTTGGAAGCGGAGTAGGGGCTGTTGGGTGCGTAGGCGGTGGTTTCACTGAAAGCGGGATCTTCCATCCCCAAAGAGCCATAGACTTCATCCGTGGAGACATGCAGAAAACGGAAATTTTTCTTGTCATCTCCGGTCAGGCCTTCCCAGTAGGTGCGCACCGCAGACAGTAGATGAAAGGTACCCACCACATTGGTTTGTACGAAATCTTCCGGCCCGTGTATCGAACGGTCAACATGGCTTTCTGCCGCAAAATTGATCACAGCGCGTGGGCGGTGTTGTGCCAGCAGCGTGCCGACCAGGTTTACATCGCCGATATCGCCGTGTACGAATGTGTGCCGGGGATCATCGGCAAGAGTGGCCAGGTTATGCAGATTGCCTGCGTAGGTGAGTTTGTCGAGGTTGATAATGGGTTCATCGCAGTCTTGCAACCAGTCGAGCACAAAATTGGCACCAATAAATCCGGCGCCGCCGGTGATAAGGATCATGGATTTGCTCTATAAAAGTAGATGGGTCTGGGTTTTTTCGATCAGCGATTAACGAGGTGAAGCCCCGGCAGAGGATTGGTGCTATGAACAATGCCCCATCAGTCGCTACTTGTGTCAGTTGTTATCATCGTCACTGTGCAGCATGAACGTGACATCTTTATTTTTAGGTAATGCGTAATTATACACGGCCAGTACAATATCGGTTTTCGGTTGAATCACTTTCAAATTAATATAGACCAAATGATCCCCTTCGGCATAAGTCCCAACCACCACGGCTTGTGCGTCGCAGGAATGCGCGATGTCCTTGACATTGCGCGTCAGCATTAATTCACCCTGATCCTGTTTCATGAAAATATTTTCACGCAACTTCATTTCAACGACTTGTAAACCCGCTTGACTGAATTTGGCGGACACCTGTTCCGAGATAAGCCGTCCTAATGTTGAGGATTGTTCCAAATGATCGATATCTACCAGTGTTGCAACAATCAAAGGTTGTGTGGGTGAGAGTTTGCCCTTCAGTTGTTTAAGGAGTTGTTCAGTGGCGTTGTAGTTGTCTGGCGTGAACTGATCATGGGTGGCCATCGAGTACGTGGCGGGCTGGTCGGCACAGCCGGTCATCAGTCCGGCAAAAAGGGTGATGAAAATAATGATGAAAGTTAGACGCATGTTAATTCCCAACCACGGTAAAATGTTTAGCTGCTGATGCGTTGTACAGGTTTTCGTTGGTGTCTCCGACATCATAGACGGTTGAGGGTCTTGCCGAATACTTCCAGTCATTTGATGACGAGACAACCACAATGATTGATACATCAATGTGGTTGTCAGTATTGGTCGGTCTGAGCGTAGTTTTTTCGATTAACTCACCACAGCTTCTTCTGCAAACACCAATCGTACCTTTTCATCCTCGTCAATGTCTACCGTGACAGAGCCGCCCTGGGCCAGTCGCCCGAACAGCAGTTCGTCGGCCAGGGCACGGCGCAAAGTGTCCTGGATCAAGCGCGCCATAGGACGGGCGCCCATCAAGGGGTCGAAACCTTTCTTGCCCAGCCAGTCCTTCAGTGCATCGGTAAAGTGGGCATCGACTTTTTTCTCTTGCAGCTGTGCTTCGAGCTGCATCAAGAACTTGTCTACCACACGCTGTATGACTTCTGGCGACAGCGCGGTGAATGAAATGATGGCGTCCAGACGGTTGCGGAACTCAGGTGTGAATTGGCGTGTGATGGCAGCCAGGTCATCACTTGTGTGCGCGCCATGGGTGAAACCGATGCGGGATTTGCTGAGCGCTTCTGCACCGGCATTGGTAGTCATAATAATGATGGTGTTGCGAAAATCGGCACGGCGTCCGTTATTGTCGGTCAAGGTGCCATGGTCCATCACTTGCAGCAGTACGTTATAAACGTCAGGATGCGCTTTTTCAATTTCATCCAGCAGCAATACGGCGTGCGGGGTCTTGGTGATCGCTTCGGTTAACAGACCGCCCTGTTCAAATCCCACATAGCCGGGCGGCGCACCGATCAGGCGGGAAACCGCGTGACGTTCCATGTACTCGGACATGTCGTAACGGATTAACTCAATGCCAAGCGTGTAGGCCAGTTGTCGTGCCACCTCGGTTTTGCCGACACCGGTAGGTCCGGAAAACAGAAATGAACCAATGGGTTTTTGTGGATTGCCCAGACCGCTGCGCGCCATTTTGATGGATGCTGCCAAAGCGGTGATGGCGGCATCCTGACCAAATACCACTGCCTTGAGATCGCGTTCCAGGGTTTTAAGTTGTTGCGTGTCATCGCTGGAGACGGTTTGCGAAGGTACGCGAGCAATCTTGGCGATAATTTCTTCAATTTCCCGGCGGGTGATGACTTTTTTCTGTTTCGATTTGGGCAGAATGCGTTGTGCAGCACCGGCTTCATCAATCACATCAATGGCTTTGTCGGGTAAATGGCGATCATTAATGTAGCGGGCAGACAGTTCCGCTGCCGTCGTCAAGGCCGATAACGTGTATTTGATGCCATGATGGATTTCAAAGCGTGATTTGAGTCCGCGCAAAATTGCAATGGTCTCGCGTACACTCGGTTCGTTGACATCAATCTTTTGGAAACGTCGTGACAGCGCGTGGTCTTTTTCAAATACGCCACGGTATTCGGTATAGGTTGTCGCGCCGATGCACTTGAGTTGCCCGGAAGACAGCGCGGGTTTAAGCAGGTTGGAGGCGTCCATCGTGCCACCCGACGCAGCGCCGGCACCAATTAAAGTATGAATTTCGTCGATAAACAGGATGGCTTTGGGATCTGCCTGCAACTGTTTGAGCACAGCTTTGAGGCGTTGTTCAAAATCGCCACGGTATTTGGTGCCGGCTAGCAGTGCGCCCATATCAAGCGAGTAAATGGTGCTGCCAAGCAGGATGTCAGGAATATGCCCTTCAATAATGCGTTTGGCCAAACCTTCTGCAATGGCGGTTTTACCGACACCGGCTTCACCTACCAGCAGGGGGTTGTTTTTGCGGCGACGACAAAGGGTTTGAATCACGCGTTCCAGTTCTGTGTCCCGGCCGATCAGTGGGTCAATCTTGCCCGCCAGCGCGCGCGCATTCAGGTTTTCGGTGAAACTGTCCAGTGCGCTGGACGCACCGGTATTGTCTTCGGCAGTTTCATTGCCAGAGGTTTCTTTTTGAGTCGAATCGCCCTGAGGTACTTTGCTGATGCCATGCGACAAAAAGTTCACCACATCCAGTCTGGATAATCCATGTTCGGTGAGGTAATACACAGCATGGGAATCCTTTTCGCCAAAAATGGCGACCAAGACATTCGCACCGTTAATTTCCTTTTTCCCCGCAGATTGCCCATGCAGGATGGCACGTTGAATGACGCGTTGAAATCCCATCGTAGGTTGGGTGTCGACTTCATTGACCCCAGCAACGATCGGCGTGTGCTTGTTGATAAATTCTGTTAATTGCAGTCGCAGTTGTTCAATATTAATCGCGCAGGCGTGAAAGACCTCAATCGCCGAAGGGTTGTCCAGCAACGCGTACAGCAGGTGTTCCACAGTAATGAATTCATATCGTTTCTGTCTTGCATCGACAAAAGCCAAGTGCAGACTAACTTCCAGTTCTTGGGCGATCATTTAATCTTCCTCCATCATGCATTGTAAAGGATGCTGATGTTGACGTGCATAAGCAATAACTTGTGCTACTTTGGTTGCGGCAATATCGGCCGGGTATAAACCACAAACGCCTCGCCCCTCAGTATGAACCTTAAGCATAATGCGCTGAGCTTGTTCGTGATTTTTCCTGAAAAAATGTTGCAAAATAGTGACTACAAAATCCATAGGGGTATAGTCATCATTTAATAACAGTACCTTATACATTGGCGGTGGTGCCAGCTTGGCCTTGCTGGGAGCCAGTAGTGTGTCATCCCGCTGTTTTGTCTTCACGATCCTGAGCTTTCCTTTAATCCAAAGTTAATTTTGACGGTTTACATGAAATTATCAAGTGCTTGGGCAAACTTTTTTAAATTTATTTATTTATTGCTTGCCAAACGTGAGATAAGAGAGTAAAACGTCAAACTGAGTTGAGTGTCAAGCTTTCAGCAAGTCTGGTGCTGCCGTTGTATGAACTTGATCCTCAAACACAATAGCCGCGTTGGCTCGTTTTTTTATCAAGGATGCAGTAATGGCAACTGGAACAGTAAAATGGTTTAATGATTCTAAAGGTTTTGGATTTATTACTCCGGATGACGGTAGCGAAGATCTTTTCGCACACTTCTCAGCAATCAACATGGGTGGTTTTAAAACTCTCAAAGAAGGCCAAAAAGTGAGTTTTGAGGTTTCTCAAGGCCCTAAAGGCAAACAAGCTTCTAATATTCAGCCTGCCTGAGTTTAAAAGTTCGTTTTAAAAACGCAGATTTCGGTCTGCGTTTTTTTTACGTCTGTGCAACAGGCAAGCAAGTTAATTTATTTCCTTGCCGTTAAACCCTCTGTTTTTAAGCAGGGAAGGGTGCCGAAGCCCGGCAGCACCCTTATTGCCGATCCATTATGATTTGTTACATCTGGGCAATTATCGCTTCACCAAACGCTGAACAACTGATTTGCGTTGCGTCTTCCATCAGGCGGGCGAAGTCGTAAGTGACGGTTTTGCTGGCAATACTGCCTTCTATGCCTTTGATAATGCAGTCTGCGGCCTCATTCCAGCCCATGTGACGCAGCATCATTTCGGCAGAAAGTATGATCGACCCAGGGTTCACATAATCTTTCCCGGCATATTTGGGTGCTGTGCCGTGCGTGGCTTCAAACATCGCCACCGAATCCGACAGGTTGGCGCCCGGTGCGATGCCGATGCCCCCCACTTCCGCTGCCAGTGCATCCGAGATGTAGTCACCATTCAAATTCAGCGTTGCGATGACATCATATTCATCGGGGCGCAACAATATTTGTTGTAAAAATGCGTCGGCAATCACATCCTTGATGATTACCCCATTGGGTAAACGGCACCAGGGTCCGCCATCAATTTCAACCGCACCAAATTCGCGTTTGGCCAATTCGTAGCCCCATTTTTTGAATCCACCCTCGGTGAATTTCATAATATTGCCTTTGTGCACCAGGGTCACGGATTTGCGCCCGTGGTCAATGGCGTATTGGATGGCGCGCCGAATCAGGCGTTCACTGCCTTCAACCGAAACCGGTTTGATACCAATCGCAGAAGATGCGGGGAAACGGATTTTGGTGACATTCATTTCCGATTGCAGCCAGGCAACTATTTTTTTCGCCTCTGGGGAATTCGCTTCCCATTCAATGCCGGCATAGATATCTTCAGTGTTCTCACGGAATATCACCATATCCACTTTTTCCGGGGCTTTCACCGGGCTGGGCACGCCAGTGAAATAGCGCACTGGACGCAAGCATACATAGAGATCTAATTGTTGCCGTAAAGCAACATTCAGCGAACGCATGCCGCCAGAAGTGGGCGTGGTCAACGGTCCTTTGATGGATACCACATGTTCGCGCACGGCGGCGATGGTTTCATCCGGTAACCAGGCTTCGCTACCGTAAACCCGTGTGGCTTTTTCCCCGGCATAGACTTCCATCCAGGCGATTTTTCGGGTTGTGCCGTAGGCTTTGCTGACAGCCGCGTCCACAACCTTTCGCATCACCGGCGTAATGTCTATTCCGGTGCCATCCCCTTCGATGAAGGGGATAATGGGTTGATTGGGTACGTTAAGCGCGAAATCCGGGTTAACGGTAATGCGGGTCCCGAATGGGGGGACTTGTATGTGTTGGTAAGGCATGATGGGTCCTGACATGAGTGTTCTTAAAACAAGCTTGCGTCAATACGGCTTGCGTGGTTACTTTACTTCGGTCAGCATTGCAAATCTTGAGGTAAAAGTCAAACCGGATTGTTTGAATTGATCTGTGTTTTTGGTAAATTCGCAAGGTTTTATTTTAAAAAATAGATATTAAACAAGTGGATAATAGCTATTGTGTTCAATTTATACTGTATCTGGACCGGATTGTGCAGCGATTTTTTAAAAAACGTGTCAACCTACTGGAATCAGCCTGCGTTATTTGCCGTGACGACAACAATGTTGTGTCAATGTAACCCAACCACTTAATTGTTTAAAGGATATAAACATGAACAAATTGCTTGCTGCTTTGATCGCTGCTTCTTTCGCTGCTGTTTCTTTCTCTGCTGTGGCTGCTGATGCTGCGCCTGCTGATGCTTCTGCACCTGCTGCTTCTGCACCTGCACCTGCAAAACACAAAATGAAAAAACATGCTGTGAAAAAACACCACGCTAAAAAAGCTAAAAAAGCTGAAGCTGCACCTGCTGACGCTGCTGCACCTGCTGCCAAGTAATTTAGCATCTGCGCTGAAAAAAGCAGGGAGAAATCCCTGCTTTTTTGCATTCTGAATGTGTGTTGTGATGCTTTCCCGTCCTCACGCTTGATCTTGCGTCACTATTTTTGATTGTATACCCATGTCAATTTGGAAACCACATGTTACGGTAGCCGCCATCATTGAAAAAGAAGGCCGTTTTTTGTTGGTGGAAGAAGATACCCCAGAAGGCGTGTTGCTGAATCAGCCAGCCGGACATCTGGAACCCGGGGAATCGTTGTTGGCAGCGGTTCGTCGCGAAACGCTGGAAGAATCGGCCTGGCATTTTGAACCACAGCATCTGGTGGGTATTTACCAATGGCGCCCACCGGCTCACGATCTTACGTATTTACGGTTTTCATTTGCAGGCGCTTTGCTTGGGCATGAACCGGCGCGTACGCTCGATACAGGTATTTTGGGTACACACTGGTTGACCGCTGAAGAAATTGCCTTATCGCGAGCGCGTCACCGCAGCCCTTTGGTGTATGATTGTGTGCGTGATTATTTGTCCGGGGTACGATATCCTTTGGCTTTGCTGCACCATTACAGTACTGAACATTGATCTGATGGCGGGAGTGAACACAGTTGGCTAAATCTCAAGAACACATTGTCGTCGGCATGTCTGGCGGCGTGGATTCCAGCGTGACTGCATGGTTGCTCAAGCAGCAGGGCTATCGCGTGACGGGTGTGTTCATGAAAAACTGGGAAGATGAGGAGAATGAGCACTGCCCGGCGCGCCAGGATTTTCTGGATGTATTGGACGTAGCCGATGTGATTGGCATAGAGATTGAGGCCGTTAATTTCAGTGCGGAATATAAAGACCGTGTGTTCGCCCATTTTCTGCGGGAATATCAGGCTGGACGTACGCCCAATCCTGACGTGTTGTGTAACTCGGAAATCAAATTCAAGGCTTTTCTGGATTATGCGCTGGCACTGGGCGCAGATAAAATTGCCACGGGGCATTATGCACAACTGGACAGGCGTGCAGGCCGACAAGCTTTGCTTCGTGCGGTAGACAGCAGCAAGGATCAAAGTTATTTCCTGCATCGTTTAAATCAAACCCAATTGGAAAACACACTGTTTCCTTTAGGGGGTCTGCCTAAATCTGAAGTGCGTGCCATCGCGCGGCAAATTGGTTTGCCGAATGCAGCGAAAAAAGACAGTACAGGGATTTGTTTTATCGGTGAACGGCCATTTCGGGATTTTTTACAACGCTATCTTCCCATTGAGCCCGGTATGATGCGGACACCGGAAGGTAAAGAAGTGGGTACCCATCAAGGCTTGATGTATTACACCATTGGTCAGCGCCAGGGTTTGGGCATCGGTGGGGCAGGAGAAGCCTGGTTTGTGGCGGACAAAGACCTCGGTCGAAATGAGTTGATTGTGGTGCAAGGACACGACCACCCGGCTTTGTACCGTATGCAGTTGCATGCACAGGATTTGAGTTGGGTTGCAGGCGAACCGCCTGATTCCCTGTGTGGACTCAGTGCCAAAACACGTTATCGGCAAACCGACGCGCCCTGCACGATGCGTTGCAGCGAATCCGGGGATATCGAGCTGGCATTTATTACGCCGCAATGGGCGATTACCCCGGGGCAATTCGCCGTACTTTATCAAGGTGATGTGTGTTTGGGTGGCGGGGTGATTGTTTAACCTGCATCGTCTGTTCGTTCATACATTTTCAAATAAACGGCTTTTTCCAGAGGCGGTAGCCGTGACACCGCCAGCAGATCGTCGAGATGAGACGGTGTGCTGATGCCCACCAGTGAGGTGCCGACACCCGGCGTGGAACGGTTAAATTGCAAGGCACGTTGCGCATGATTGGGCAGCGTGGACAAGGTTTGTATCACCGCATCCATGGCGGTTTCCGCCAAACGGCCTTTGAACAGGGTGTGGCTGGCCATCAGGTAGACGCCCAGTTGGTGTGCTGCCTGAATGCTTGACCCCACGTTTCCCTGGCCGGTGGTTTGGCTAAAGCGTGTGAAACCCTCCTGCATCACCTGGTTGAAGGGCAATTGCACCACTTTGAAATGGTGCTTGGCCTGAATGTCTTGCCACGCCGCCTGGGCCGCTTTTTCTGCCAGGCCGATTAAAGAGGTGATGGATTGAAACAGGGTGTTATCTGTCTCTGTCCGGAAACCATTGAATGTGGAAATGCCGTAGTAGCGCAAACGACCGGCTTTCACGGCTTCTTCCAGCACGGTAAAGGCTGCTTGCAGCTTGTTGTTGAGCGCGGCTTTGCCGATGACCGGAATATGTACCTCAGGTTGGTCAATTAAAAAAGTATCCAAAGTCTCCACGCCCATCAATTGACGTGATAACTCCAGTTGAAAAGCGATGTATTCCGGGCTAATGCAGTGCATGCTGACCAGGTCTTCCACTTTGCCCAGCCCTTTTTCCACGACTTCATGCTGAAACCATTCGGCCAAGTTGTCAGGCTTGCCTTCCCGCATACTTAAAAAACCGCCTTTGGACACCAAAAACACCTGCTCACGCTCAACACCCACCGCCATCGCACGGCGCAGGCCGACACCGACGTCAGCTGCCGAACGCCCATAGCGGTAATGGGCACCGGTGTCGATGACATTGATGCCCTGTGTCAGCGCGCGAGAAATGATTTCCGCATACTGCGCATCGACCTCGTCTGTGGGCGCGCCGGGAAATGTACCAATACCCAAAGACGATAATTGCAAATGCACGTTTAAAAAATCACTGTAATGGCCTGGTGCGCACGATTGTCCAAAACTGCTGACGTACTGGCGGGTTGCGGCCATGGTGGCGTGGCCGGGGATTAAATCAATACTCATGATGACTCACTCAAAAATGGATGAAGTTGAAGTAACTGGTTCAAATGAAGCACCTCTGCACGGACAGGCGCTTCTTGCACTTCGTCAATGCGTGAACGGAATAGTTGTGCATAATGGGATTCATCTTCGTCCAAATCCCAGTTAACAGCACGTAGCGCCGCCGCACCGGATTCGGGCAGGGCTTCAGGTAACTCGCGGCCGGACAGTAATGCCCACACGCCCGTCCACGCGCGCGCCAGCACCAAAGGATGATAACCCCCCCCGCCGGTAACCAGCAGTCGCGGGTTGCCCTCTGCGCCACGCGGTGCGCTGGCGATGATAGCTTGTACCACAGACAAAAATCCCTGTGTAGAAATGTTGAGTTTTCCCAAGGGGTCAGCAAAAATCACGTCCGTCCCGGCCTGCAAGACAATGGCGTCAGGCTTAAAACCGGTCAGTATGGGCTGCCAGACCGTTTCAAACAATAAACGGTATTCGGCATCATGGGTGCCGTGAGGCAGGGGGATATTCAAACTGGTGTTGCCCGCAGGGGCCGTGTCGGACAGTTTGCCGCCAGAGAAGGGATAGGCGTAGGCGGTGTCCATGTGCAAAGACAGGGTAAACACATTCGCATCTTGCATAAAGGCAGCCTCGACCCCATCGCCGTGGTGCGCGTCGAGATCGACGTACAGCACCCGCAAACCTTCGCGCTGCAAGCGTAAAATCGCCAACGCCAAGTCATTAAAATAACAGAAACCTTGTGCTTGATCTGGTTTCGCATGGTGCATGCCGCCGGCGGGATTGAACGCCATTTTGCCGGATAAAACGATTTCGGCCGCCTGAATGGAGGCGCCTGTTGCCGTCGCAGGAATGGTGAAAAATTGTTCAAAATAAGGGTTTTCCAGTGTTCCCAAACGGTGACGCTCGCGCACGGTCTGCGACACACGACCCAGCGCTTCAGCACGTTTAAAGGCGGACACAAATTCAGGCGTATGAAACCATTCCAGTTCAAAATCAGCCGCTTTGCGCGCTTGAATGCACTCAGACGGTTGCAGGGCACCGTAGGCCTGTATCAATTCTGTGGCCAAAGACACGCGCGGAATGGATAAGGGGTGGTTGTCACCGTATGCGCGGCGGCGGTAATTTGAACCGCCGATGTAAATGGCTTGGGGCGCGGGGCTTTGCACCCCGGATTCTGTGGCACTCATTGGGCATTTTCCGCCATGAGCAGGCACACCGCTTCTGCCGCAATGCCTTCACCACGCCCGGTAAAACCCAGTTTTTCAGTGGTGGTGGCTTTGACATTGACCGTGTTCAGGGGCACTTCCAAATCGGCGGCAATATGCGTCTGCATGAGCGCAATGTGCGGCGCCATGCGCGGCGCTTGCGCGATGATGGTGCTGTCTACATTCACAACCTGAAACCCGCATTCTGAAATTTTGTTGCGCACTTCGCGCAACAAGCGGCGGCTGTCGATATTGTGATAGCGTGGATCGCTGTCAGGAAAGTGCCGCCCAATATCCCCCAAACCGGCTGCACCCAATAAGGCGTCGCAGATGGCGTGGAGCAGTACATCGGCATCGGAATGCCCTGCCAGACCCAAATCCCAGGGGATATGTACGCCGCCGATAATCAGTTGGCGATCTGCAGCAAAGGCATGCACATCAAACCCGTGTCCTATTCGTAATCCTGTCATGCTGGGACTCCAGGCGTGAGATGGGCACCGGACAGGAGGGCCTGCTGCCAGGCTCTCGCCAGGGCCAAATCTTCCGGATAAGTGACTTTGAAATTGCTGGTGCGAGAAGTCACCAGCAACGGAGCCAAGCCCAATAATTCCACGGCACTGGCTTCATCGGTAATGGGTGTGACCGAGCGGGCAAGCAGGGCGCGATGCAGTAAACCACAGCGAAACATTTGAGGTGTTTGAGCCTGCCACAGGTGCTCGCGCGGCGGTGTGTTGCGTACCCGGGCTGCCTCATCCGCCAGTTTCAGCGTATCCGCCAGGGGCACCGCCAACAGCCCCCCCACGCTATCATCCGCGATGGTATTCAGCAAGCGTTCAACCAGATCGCCGGTCAAACCGGGGCGTGCCGCATCATGCACCAGTACCCAGTCTGTTTCCAGCCCACCCATCGCAGCCAGGCCATTCGCCACGCTGTCAGCGCGGGTTGCTCCGCCACAACGTAATATCGTTAAACGGTGACCGAATTGTTGCCAGGAATACCTGTCCCACCACAGGTCGTCGGCAGCCAGCACCACAAATACCCGCTCAATGCGTGCGCAAGACAATAAGCCGCCGATCGCGTGGGCGATCATGGGCTTGCCCGCGATATCGAGATATTGTTTGGGTAAATCAGAGCCCATGCGCGCACCTGATCCCGCTGCGGGAATCAAACCAAAGTAACGTGGCGCAGCAGTAGGGTCTTCCTGAGTCGTCGGATTTTTCAATCGCGTATCATCCTGCATCGTGTGCGCAAACCAGCATTATGCCTCAAGCGGAGGCCCGCTGCCATGTGATTAGCTGATTAGGGTTAATCCGATGAAAACCCGTTCGTTTGGCTGATTATCCAGAATGTGAAACGGGTATGGCCATGCTAAAATTTATACTGCCGACTCAACGCAATGGGCGTATAATCCACGCTTGGCTGGAACTTTTTTAGTTTCGGTCAGTCTATGAAGTGAATCAGAAACACATCGGGGGCGACCTGGCTTCGACGTGGGTTGCAAAGCAGATCAGTGCATACCGAGGACGGATTACCTCGTAAATACAACCGAATCGTTTAACTGCAAACGACGAAACTTACGCTCTAGCCGCTTAATCCGGTTAGACCCTGCACCAGCCAGCATACGGGTTGGGTTGCGCAAGCAACAGCAGGGTAATTTAAGTATGCTCGCGGGGGTCAGGGTTACTTTGACCACTGTTAAAACCAAGGTAACTCGCGGGTAGCAAGCCTGTTCGG
>JAJYMO010000048.1 GCA_021786845.1 Pseudomonadota bacterium | reverse complement strand
GGGTTATTCGCCAGCAATTCATTTAAACGCTGGTAAGCACTGCGTGTGCTGCTCCAATTCTTCCAAATGGCAATCAACTGCTCTACCGGGCTTAAAGCCCTGCCCATCAGGATCGACGCCACCACCATCATGCCCGATGTAATTTCACCCTTGATGACCAGATAACCGCCATAACCCAAAATAAGCGATTGCAACGACACCCGGGTAAATTTTGTAATCGCGCCCACTATCCCGGCCTTTTCGCTGGCTTCGGCCTGTAATTCCAGGAACTTGCGGTGCAATTTAAACCAGCGCGCCATCAAGTTGGGCAACATGCCCATCGCTTCGATCACTTCTGCGTTGCGCAGATTACTGGTCGCCAGATTGCTCGACACGATCGACATCGTATTGGCCTCGGCCAGCGGTTTCCTGGACACGATTTCATTGGCGAATGCCAACCCGATCAACACAATGGTTCCACACAGCGCAAAAATGCCCAAAGAAAAATTGAACAGGAAAATAATCACCAAATAAATGGGAAACCACGGCGCATCAAAAAAGGCAAACACCCCGCTACCGGTCAGAAATTGGCGAATATTGGTCAAATCCTGCAACGACTGACCTGCGTTTCCGCCGCCTGCCCGCAAATTCTGCTCAAATGCTGCCGTATAAACGCGCTTGTTGATTCTCATATCCAGTTGCGCACCGATACGAATCAGCACAAAACTCCGGATCATCTCCAGCGCACTCATCACCACATAAACCGCCAGCATCATCATCGTCAACATCAGCAGCGTGGTGTTATTGCGACTGGGCAGCACCCGGTCATACACCTGCAACATATACAGCGATGGCGTCAACATCAACAGATTGGTCACCGCACTGAAGACCCCCACCGTTTTAAACGCACTTTTAAATTCAAGCAAAGTCTGCGCTATTTCGTTCTGGGGAATTTTAAATTTTAGATTCATATTCACACTAACCATATCGAACGTTAAGGGCTCTGGCAAACTTTCAAAAAATTGTGATGTACATCACAATTTTCGCATTATAGCAGCAATCGATTTCAAGTAAAGTGCCCGCATTAAGATTTAGAAGGATTTAGAAAGGTCAGGTCTTGCCTTTTGCCTCCCTATCGAAGGCTACGGAAGCAAAAGGCAAGACCTGACCCCATGACCCTTTCATTAGACATGCCTGGCTACGCTCATGCGCTGATGCAAGATGCGCACAATGCCAATGCTGTCAGTCCGGATACGGTAGACGATGATATGGGAACCAACCAAATAAGCCAAGTGTGTCAAAGGCAAATCGTTATGACCATGGCCAATCTCTGGGGTATGGCTGATCACCTCCAGTGCAGCATTGATCTTGTCGCGGTAAACCAGAAGCTGATTTTGCCCCCAAGTTTCGCCGGTATAGCGCAAAATATCGACAATGTCTTGCCGCGCTTTCGGGGAAAGTTTGAGTGGCGGCTTACGGAAGGACATCTGGACTCATCGGCTGGCTGCTATGCATGGCGCTGATGGCACTTTGGGTAATATCTTTCATGGTCTCCGGTGTATAGGATATCTCCTCGCCACATTCGAGCTGTACATCACCTTCCCTGATTGCAGCCTGCCAAGCTGCAATACGGCTTTCCTCAGCTTGCATGCGCCGGATAGCGTCACGGATCACTTCCGTTGCGTTACCATAAAAGCCACTGGCGACTTTATTTTTGATGAACCCTTCCATCTCTGCCGAAAAGTTAACGTGCATGGTCATGGTTTAAGCTCCTGGTAAATAATATACACAGAATATCCATAATATGGTTATAAGTCAAACATAATGTGGGGTCACACATAATGCACATGTCACAAGCACCACATGTCACAAGGAAGCAAAAGGCAAGACCTGACCCCACAATTGCATGGCACTTTGCTGCCAGGTCAGCCAGGGCATGTTGTCCGACTGCGGGGCTTGATCCTTTGCCCGCAAGGAAAGCCATTCTTTGACCGCGTCTGCCAGCACCTGCGGATCAAGTCCGCTGAAGTAGAAAGCGTGCTCGCCTGCCACCTCACGAAAGACTGGGATATCGCGTGCAATAACGGGCAAACGGTGTCGCGCGGCCTCGATGAGCGGCAAGCCGAAGCCTTCGCCCTCCGACGCGGCAATCAGACAGGTGCTGGCCGCGTAAACCTTTTCCAGGTATTCGTCGCTGATGCCTTCCAGCCAGAATAAACGCTGGTTCAGCGCCGGATGCTGCCGGAGTTGCTCAACCAAGCGGTCAACTAACCAGCCCTGCTTGCCGACAATGACCAAATTGACTTCAATGCCTTGCGTCCAAAGGCGCTCAAAAGCTGAAAGCGTCTGAGCGTAACCTTTCCGCGGCTCGACCGTGCTTACCATTAAAAAACTGGCTGTATTTGAGATTTTTTTCAGGACTTCACCGGCATTGGCAGGCAGTCCAAATGTTGGGGCAGAGCTCTGCGTGTCTGCACCCAAATGAAACCAGCCCAGCTTGTAGGGTCGCAGCCGTTGCGTCGCCCATGTGCCCATCCACGCGGCCATTTCATCCGCTACTGCGCGAGAAATGCACAGGGCGCCATCTGCTTGCGCGACGATATTTAACCAGTCCGCATGCCCCTCGGCGGAACCCTTCGGGAAGAAATCAGGGTGCAGGACAGGAAGAAGATCGTAAATCACAAAATAGACCTGCACGCCCCTGCGCCGTGCATACCTGTAAAACTCGGCTTGATGCACAACAACAGATCCAGTCAGATCAAGCCCGAGGAAGATGTCTTGATGCCCTATTTCTATATACTCGTCGATGAGCAGATGATTTGGGCAATCCATAAAGCGCAGGGTGAATTGTCGTGCATAACGATAACCGGATTCATCCGCAGTGGCATAAACGGGTTCAACATAAAACCCGTCGGGCGGATGATTCAGCAACTCTTTCAGGATACTGCGCACAACACGCTGAATACCTGTTTTCAAATCCTGCTGCATCAACGCGGAAACATCGACAAACAGTTGCTTTTTGGCTTGCTGTGGACAGTTGTTGCTGATCACCTGTGCCAGTTGCATCCATGGTTCATCTTCGGCAGGGGCGTTTTCGATTTCAACAATCGCCTTGATCAAGCTTGTTTGCCCACTTCGTGCCTCAGTGTAAGTGCGTTCAATCGCCTGGACATATTGATCGGCACAAGCACCCGGTGCGTGCCGGGTCAAAATCACTTCGCGCGCGCGCGTGCCCAGCATCTTGCATTTTACTTCATCTTTGCGCAGCGTTTCCAAAGCATTGATCAATTCGGCATCGTCGAACTTGTCCGGCAGCATCCATACTGCGTCGGCAGGTAAATCCGCCATGGCGCCATTGGCATTGACGATGGTGGGCAAACCGTAGTTCATGCAATCGAGCACCGTGCCGGAAGTCTCACCACGCGAGAGTGCGCGCAATTGCACCCCCACATCCGCAACGGACAGATATTGACGAAATGTTGCCATGTCAGTCCAACCCGTTATGCGCACACGATTTGTAAGCCCATTATTCCGGATCATTTTCAACAGCGCGGCACCGTAATCGCTAGGGTGATTTTCGCCGACAAAAACAAGAAAACAATCAGGGTCTTTGCCCAACGACGAGGCCATCCAGGCATCCAGCAGGCGACAGTTTTGTTTGGTGGGACCGATCATGCCGAAACTGCATACCAGAAAGGCGTCTTGCGAAATATTCAGTTCGGTGCGGATTTGTTGGGATTGATGCAAGCTGATGGTGGCCGGGGTACGCAAAAGCGGGATAACGGTCCAATCTTCGGCAAAGCAGGAGTTTATCCATTGACTGGCAAGTTGCCGGGAGTTTTCTGAATGAACGATCACGCCGAGCGCATTTTCAACCACGGTCAGGTTGCAAGGGTATTTATTCACCACCTCGGCGCTGTCTTTGGCCTGAAATCGCTCCTGCACCGCTTTGTAGCCATGCGCGTGGTAGAGCTCGCGAGCCCAGGCATCCGGTTTAAAACCGGTAGCATCCATGTGGTCAACAATTCCGCTGAGAAAAAAATCATGCAAAACAACCACACCGGGTATGTGTGCCAGCAGATCAAACATATGCTGGTGGAAGGGCGAATTACCAAAATGGTAAAGCACCCGGTCATAATGATCGGCGTGACTGACAAACCACTCAACATTGCGCACCGGGCAATTTTCCTTGATCCATGGGTCAGCCATGTCGTCCTGAACCACAATCACGTCGATCACGTAGTAACGGGCCAATTCAGGCAACAGCTCGGCGCTGTAATCAGCGATGCCGCTTCTTTCCGGCGGTAGCGGCGACACATAGGCCAGCTTTGGCCGATGGGGTGGCACAAAGTCTTGCAGTGATTGTGTTCTCGCGGCATGCAGCTGCTCAAAGGCCGTGATGGCCAATTGGGCACTCTCATCCCATGAAAATTTCCTGGCCTGTTTGATCCCGTGACGAATCAACCCGGAACGAAAAGCTTCGTCGGTCAGCACCTGTGTTATTTTCCCGGCAATGGCTTTGTCGTCAAAGGGGTCAAACAGGGCGTCTTCACGCCCGATCACTTCGGGCAAGCTGGAGTTGTTGGCAGCGATCACCGGCGCACCGCAAGCCATCGCTTCCAATGCAGGCAACCCGAAACCTTCATGCCACGATGGAAAGACGAAAACCTGACATAACTGGTAGAGTGAAACCAGCTCTTCATCAGGCACAAACCCGGTCAACACCATTTCATCTATCGCCAGCCCCTGTTGTCTGGCTAATGCCTCCAGCCGGTGACGACTTTCCGGTTGAACCGAACAGACGATGGCAAGTTGATGGGTCTCACGCAAAGATTGGGGGAGCAGTGCATACGCGCGGATCAAGCCCTCAATATTTTTACGGTGATCGATCGCCCCGGTGTACATGACAAACTGGCGCAATAAACCATAACGCTCGCGCACACTTTTATCCGTTGTTGCGCCGATGTCCATACATTTAAATTGCAGATCAGCCGCCGTGCCCACATTGATTACCCTGTCGGGGTGAAAGCCCAGATGCTTGATGCCTTCCTGTCGTGAGGATTCAGAAATAGCCAGCAATAAATCAGATCGCTCAAGCTGCTTTATCTTGTTTTCATACCACGACACAAACACCGGGTTATTCAGGTATTGCGTCCTGTTGACAAGCGGTATCAGGTCATACAGCGTTACCGCTACAGGGATGGTTAACGCAAACTGCCCAATGCTGGTCACTGCATCGTCAATGAAACCTTCAAACAGGCTGGTGACATAGATGACATCAGGCCGCAGGCTGGCGAAAAACGCCTCACGGACCAGTTCAGCTGTTTTCACCCGCCAGTTGCAAGCGGGCTCCGCACGACTACCTTGATCCGGCGCGTACCACACGCGAATGTTGTCCTGTGGTAACAGTCCTTCAAACGCAGCCCGAACCGGTTCAATGGTCTCGGGGAAAAGGCCATTGAGCGCGATAATGACTTCATGCTCGCCTTGGTTACGCACAATCGCCTGTGCCAAAGACAAGCTGTAACGACCAATACCCCGAAAACGGGTAGTGCCCTGCGCACCTTGGAGATCAATTAAAATCCGCATTGCTGCCTTCCCTGTCATGATTCGCTTTGGCTGCTTTCAGTTCAGCATAAATACGCCGTGCGCGCGGTGTTGGATGGGCTAATTCAGCCGTAACGATGGGCCGTGCCTTTTGTGCAGCCATCGCGCTCACAGCGATCTGTCCCAGCCGTTTTTTTAAAGCGGGGAACAATGTCAATACAGCGAGCACAAGCTGTTTTAACCTGTGCCGCCGATTGATATA
>JAJYMO010000010.1 GCA_021786845.1 Pseudomonadota bacterium | reverse complement strand
CCCACCCAGATACAACTATCAAAAATCATGCCCACGGGTCAGATACCGTTTGATTAAAGTCTTCCTTGCTGTCCTTGAGCCAGGCGGCTGCCTGCTGCGGTGTGAGTGCAGGTAACCCAAGTCCGGCAAGCGCCTGGGATGCTGTCATGGTTCGCTCAGATGGCACAATTTTGGCAACCATGATGTGGTTACGCTCGACTGCCACGGTCTCACCGCGACTGGCAACCCTATCCAGTATCTCACGGGTATTTCTCGCCAGGTCAGTAGCGCTAATCGTTTGCATCGCCCTATCTCCGTATTTTATGTATCAATACGCATTATACATATTTATTTCCAGAGAGCCAGACGAATACAGCCTGTCACGCAACAGGTTTTTACACCAAACTTTGGAGGTGATCCAGCAAGGAAAAAGGATAAAACCCCGGCGTACGCCCATTTCAACGGGCTTTCACATTCGCCAGAAGCACTGTCCTGATCACGGAGTACCCCACCGTGTCGGCGGGATCCAATTCTTCCAGTTTAGTAATCAGGACACGGCTTTCTGCAAATTTTCCCAAACGCAGGCGCATGAAGGCCAAGGCTTTGAGGGTGAACAGGTAGAAATGCTGCGGCCCCTCATCGTACCAAGGGGCTGAATGCGCAGACAGTTTTGTCCATTCGGCAGAAAAACCACCCAGTTCGGCGGCCATGTCCAAACCCTTCTGCGCAACCTTTTCCGCATCCTCCAGGCGTGCTGTGTAAACATAGAACTTGTACAAGGAAAAATACACGGGCAGACACCGGGGATCAATGGCCTGGGCACTCCACAAGATGGCCTCGGCACGCGGTATTTGTTCGTAACAGGCGGCCGCCTCCCGTAATAATTGGGTAATGACCGGACTGGCCTCGCCACCAAACAAGACCATCGCATCACCCGTGGTTTCCAGTACTTTCATTACCAAACCTCGGCAGAAACCCTCAACCGCTCAACCGGGATATCGTTGACCAAGTGAGAATCGAAGATTTCCGCCACATCTTCTTTGGTCACTTTGCCGTAGAGTATCCCTTCGGGATAAACCAGCACGTTCGCACCCTGGTCGCACGGCCCCAAACAACCGGAGTAAGTAATGGCAATACGGTCATAGGCATTGCGCTGCTGTAGCGCCTGCCAAAAAGTTTGCAGCACTTCGCTACCCCCTTTTTGCGCACAGGAACCGCGAGGATGGCCTTCGGGGCGGGATTGGGAGCACACGAAAACATGCTTGACAGGTTTGGGCATAATAAATTTCCTTCTGTTTAATTAACGAATCCTAATAGCCGGGTTTGATGGTGGCGTCACCCAACACCAGGGTTTGACAGGCGAGTCGCATATTCGGGCCGGCTTTTTTTTCAGCAAGGGTGGTTCGCTCGAAGATGGAAGCCTCGGACAGGTTTTTCATGCCGCTCACCACTTCAGTGAGACAGGTACCGCAATCACTTTCCCGGCAACCATACACAATACCGGCGCCAACTTTCTCGGAAACCTCGATAATGCGGGTACCCGCAGGGACAGTGACCGTTACACCGATGTCAGCGAAGGTCAATTTTGCTTTGGCCACGACGGCTCTCCTTGAGTAAAATAATCGCGATGAAAGGTGTGCTGAAATCCGGGTGTCTGTTCATCATGGCGCCACCGTGGCATCACCGAACACCTGGGTTTGACAAGCGAGGCGACATACTTTCCCTGCAAAATTCTCACGCCTCATCATCTCTTGCAAAGACGCCATATCGGCAGCACCGCGCCAACCGTCCAACACCTGCTGAAAATGCGCAAAAAGCGTGGCGTTTTCCAGCGCAGAGGGTTTGGAAAGGTGTTCCGCCCCGTCCAGCACGGTAAACAAACAACTGCCGCAATCCCCTTCGCGACAATTGTAAGCAATGTAGGAACCCACTTTTTCCGAAATTTCAATGATGCGCGTGCCCACGGGCACGGTGACCGTCACATTGACATCTGCAAATTTTATTTTGGCTTTAGCCATGATTTTTCCCGATCTAAAGATTTCAATTTTTGCGTATTGAGCACTGATTTATATCCAGCAATCAGCACTGCTATACCCTGGGTCGAGTTTTAACCCGAAAATCCGCTGTGTCTTTTACCGCTGCGTCAGGCTGAAGCCTGACCTACCCAATGCACGCTGGCCGACAGGTTATAGCTGCGACATATCAATTTCCCGCGCACGGGGTTTGCCCATCAGAAAATCGCCGATGTCATGTCCGAAACGATGGCAGTCTCCCAATTCCTCGTCACTCGGTATCAGCTTGATACGCAAACCACCCAGGGGCACGCGCATTTTGAGCCCACGCAAGCGGTCATCCATCATGCGTACCGCTTCGCCAGTCCATCCGTAAGAACCAAAAGCACCGGCCACTTTGCCTTTCACATTGATTTTTGCGAAAGAAGACAATAGATCCCACACCGGTTTAACGGCATCGCCATTAATCGTGGGGGAACCCACCAAAATGGCATCGGCCTCCTCAACCAGATCGATAAAAGGCTCCACTTCGCCGCCTTCCAGGTCATACAGTGAAACACGGAAACCACCCACTTCTGCGGCACCATCACGGATGGCCTCGGCCATGTGCATGGTGTTACCATAGGAACTGATGTAAAAAATAATCATGGTTTTGATGTCGCGGTCCATTTCCAGATGCAGGCGCGGGGTGGACAGCTCACGGTAACGCTGGATATAGTGTTGAGGGTGGTCACGCAGAATGGGGCCGTGAGTCGGGGCAATAAGCCGAATCGACAATGGTTCGATGAGTTCCAGCGCGCTGAGCACGTAGCGCTTGAACGGGCGCATGATATGCGCGTAATAATATTCAAACGAAAACCGGAAGTCGCCTACCCGATCATTGAACAATTGCTCATCGCAATAATGACAGCCAAACACATCACCCGAAAATAGCACGCCTTCTTCGACCAGATAGGTGCATTGCGTGTCAGGCCAGTGCAGGTAGGGCGTATTCAGGAAACGAAGGGTACGGTCACCCAGGCTGACGGCATCATTGGTGGTCACCGGGATGTAATCAATATCGTTGTTATTCAACAGTGCTTTCAGCATGAGCTGTGCAGCATCCGAGATATACAACTTTGCCTGAGGCGCCCGACGCATCAGTTCAGGCAATGCACCGGAGTGATCAGGTTCAAGGTGATTGAGCACGATCACCTTAATCTCGCCGTAATCCGCAACGGCTTCAAGGCGCGCAAAAAATTGATCCGCACGTTCGGCCTTTACGGTATCAATCACCGCCACCCCTTCTGAACCGCGCACCAGGTAGGCGTTGTAAGTCGTGCCATTCGGCGTTTTCAGGATGACATCAAAAGTGCGCATCGTTGGGTCAAGCGCACCAATCCAATGTACTCGTTCTGTCACCGCAATGGCTTCATTACTCACACGCTGCGTGCTCATTGCCGTCCTCAACCGAATTTGAACAGGACACCGTAACCACCACGCGGGTATTCCCATGTGACATTGCGATAATCATTACAAATGATGCGGCAAGTACCACATTCAAGACAACCATCGGTGATCAGCACGACACGGCCATTGCTTTCCTGGGTATAACAACCCGCAGGGCAACAGACTGTGCAGGGCTGCGTGCCGCATTGGCTGACGCACACTTCAGCATCTTTAATCTGGATATGCGGCCGCCCGCCATCAACCCGATAACGGTTCTGGAACAGTTTCTCTTCAACTTTTGCGTTGGCGCTCATTCAAAAGCCCTCCACAATTTAAACGCATCGCCCATCAGACCGAACAGCGAACGCCGATGTTTAAAATTTGCCATAATTTGCTTCTCTTTCGTCTTCTTGTCCACGCCGTCAACGGTCAGCATTTTGTGCGCGGCCTGATTGAGCATTTCCGGGTAAGTCGTAAAGAACTGCGGATTCGCGTGAAACACATCCGGCATATTTTTGTATTTTTTTAAATCTTTGATCACAAATGAGGCATCCAGTTTTTCACGGTAGCGGGCCAGATTTTTTGCGGTGAAGGGTTTTTGTTTGGCCGCCAGCTCAATCACTGTTTCGGCCGCAAAACAACCCGAGGTCATGGCCAAATTGGAACCTTCGCGATGCATGGCATTCACAAACATGGCCGAGTCACCGACAATCATCCAGCCATCACCGAATACTTGCGGGATGGCCTTGTAGCCCCCTTCAGGGATGAGGTGTGCACTGTATTCTTTCATCTCCCCACCCTCCAGAATCGGCGCGATAGACGGATGCGTTTTCATTTGTTCCAGCAACTGACAGGGTGAAATCTTCTGTTTCTTGAGGTCGGAGAGCATACAACCCACACCGATGGTCAAGGATTCCTTGTTGGTGTAGAGAAAACCGGTACCCATCATGCCTTGGGTAATTTTTCCTGCCATTTCGATGACCACACCTGCATCGCCCGTTACATTGAAGCGTGCTTCCACTGTTTCCTGGGGCAGGAAATGAATTTCTTTCACCGCCAGCGCAACGTTCTTTGGTTCTATTTCAGGATGAAACCCGGCTTTGGTCGCCAGCAGGGAATTGACCCCATCGGCCAGAATAACCATGTCAGCGTAAATTTCGCCGCCCAACCGGTCTGTTTGTACGCCGATGACGCGCTTGCCATCCATGAGCAAATCGGAAACCGTGGTTTCACAGATGAGCATGGCACCCGCTTCCTGCACCTTTTCCGAGAACCATTTATCGAATTGCGCCCGGATGATGGTGTAACGGTTAAAGGGTGGTTTGTTGAAATCATCCGAACGGTAATGGGTACCGATATAGGATTCATCATCCAGTACCCACATGCGTTGCTCGATAATGTGTCGTTCCAGTGGCGCATCATCGCGAAAATCCGGAATGATTTTTTCAAGCGCGTCCGAATACAGAATGGCGCCTTGCACATTTTTGGAGCCTGGGTACTCGCCCCGTTCAAGTTGCAATACCTTCATTCCGGCTTTTGCCAGGGTATAAGCGGCCGCATTCCCGGAAGGGCCGGCACCGACGACAATCGCATCAAATTTCTCTGCCATGATATTCTCCTTTAACTGGCCATGCGCGCCACAGCGAGCTGTTGCCTGAATGTTTCCGTTAACGCAGGCAGCACGGTCATGGCATTGCCAACGATGCCATAGGTGGCAAAATCAAAAATTGCTGCATTGGGGTCATTATTGATAGCGATGATGACATCGGAACCGTCCATTCCCACACGATGTTGAATGGCACCCGATATGCCTGCCGCAATGTAAAGCTTGGGGCGCACGGTTTTCCCCGATTGCCCGACTTGCCGGTCAGCCTCTACCCAACCCGCCTGCACGACAGGTCGTGTTGCCCCCACTTCCGCGCCAAGCACCTGCGCCAGATCCCAGATCAACTGGAAATTTTCCGGCTTTTTCATGCCGCGCCCACCTGCAATAATGATGTCGGCAAAGGGCAGTTGCGGCTTGTCCTGATTTTCGTCCGGGATGTATGCCAGCACTTTGGTAATGATGCTGGTTTCGATCAAGCCCAATGGGTGCTCAATAATACGTCCGCTACGATGACCGTCCCGATCAGGCATGGCCATGACACGCGGACGAATTGTGGCCATTTGCGGACGATAATTCTTGGTGATAATGGTGCACAGCAGGCTACCGCCAAATGTAGGGCGCGTTGCGGCCAAACCACGGTTGTCCGGATCGATATTCAATTCCGTACAATCGGCGGTTAGTCCGGTTTGCAGCGTGGTGGCCACACTGCCAGCCAGGTCACGCCCCTGGGTCGTCGCGCCCAATAACAAAATTTCTGGCTGGTAAGTGTTAACGAGATCTGTAAGTCCTTTTGTGAAGGGCTGATTACGATAGTTTTCCAGTACCTGATCTTCGATCAGGTAACAATTGTCTGCCCCGTAAAAAAAAGCTTCAGCGCAAAAAC
>JAJYMO010000017.1 GCA_021786845.1 Pseudomonadota bacterium | reverse complement strand
ATTCATGCGGTTATCTCTTAAGTAAGTGCCATGAGGGTCAGAGTCAATTAATCAAAATATACTTCCTATTGTGGCAATGTGAGAACGGCCCCCGGTTTTCTTGGTTTTTTAGAACTGGTCCAGGCATCCCTTCAAGGTGAAAGAATCGATTTAAAATTTATGGCCTACCCCGCTTCACCAATAGGTACGTGATATTATTGACTGGAAGGCCAAACTGACCGAAACAGGTCAACGAAAAGAGATTCATGCCAGCACTTAACACCATCAGCATCAAAGGCTTCAAGAGCATAGTTTCTATCGAGAAGTTAAGCTCGGGGCTATCAATGTGGTTATCGGCCCAAATGGTTCAGGGAAGTCCAACTTTATCGGCGTGTTTTCTTTTTTACATGCCGTCAGAGAAGGCCGCTTGCAAGACTATGTAGTCAAGGCGGGTGGTGCCGATAAGGTGTTACACTTCGGCGCGAAAGTGACCAAGCAGCTTCACATTCACATTTCGTTCTTGGACGAGACAAACCAATATGAGATTAATCTCGAACCAACCAGTATGGACGAACTCGTACCGCAATCAGAATGGACATATTACTGGAATAAATCGAAATTCTCTGGCCCCATGAACGAGGGTCTACCCAGAGTTGGAAAAGAAGCTGGTATCAGTGCGCAAGAATACACAAAGATAGCTAGATATGTGCGTGACCACCTTGACCGCTGGCGGCTCTATCACTTCCATGACACCAGCTCGACTTCGCCGATGAAGATGACCGCAGACGTGAATGACAACCGTTATTTGCGTTCTGACGGCTCAAATATCTGGCTGCATTTCTTTACTATCTGCGCGAGAAGCAAGACAACTCTTACAGCCTCATCCGCCGTACCGTGCAGCGCGTAGCACCGTTCTTCGATGATTTTCAACTGGCGCCACAAAAATTGAACCCGGAAAAAATTCGACTGGAATGGAAGCACAAAGGATCAGATGCTTATTTTGATGCGTCTGCACTTTCGGACGGAACTTTGCGCTTTATTGCGCTGGCGACACTATTTCTTCAGCCCACAAGCTATCAGCCATCTGTAATCCTGGTCGATGAACCTGAACTGGGATTGCACCCTTACGCAATCACGTTGCTAGCATCACTGATAAAACAGGCATCTGTAAATATACAGGTGATCATTTCTACGCAATCTCCATTTCTCCTCGACCACTTTCAACCGGAAGATGTGTTGGTGGCTGATCGCGTGGAGGGTGGCACACAGATGACGCGACTTGATCCTGCAAAACTGGAAACGTGGCTACAAGATTATAGTTTGGGCCAACTGTGGGAGAAAAATGAACTGGGCGGTCGCCCTGGAGTCGAGTGAATCTATGTCTAGGCTGCTAATTCATGTTGAGGGCGAGACGGAAGAAGCCTTCGTAAATGAGGTGTTGGCATCTCACCTATTTGGGTTTGGCTATACAAAAGTCAGTGCCCGGTTAGTCGGCAATGCCCGTCAGCGTGATCGGCGCGGCGGTATTCGAGCCTGGAGTGCAGTACGAAGGATATTTTGAACCACCGGAAAGAGGACTCTAAGTGTCTTTCTACGACTATGGTGGATTTTTATGCACTGCCACAAACTGGCGAAAGGGCATGGCCAGGTCGTGCGGAAGCGTCACAACTGGCATTTGCTGAAAAGGCAGCTTCGGTAGAAAATGCACTACTGGCTGACGTTTGTGGTAAGATGGGGGATGATTTTGACCCAAATCGTTTCGTCCCCTACGTTATAATGCACGAGTTTGAAGGACTGTTATTTAGTGACACCACTCGAGTTGGTCAAGGTATCGGCAAGCCTGAATTGTCACCTAATTTCAAGCCATCCGTAATCAGTATTCTACACCCGAGGAAATTAACGATTCGCCCCAAACGGCTCCCTCTAAACGAATTATAAATTTAGTGCCTGGCTATGAAAAACCGCTGATGGGAACATTGGCAATACTTGAAATTGGACTCGATACCATCCGCCAAGAATGTCCATTATTCCGTGGTTGGATAGAACGACTTGAGCAGTGGCCACAATAGCGTCATGCCTTGTCGAAGAAATCGCCAGAACTAATTTTTCATAAGCAGAAAGCTTGATGTGGGCCTTCCTGCAGACCAAGTCGACATTTTTCCATATAATAGCCAAGATCCTTGGCCGATAAGCGGCCTTCAGCACCAACCAGTCTGACGGCTACCGACCACCTTCGCGCGCATTACTGCCTTCCAGGCAAGAAATTCAATCCGCATCAACTCTCGATGGATCGTGCCGCAAACCAATTTGCAACCTGGGTGATTTTTCCTGAGCCAATCTCGTTCGACCACAAAAATTGTCCGATCCAGGCTCAGATTGCAAACAGCCAATTAAAACTGGGGGGTTTCCGTTAACATGGCTTTCAGTTGCGCCAGCCGTGCACTACCGCGTTCACGCGCCTGCGCCGGATCAACCTGCGCATCCGGTCGGCGTATGGTTTCATCAGCGATCTCGGAGATAAAGCGCGAGGGTTCGCAGCCTTCCCAATCCCCTCCCCGTTTGCGTTTCTGACAATAACTGAGGGTCAGAGAACGTTGCGCGCGGGTAATGGCCACATACATCAACCGGCGTTCTTCTTCCAGTGTTCCGTTGTCCACCGATTCGCGATGCGGTAGCAGGCCTTCTTCCACGCCAATCAGAAACACATGACCGAATTCCAGCCCCTTGGCCGCATGAATGGTGGAAAGGCGCACCGCATCCATATCCTCCTGATCCCGCTTATCCAGCAAAGTAATTAACGCAATGGTTTGGGTGAGCTCGAACAGGTTTTTTTGGTCGGCTTCGCCTTTGCGCGCCATCCAGGCCACAAATTCCTGCACATTGTTCCAGCGCGTTTGCGCTGCACGCCCCTCTTCGTTATCGAAAAGCCATGCCTCATAGCCAATATCACGCAACAAATCCGCCAGTAACTCTCCAACTGGTGTGCGCACAACCCGATCATGCAGGCGATTGATGTATTCACAAAAAGTCATCAAGGCTTGAAGTTGTGGGGTAGGAAGTTGCGATTGCAGACCGGTTTCAAAGGCTGCGGCGAATAAACTGATCTGACGGGATCCGGCATATTCACCCAGTCTTTCCAGGGTGGTCGCGCCGATGCCGCGCCGTGGCGAGGTCACCGCACGGATAAATGCGGGATCATCATCATCGTTGGTGAGTAAACGCAAATAAGCCAGAATATCCTTAATCTCTGCCCGGTCAAAATAGGACACCCCACCGGACATCTCATAAGGAATCTTTTCGTTGCGCAAGCTTTGTTCCAGTATGCGTGCCTGATGATTGCTGCGGTAGAGAATCGCATAATCGCTGAATTGAGTGCGACATTCAAATTTGTGGGCCATCAAACGCATCACCACTTTCTGCGCTTCATCAGCATCATCGCGCGTAGCAAGGATTTGTAATGGATCGCCCAAGCCGTGTTCGCTCCACAATTGTTTGTCATACATCCGCTCATTATTGGCAATGACGCTGTTGGCAGCTTGAAGAATTCGCAAGGTGGACCGATAGTTTTGAGTGAGCTGAATGACTTTTAATTGCGGGAAGTCGACATGCAGTTGACGCATATTCCCCGCGTCCGCCCCTCGCCAGCCATAAATGGCCTGATCATCATCGCCTACTGCTGTGAAGGCGCCCGACACGCCGCACAGTTGTTTCACGATGGCATACTGGCAGGCATTGGTGTCCTGGTATTCATCGATTAACAGGTAATTCAGTTTTTTTCGCCAGCGCTCCAACAGGTCACTGCGGTTGCCAAATAACTCGGCAGGCAACCGGATGAGGTCATCAAAATCCATCGCCTGATAGGCTTTCAGGGTATTTTGATACGCCTGATAAACCAGCGCATCTTGCATATCCAGGTCGGATTCAGCCTTCGCACGGGCTTCCGCTGGCCCCAGCAATGCGTTTTTCCATTGACTGATATGTAAAGACACCCGTCGCACCACTTGCTTGTCTGCGGTCTTGAGCAGGCCGATCATGATTTGCTGCGTATCCGCCATATCCAGCACAGAAAACTGTGGTTTATAGCCAATATTGACCGCTTCTTGCCGGAGAATCTGCAAACCCAATGCGTGAAAAGTACACACGGTCAGGCCTTTGGTTGAGGTGCCGGGCAACAGTTGTCGCATACGTCCCTGCATTTCGGATGCAGCCTTGTTGGTAAAGGTAATCGCCGCGATGTGCTGGGGCGCATAGCCGCAAGCGTCAATTAACCAGGCGATTTTTTGGGTAATGACGCGAGTTTTACCCGATCCGGCCCCGGCAAGCACCAGCAAAGGGCCATCCAGATAACAAGCGGCTTCACGTTGTACAGCATTAAGTTGATTGAGCACGGCAGCAATAAATGGCGACCCTTGTACCACGACAGGCTGACAAAAGTCTAAAACGAAAAGGTGTCACAATTTTACCGTAGAATCGCCCAATCCTTCTGCGGAATCTTCAGCAGAGACTCGTTTAACCAGGTTAATTTGTGTAAAATCTGAAACAAGCCTTTTGGAAAGTCTGTCCATGTTGTACCGTATCCGGTTAAGCCCCCGTTTCTCAAAAACAGAACTGGAATTTTCCTGATGAGTTCTTATGCCATTGGTGATTTACAGGGCTGCTTCGGTGCTTTGATATTAATGCTGGAACGCATTCGTTTCAATCCGCAACAGGATAAAATCTTTTTACTGGGTGATTTGGTCAACCGGGGCCTGGATTCGCTGAAGGTGCTGCGGTGGGCGAGAGATCATCACATTCAAGGCGTGCTCGGCAACCATGATTTGCATCTTTTATCGCTCGCAGAAGGTTACACGAACAACCATAGCGGTGACACCCTGCAAGCCATTCTGGATGCCCCCGACCGCCATGAATTGCTGTACTGGTTACGCCATTTGCCGTTAGCGCGAATCGAACAGGGCTATCTGTTGGTGCATGCCGGGGTACTGCCTCAATGGACGGCGGCCCAAACCCTCGCCCTGTCGCAAGAAGTTGAGTCCGCCCTGCAAGGCACCCATTACCGAAATTTTCTGCAGGAGATGTATGGCAACCTGCCGGACAGATGGGACGACTCGCTCACCGGCATCCCGCGCTTACGGGTGATTGCCAATGCCATGACCCGGTTGCGCTTTTGCACCCCGGATGGGACCATGGATTTCAAATCCAAAGGTGATCCGCAACATGCGCCAGCCGGTTACCTGCCATGGTTCCAGGTGCCGGAACGCCGGACTTCAGGGACACCCATCATTTTTGGACACTGGTCAGCGTTGGGATTGCAAATCCACAGCGACAGCATTGCGCTGGACACAGGTTGTTTATGGGGCGGGAAACTCAGCGCAATCAGACTGGAAGATCAGCACCTGTTTCAGATTGATTGTGCCGGACTGGCAGGGACAAAACGCTTGCGATAGCCCGCTCACTGGCGCGCGCCAGTTCCCTGCGGCTTAACCCTTGATCCGCCCCAATCGCCGGGCAGATATACAGGCTGGCATCGGTACGTGCTTGCGCCAATATACGCCAGACCGATTCAAACAGTCCCATCTCATCCACCCAAATGGCCACACTGTCGGCATAACGCAATGCAATCGGCACACAAGGGACACTTTGGCTGACTGCCACCTGAAACAAGCCTGTTTTGAAGTGTTTCACATGCGAGCCATCGGTGGTGGTCGATTCTGGAAACCAGGCCACAGCCTGACCCACACCCAAATGTCCTGCAAAATCTTGAGCAACTTGTGTGACATCGCGTTGCCGATCCCGTCGAATAAACACCGTACCGGCACGCACCGCCAGCCAACCAATAATCGGCCAATCCCGAATTTCTGCCTTGGCAACAAATCGCACGGGATAAACCGCAAGCAATAAAAACGGATCAAGCCATGAAATGTGATTGGACACCATCAACGTGCCGGTTAAACACAAATTGCCATCAACCTGAAGATGAACACCCATCGCCATGAGCAGCCCCCTCGCCCAAACGCTCATCGCCCTGTTACGCTGCACTTCAGAAATCAAGGGGTAAAGTACGGAGACCACCAACAGGCCGAACAATATCCACCCCAGCAACATCAACAAACGCAACGGGCGCACGAATCCAACAAGAAAAAACGGTTCCTTTAACATGTGGAGAGTTTACCTGAGCAGATCACTTCTGTGGAAAATGTCTCATGGCCCCCCCTGTAGCACAAGGGGGGTAGTACAAAAAAACACCTGCTCTGGGCACGGACGAGGCATTTCAACGCATCCTGCAGATGTCCCTCATCCTTGAAGAAATGATAAACGCTCAGTGCTTTAGCTTTTGTTCATGAAATGACGGGCATACTGATCATTCATGGTTTTGATTGACAGCAACATCATAAAATCGGCACAATTAAAATCCGCATCCCAATTGGGCTCGCCACAAATGTAAGCGCCCACTCTCAAGTATCCCTTAATCAAGGGTGGTACCACGATGCGTGCATCATTACCCATGCGATCAAGCGGCAGCGGCGAACGCGGAAACACCCGCCATTCAACAGGACTCATTACTTCGTTGCTGAGTTTGCGATACAAATTAGCAGCTACGTGACCTCCATCACTCATGCTCACACTGGCGCATCCGATCAAGTAATCATCACCACTGCGCCGCAAATAATCCGCCAACCCCGACCACAGCAAGGCAACCACCGCTCCGCCACGATAATCGGGGTGCACACAAGAGCGACCAATTTCCACCATGCGCGCACGAATATGGGTTAACCGGCTGAAATCAAACTCTTGCTCGGAATAAAACCCGCCAATTTGTAACGCACGTTCAGCAGGTAAAATCCGGTACGTACCGACCACCTCGCCACTGCCCGTGTCACGCACAATTAAATGCTCACACACAGGATCAAATTCATCTTGATCCAACCCGCTGGTGGCTGACTTCAATTGCGCACCCATTTCGTTTGCGAAAACGCGATAACGCAAGCGTTGCGCCTCACGCACTTCAACGGCATCCCTCGCCAAAGACACGCTCAGCGCCTTAACGCGTGCCTGTGCTTGGGACAGCGATTGTTGTTCGAGCATCGTGCACTCCTTCCATGATTGATTTACTCGCTACAGTAATCAAGGCACATGACAAGGGCATGAATGTATCATGACAATTTAGAGAAATTCAGACGCCAGCCGTTACCGCCTTGCGCCAGAGACAGGGTTATGCGCAATCAAAAGCGATGGCCAGCGGGTTTGGTTAACAGACTTTTGTACCATGTTACACACAAGCGGCGATTGCAACCGCTTCATCCTTGGCACAATCGCGGCGCGTGAGCTTGATTAAATAATCGTTATGATTTTAAAAGGTTTATTTTGTTGCGCTTTTTTTAATCAATGTAACAATGTTCTATTCCCATGCACACTTAGCTCGCTATCCTCAGACTTATCTACAAAGTTATCCACAGCTTATGTGGGTAAGCTATTTTATCGTGAAGGATGAATGGCTTGGATAAAACTACGCAGGTAAAATGTCAGCTAAATGATAGGCAGGACTTAAACGGTGCACCGCTTCGACCAGTGCTTGCACATTTTCGGGCGGGGTAAACTGGTTAACACCATGCCCCAAATTAAACACATGCCCATGACCCGTTCCGTATTGCGCCAAGGTTTTGGCGACTTCGACGGCGATCGTGTCCGGGTTTGTGAGCACAATAGCGGGGTCAAGATTGCCCTGCAAGGCCACCTGCGTACCAACGCGTTGTCGTGCTTGCCCAAGGTGGGTGGTCCAGTCCAAACCCAGCGCACTACATCCGGTAGCAGCCATGCTTTCCAGCCATTGTCCCCCGCCCTTGGTGAACAGCACCACGGGTATTTCTGCGCCGTCTTTGAATCGCGTCAATTGTGACACGATGCGTTGCATGTACGCCAATGAAAATTCTTCGTAAGCCGCATGAGACAAAGCCCCGCCCCAAGTGTCAAAAATCATGACCGCTTGTGCACCCGCTTCGATCTGCGCGTTCAAGTAATCCACAACCGCTTGGGCATTCACTGACAAAATATGGTGCAACAAATCCGGCCGCTGATAAAGCATCTTTTTAGTTTCAGTAAAATCCGTACCACCCTGGCCTTCTATCATATAGCAGGCCAGGGTAAATGGGCTGCCCGAAAAACCAATCAGCGGCACACTATTGTCCAGCGCACGACGTATTTGACTGACCGCCGACATCACATAACCTAATTTTTCATGTGGATCCGGTGCAGTTAAGTCACGAATTTCCCACTCTTCGCGCAAAGGCCGTTCAAATTTCGGCCCCTCTCCGGCGGAGAAATACAGACCTAAACCCATGGCGTCCGGGATCGTCAAAATATCGGAAAATAAAATTGCCGCGTCCAGTTTGAACCTGGCCAGCGGTTGCAAGGTCACTTCAGTCGCCAGATCAGGGTTCTTGCACAAAGAGAGGAAATCCCCAGCGCGCGCACGGGTTTGGTTGTATTCAGGCAGATAACGACCGGCCTGGCGCATAATCCAGATGGGCGTACGGTCAGTCGGTTGACGCAGCAATGCACGCAGGAAAGTGTCGTTACGGGGCGTGGTCATTCAAATATCCTATTCATTATATCTGTACGCGCTACTCATTCGTGCGGGATTGCCGAAAACATCACGCGATAAAATCGTTCAATACCATATCAAGATGTTTTCATGCGAGATTAAGCCAGGATAAAATACCTTGCGCGGCGTCTCGGCCTTCCGCCACCGCTGTCACCACCAAATCCGAGCCTCTTACCATATCACCCCCTGCAAAAATTTTGGGGTTGGTGGTCTGGTAAGCCTGTTTCTGTCCATGCGCAATCACACGACCGCCGGGATCTGTCGAAACATGCACATCAGGGAACCAGGCAGCGGGACTGGGGCGAAAGCC
The DNA here is from genome assembly GCA_021786845.1 of Pseudomonadota bacterium. GTDB lineage: Bacteria > Pseudomonadota > Gammaproteobacteria > Burkholderiales > Sulfuriferulaceae > Sulfuriferula. The sequence continues at coordinate 21,738 of JAJYMO010000017.1, read as the reverse complement.
AAAAGCAACAATCACGCGATCTGCCGGGATAATTTCTTCCGATCCTTCAATCACCACCGGTGTACGCCGTCCACGGGCATCAGGCGCTCCCAAGGTCGTTGTCACCAGTTTGACGCCTTCAACCTTGCCATGGCCCACAATGGCAACAGGCTGACGATTCCACAAAAACTGCACGCCCTCTTCCATGGCGTTGGTCACTTCCCGTCGTGAGCCCGGCATGTTCACTTGGTCACGTCTGTAAGCGCACACTACCGCTTCAGCGCCTTGCCGAATACTGGTTCGATTACAGTCCATCGCCGTATCACCCCCGCCCAGCACCACCACCCGCTGGCCTTTCATGGAGTCAAATGGCGTGTCCGGAGGGTCAAGCTGCAGGCTGTTACGCACACTATCAATCAGAAAAGGCAAGGCTTTGAGCACACCGGGCAAGTCTTCTCCGGGGAAGCCCCCTTGCATATAGGTATAAGTCCCCATACCCATGAACACCGCATCGTACGTCTGCAACAGTTCCTGCATCAGCGCATGATCAACGTTGGTATTAAGCTGAAAAGTAATGCCCATGCCTTCAAAAATTTCACGCCGCTGCCGAATGACCGATTTTTCCATTTTGAATTCAGGAATACCGAACATAAGCAGTCCGCCAATCTCATCATACCGGTCAAACACGACGGCTTGCACCCCATTGCGCGTTAAGACATCAGCGCAGGCCAGACCGGCGGGCCCTGCCCCAATCACAGCCACCCGCTTACCGGTTGACACCACCTTGCTTAAATCGGGTCGCCAACCCGCCGCAAAAGCCTGGTCGGAGATATACTTTTCAATTTGGCCGATGGTCACAGCACCAAAATCATCATTGAGCGTACAGGCCCCTTCACACAAACGGTCTTGCGGACAGACCCGACCACAAACCTCTGGCAACGAATTGGTTTGATGCGACAATTCGGCGGCTTCAAACAGCTTGCCTTCGTTGATCAGCTTGAGCCAATTGGGAATGTAATTGTGAACCGGACACTTCCATTCACAATAGGGATTGCCGCAGGACAAACAGCGCCCCGCTTGTTGCGTGACCAGCGGTTTATCCATCCTGGCGTAGATTTCCCGGTATTCCATCCGCCGCACGACTGCCGTGGTTTTGGCACCGTCTTGACGCGGCACATTCATAAATTGAAAAACATCCGTCATGTGTATTAGTCCTTGAGCAAGCTGTCCAGCGTAACCGCTTTGGGTTTAACCAACCAAAACTGCCCGACGACATCGGCAAATTGATCCAGTAATGCACGCGCGTGCGCACTGTGGGTATGCTGCCAGTGCGATTCCAGACGTTTACGCAAGAAATGCCGGTATTCCACCATGCTTTCCGTATGAATGCGGTGAATATCGATCAACTCATTGTTGTAGCGGTGTGCAAAATGGTCATTGGCATCATAAACCAGCGCAAAACCGCCAGTCATGCCCGCACCAAAGTTAATACCTGTCTCACCCAGCACCACGATGCAACCGCCGGTCATGTATTCACAACAATGATCGCCCACACCTTCCACCGTTGCAAAACCGCCGGAATTGCGCACGGCAAAACGTTCACCAGCCAAACCTGCCGCATACAATTCTCCGCCAGTCGCACCGTACAAACAGGTGTTACCGATGATGACGGCGTCTTGTGAGGCAAAACCGGATAACTTCGGTGGATAAATGGCAATCAGCCCCCCAGACATACCCTTACCCACATAGTCGTTGGCATCCCCTTCGAGCAACAAATTTAACCCGTTGTGGTTCCAGACGCCGAAACTTTGTCCTGCTGAACCCTGCATGCGTATCGTCAAACAACCGTCTGGCAGGCCTTTTGCGCCATGTGCCCGGGCAATTTCTCCCGACAACCGCGCACCGAGCGAGCGCTGGGTGTTGCGCACTTTGTATTCCAGCACGGTGGGTGTTTGCGTGGCAATCGCACTGCGGGCGTCTTGCACCATTTGTTCAGCCAGTTCACCCTTGTCAAAAGACGGGTTAGAGGCTGTCACGCAGTACTGTGGTTCCGTAGCGGGTATGTTGCCCTGGTTGATCAATGGACGCAGATCCAGCCGTGTTTGGCGCTCCGTTTCGCCCGCCAGCCTTTCCAGCAAATCGACTCGCCCGATCAGTTCCGCGATGGAACGCACGCCCAGTTTGGCCAACCACTCACGGGTTTCCATGGCGACAAAAGTAAAAAAGTTGACCACCATTTCAGGCAGGCCGATAAAGTGTTGTTTGCGCAAGCGTTCGTCTTGTGTGGCCACACCGGTCGCACAATTATTCAAATGACAAATACGTAAATATTTACAACCCAGCGCGATCATCGGCGCGGTACCAAAGCCGAAGCTTTCTGCGCCCAGGATGGCGGCTTTAATCACATCATGACCGGTTTTCAAGCCGCCATCGGCCTGAATACGCACCCGGCCTCGCAGGCCGTTAGCGCGCAATACCTGCTGAGCTTCGGACAGGCCCATTTCCCATGGCGTACCCGCGTATTTGACACTGCTTAAAGGCGAAGCCCCCGTCCCGCCATCGTACCCGGAAATGGTGATGAGGTCAGCATAAGCCTTGGCGACGCCTGCTGCCACAGTGCCCACACCTGGTTCGGCCACCAGCTTGACTGACACCAACGCCTGCGGATTAACCTGTTTTAGATCGAAAATCAATTGCGCCAAGTCTTCGATAGAATAAATATCGTGGTGCGGTGGCGGTGAAATAAGGGATATGCCAGGTTTGGCGCAACGCAATCGCGCAATCATTTCCGAAACCTTGTGCCCTGGAAGTTGCCCGCCTTCTCCGGGCTTTGCCCCTTGAGCAATTTTAATTTGCAGCACTTCAGCATTGACCAGATAATGGGCAGTCACCCCAAAACGACCAGAAGCCACCTGCTTGATTTTGGACATTTTCATGGTGCCGTAACGCGCCGGATCTTCGCCACCTTCACCCGAATTGGAACGTCCGCCAATACGGTTCATCCCTTCCGCCAGCGCTTCATGTGCTTCGGGTGACAAGGCGCCCAGCGACATACCCGCCGAATCAAAACGTTTGAGGATACTTTCTATCGGTTCAACCTCATCCAGGGGAATCGGGGTGATGTCTTCACGCAAAGCCAGCAAATCGCGCAACATGGCCACTTGCCGGTCATTGACCAAGGCTGCATAAGCCTGATAAGCCTCATAATCGCCCGTTTTCACCGCTTGTTGCAAACGCATGACCACATCAGGGTGGTACGCATGAAACTCTTCGCCATAGACGTATTTGAGCAATCCGCCCTGCGCCAGGGTCCGTGACAGCGTGTTTGCAGCACGCGCCAAAATAAGCTGGTCCGACTCAAAATCAGCAAAATTTGCGCCGGAAATGCGCGAAACCGTGTCTTTTAAACACAGGTTTATCACTTCTTCATGTATGCCTATGGCCTCAAACAATTGTGCGCCGCGGTAGCTGGCCACGGTAGAGATACCCATTTTTGACAGGACTTTGAGTAGCCCTTTATCAATACCCTTTCGATAATTAGCCAGCGCCTTTTCTGCTTTAAGCGGAATATCCTGCTTCTGCACCAAAGCCAAAATGGTTTGATATGCCAGATAAGGGTAAACAGCGGTCGCGCCATAACCTATCAAACAGGCGATTTGATGCGGATCACGGGCACTGGCGGTTTCGATCACCAGATTGCAATCACAACGCAAACCAGCCGCAATCAGTGCATGATGAACCGCACCGGTGGCAAACAGGGCATGGACAGGCAAATGATCCGGCGATGTCAACCGGTCCGACAACACGATAATGACATGACCGGCTTTAACCGCCGTAATCGCGTCTTGTGTCAACTGTGTGATAGCCGCTTGCAGGCTGGTTTCACTGGGCGAATAACTGAGATCCAGACGCAGACTGCGGTAATCGGATTCGCCCAATGTCGTTAAAAAGGTAAATGCGTCATGCGACAACACAGGCGAGGGGATTTCCAGTCTTTGCGCATGCTCCGGCGTTTCCTCAAACAAATTGCGCTCAGGGCCGAAACAGGTGTTCAGCGACATCACCACCGCTTCACGGATGGGGTCTATCGGCGGATTAGTGACCTGGGCAAATTGTTGGCGCATAAAATCAAATGGGGAACGCACTTTTCGTGACAACACCGCCATCGGCGTGTCATCACCCATCGAACCTGTCGCCTCTTGACCCTCTTCCGCCAACACACGCAGAATTTGTTCGCGCTCCTCAATGCTCAGGCCAAACATCTTTTGGCAGCTTGCCAGGGCATCAGCTTCCATCACTGCAAGCGTACTGTCCTGGTCCATGCCCAGCTCAAGGTGACGCGCACGGCTGAGCCAGTCGCAGTAAGGGTGCGCGGATTTCAGTTCGGATTCAATGTCGGCAGGTAACAGAATATCTCCCGTCAGCAAATCGACGGCGATCATTTGTCCCGGCTTGATACGCCCTTTTTGCAACACATCTTCCGGCGCATAATCCCATACACCGATTTCAGAGGCAATGGTGAAATGACGGTCTTTGGTGACCACATAGCGCGCCGGGCGCAAACCATTGCGATCCAGCAAACAGGCGCCATAGCGTCCATCGGTCAGCACCACGCCAGCTGGGCCATCCCAAGGCTCCATGTGCATCGAGTTGTATTCGTAAAAAGCGCGTAAATCCGCGTCCATTTCGGGCACGTTTTGCCACGCAGGCGGAATCAGCATGCGTAAACTGCGGAACAAACCAGCGCCGCCCATGACCAACCCTTCCAGCATATTGTCCATACTGAATGAATCAGAGCCATTGCGCGACACAATCGGTCGCACCGCATCCAAATCAGGGATCAAAGGGGTAGAAAATTTACGTTCGCGCGCCAACGACCAATTGCGGTTACCTTGTATGGTATTAATTTCGCCATTGTGTGCCAGGTAACGAAAAGGCTGCGCCAATCGCCATTCCGGCCAGGTATTCGTAGAGAAGCGCTGGTGATAAACCGCCAGAGAAGAGGTGAAGCGTGTATCGTTTAAGTCAGGATAAAACACCGGCAAAGCCGCGGGCATCACCAACCCTTTGTACAACACCACCTGACTGGAAAGCGTAGGGATATAAAAAACACCGTCATGCGCCAAGGCTTTTTCAGTGAGTCGGCGAGCAATGTACAGTTTTCGTTCGAAAGGCGCCTCACCCAAATCAATCGGGCAATTGACAAACACCTGCTCGAAATGGGGCAAATTGGCCAGCGCGTAATCACCACACACCGAGGGGTCAACTGGCAAGATGCGAAAACCGGCCACAACAAGGCCTTGCGCTTGCAAGTGGTGGATAAATACTTGTTTGGCCGCCTGCGCCAAAGCGGCATCCCGATTAAAAAACACAATCCCTGCGGCATAATACTGATTTAAATCAATGCCATTCTCAGCGGCCACCGCACGTAAAAACGCGTCTGGTTTCTTAAACAAGAGACCGCAACCATCGCCCGATTTTCCGTCTGCTGCCACCGCACCCCGGTGCGTCAAACGCGCCAGCGATGAGATGGCTGTTTGCACCAGCCAGTGACTGGGTTGATCGTCCAATTGTGCCATCAAACCAAAGCCGCAACTGTCCTGTTCAAAATCTGGCCGATAAAGTGTATCGTTAAGGTGTTGAGGTGTGTTCATTGCCGTCGTCAAGATGATGAGCGTAAAAGTGAAATGTCTTTAATTCTACCTCGAAGCAGGCTTATCAGGCAATGCGAATATTGCGACAACGACGCATTCGGCGTTGAATCACTCCGCACCCGCTTAAAGACATTCCGGACATTATGCCTTGCGCCCATCGACCGCCAACCGGATTCGCATGTCATCCCGGTTAAAATTTGCTCATAATATCATCCAGCTGTTCTAAATTATCATACTCAATCACCAACTTTCCCGCACCCGTTTTCTTGCTGTGAAGACTCACCTTGGCGCCCAACTTATCGGCAAATTTTTCCACTAAATTCATGACATCCTGATCTGGCTCAGGCGCCAATTTGGCCTCGACAGGATTTAAAAGTCGCTTGATCCAGCTTTCGGTTTCCCGTACGCTCATTTGCCGTTGCGCCACCTGTTCTGCGACAGCAATTTGCGTACTGACCGGCAATGCCAGCATGGCACGGGCATGTCCCATATCGATTTGGCCAGCCATCATCAGTTGCTGAACGGTTTGCGGCAACTGAAGCAACCGCAAAAGATTGCTGACAGCGCTGCGCGAGCGACCTACGGCCTCGGCTGCACTTTGATGGGTCATCCCAAACTCGTCGATCAAACGCTGCAGGCCATTGGCCTCTTCCAGGGGATTCAAATCTTCGCGCTGGATATTTTCTATTAGCGCCATCGCCAGCACGGCTTCATCCGCCACAGTTTTAACCAGTACGGGTACCTCGGTTAGTCCGGCGATGGTCGCAGCCCGCCAACGACGCTCGCCAGCAATAATCTCGAACTGATCTGCCTGTAACACCCGAACCAGGATGGGCTGCATAATCCCTTGATGGCGGATTGAATCTGCCAGCGCATTCAGGCTTTCTTGATCCATATGCGTGCGGGGCTGGTATTTCCCCGGGCTCAATTGCGTCACCGCAACGGTCTGTAGAGCGAGTTGGTCACCACTGGATTCGTCCCCCCCCAACAGCGCATCCAGCCCTCTGCCCAATCCCCGAATTTTTTTCATCACTTCTCCAATTGTGCTGCACGTGAAAAGATCTCTTCAGCCAAAGCCTGATAGGCCTGCGCTCCCTTGGAGGCAGGATCATAAACCCGGGCTGGCTGCCCATAGCTTGGCGCTTCTGCCAGGCGAACATTGCGCGGAATAATGGTGTCGTACACCTTATCGCCAAAATGGTTTTTTAATTGATCGGATACCTGTTGCGATAGCGAACTGCCCCCGTGATACATTGTGCGCAACAAGCCTTCTATTTCTAATGCTGGGTTAATGTGCGTCCGTATACGTCGTATTGTATTCACCAAGTCAGACACCCCTTCCAGCGCGTAATATTCACATTGCATGGGGATCATTACCCCATTTGCCGCCGCCAGTGCATTGATTGCCAACAGGTTCAATGCGGGGGGACAATCGATCAGCACATAATCATAACGACCAGAGACCCGTGACAACGCTGTTTTCAGTCGGGTGTCACGTGCTTCCTGATCCACCAGCTCAATTTCGGCGCCAGCCAAATCCCGATTCGATGGCAGCACATCGTAGCCGCCGCTGACGCTGCGCTGAATCACATCCTCCACCTCGCGCAAATTAAGCAATACCTGGTACACGCTGGCGGGCAAACTTCGCTTTTCGATACCGCTGCCCATGGTGGCATTGCCTTGCGGATCCAAATCCACCAACAAAACACGTTGTTGTCTTGCAGCAAGGCTTGCCGCCAGGTTTACTGCTGTCGTGGTTTTCCCGACGCCACCCTTCTGATTGGTAATTGCAAAAATTTTAGCCATCTACCCGCTCCAATACCAACAAATGTCGTGACGCTGCCAAATTTGGCACTTTCAATTCATGGATAGCTTTCACAACCACCCCTGTAGGCAGTTTTGCCAATTCCGCTTCGGGGTAAACCCCTTTCATCATATACCAGCGCCCCGCAGGCGCCAGCAAAGTCTGTGTCAAGCGGATCACCTCCGCCATCTCGGCAAAGGCCCTGCAAATGATCCCGGTATATTGCCCTTTAGGCGCATACTGTTCCACGCGTGCCGTCACCACATCGACATTATTTAGCGCTAACTCAATCATCGCCTGTTGCAAGAAACTGGTTTTTTTGTGGTTACTGTCCAACAACGTCACCCGGACTTCGGGTTGCACGATGGCGAGCGGAATGCCGGGCAAACCACCGCCACTGCCCACATCGAGTACGCGGGATTCTTGAATAAGGTAAGGTACAACAGACAAACTGTCTAACAGGTGGTGCGTCACCATTTTTTCAGGCTCTCGCACAGCGGTTAAATTGTGCACCCTGTTCCATTTTTGCAACAGCGTCATATAAGCCAGCAAGCGCTCCGCCTGCTGTGTTTGTAAAGCAACACCCATCTGTTGCGAGGCCGCCAATAAACCGGGAATGTCATGCGCGCTCATTCACCGCCCGTGCAACACCATGCCGTTTAAAATACACCAGCAACACCGACACCGCTGCCGGTGTTACCCCTGAAATACGCATGGCCTGGCCCAAAGTTTCTGGTTGTTGTTGATTGAGTTTTTGGCACACTTCAATAGACAATCCGGTGACCTGACTGTAATCCATGTCTTGTGGCAACAACATCGTTTCCTGTGCTTGCGTGCGGGCAATATCGCTCTGCTGCCGAGAGATATATCCCTGATATTTCGCCTCTATTTCGATTTGTTCCACCACTGATTCATCAGGCTCCGCCTCCCCGGCCTGGGGCAACATCATCAAATTTTTATAGCGCACATCTGGCCGACGCAACAGCTCATACAAGTTATACTCGTGTTCAATTTCCTTGCCCAAGGCTTGTATGATCTCTGTTTGGCTGGTGGTTTCCGGGCGCAGCCACACCTGTTTAAGGCGTTCGCTTTCGGCTGCAATTTTATCCCGTTTGCGATTAAACGCCTCCCAACGCGCATCATCGACCAAACCCAGGTGGCGCCCTATTTCAGTGAGCCGCATATCGGCATTGTCTTCGCGCAAGGACAAACGGTATTCTGCCCGACTGGTGAACATACGGTATGGCTCACTTACCCCCAAGGTCGTTAAATCATCCACCATCACACCCAGATACGCCAATTCACGCCCCGGCACCCAAGCGTCTTTGCCTTGTGCAGCCAAACCGGCATTTAACCCGGCCAACAGGCCCTGCGCAGCAGCCTCTTCGTACCCGGTCGTGCCATTGATTTGTCCGGCAAAATACAACCCTGACAAAGCTCGCGTTTCCAGACTCCGTTTTAACCCCCGCGGGTCAAAATAATCATATTCAATCGCGTAACCTGGTCGCATGAGATGGGCGTTTTCCAAGCCTTTAATTGAACGCACTAAACGCCACTGAATATCAAAAGGCAAACTGGTAGATATGCCATTCGGATACACCTCATGCGTGGTCAACCCTTCGGGCTCAATAAAAATCTGGTGCGAAGTTTTGTCTGCAAAACGTACAATTTTATCTTCGATTGACGGACAATACCGCGGCCCCACCCCATCGATCACCCCGGTATATAAAGGCGAGCGGTCCAGTCCGCTGCGAATAATGTCGTGCGTCACTTCTGATGTATGCGTAATCCAGCACGGCAACTGTTGCGGGTGTTGTTCCCGACGCCCCATAAACGAAAACACAGGCTGGGGTTCGTCGCCCGGTTGCCGTTGCATGACGGAGTAATCAATGCTTCGCCCATCAATACGGGGTGGCGTGCCGGTTTTTAATCGTCCTGCCGGCAAACTCAATTCGCGCAACCTCGTCGCCAGCGCTCCGGAAGAAGGCTCCCCTGCCCGCCCACCGGCATGATTGGACAACCCCACATGGATCAACCCAGCCAGAAACGTGCCAGCGGTTAAAACCACTTGTTGTGCATAAAACACCAACCCCAATTGCGTCTTGACGCCCATCACCCTGTTGCCCTGTACCAGGATATCTTCTACTGATTGCTGAAACAGGCGTAAATTAGGTTGCCGCTCCAAACGGGTTCGAATGGCCTGTCGGTACAACACCCTGTCGGCTTGCGCTCTTGTGGCGCGCACAGCCGCCCCTTTAGATTGGTTCAGGATACGGAACTGAATCCCCGCCTCGTCCGTCGCGGCGGCCATTGCGCCACCCAGCGCATCAATTTCTCGCACTAAATGCCCTTTGCCAATACCCCCTATAGAAGGATTGCAAGACATTTGGCCCAACGTTTCAATGTTTTGGGTGAGCAGCAAAGTATTTGCCCCCATACGCGCCGCCGCCAGCGCAGCCTCGGTTCCCGCATGGCCGCCACCCACCACAATCACATCGAATTTTTCACTAAATTCCATCACAACCCTATCTAATGGGGTGAGTCACCCCGAAACAATCTTTGCATTCTAACAAACTTGTGATGATAAATCGATTTACTGATTTGTGTTTCACGTGAAACAATATCCCCTTGCGTCTCCGTTTAGGCGCCACAACTGTTTTTTGACCCGCTTGAAAAAATCCCCTCATTTACCCACGGCAACCTGTGCGTAGCGAACAGCATTAGCGTAGAATAATTCACGCAACCCCTGCCCTGACGGCCTTGTCCCAAGCGCCGCCTTGCAAAGCGATGTCGGCACCCCATTAACACGCTGTTTATCAAAAATAACTTTATTAACACGGAGATTCGACAAGCGGTTGATGACGATTTGATGCAAAACATTTTCTCACTGGCTCCCACAACACAACCCATCATGACAAACACCGAACAAGTTTCCGACCCCTTGCCCACTGAATCAATCGTTGTGGGCATGGGATGCTTTTGGGGTGCAGAAAAACGCCTCGGCGAACAACCCGGCGTCTGCGGTACCGAAGCGGGTTATGCGGGGGGGCTCAGCCCATCCCCAAATTACGAATCGGTCTTGGCAGAAGCCCATTCAGACAACACCAATACCCATATTGAAGTGGTGAAAGTGGTATTTAATCCCAAAAGCACCTCCTTAGAGCGCATACTTATTGCCTTTTGGCAAAATCACGACCCAACGCAGGGCAATCGGCAAGGCAATGATCTTGGGTCCAATTACCGTAGCGCGATTCTTTACACCACGTCCGATCAACAAGAAACCGCTGAAAAAACAAAACAAACTTACCAACGCGCACTGCTTCAAGCGGGCTACGGGCTCATCACAACACAGATCGCTCCCTTGGACCGATTTTATCCCGCAGAAACCTATCACCAGCACTATTTGCAAAAACACCCATCAGGGTATTGTGGCACAGGCGGCACAGGCATTCTGTATCCCGCCATCGCCACAACCGCTTCACCCCTGAATGCCCTCAGCCTGTCAAACACACAACTTATTGTTTTTAAAGGGATGGGCTGTCAACTTTGCAAACAATTCAATCATGACATTCTAAGCCAGTGGCACGCAACAGTACCCATTGCCAGCACCACCTCACTCCAGGCGCCCACAGGCTGGCATCTGGACAGCGTTTTATGGGCGACGCCGACTATCGTATTGTTTAAAGAAGGAAAAGAGATTGGCCGGTACACTGGATACACAGGAAGCCCACAGCCATTTTGGGCTTGGCTGGGACAATATATCCTTGATCCAGACCAGCAACTCGTGGCGTTTAAAGCTGGGACAGAGCGTCCTTACACCGGGTCCTTACTCGACAACCACAGCGCAGGTACCTATGTAGACCCCATTAGCGGCGCAGCGCTGTTCCGCAGCGACGCCAAATTTGAAAGTCACAGTGGCTGGCCCAGTTTCTTTTCCCCCGTCCCGGGCGCGATCACCCTGCATGAAGATGGTCGCCTGGGCATGCATCGCGTAGAGGTACTCAGTACCAGTTCCGGTATTCATCTTGGTCATGTATTTGATGATGGGCCGCCCCCAACGGGTAAACGGTACTGTATAAACAGTGCCGTCTTGCGCTTTGTGCCAGACCAATGAATCTCACCAAGATTAATCCGGGATCAACATCCGAAAAACTTAGGCAGGACCTTGTTTTCTGCACAAAAAGACCGACGATTACTTCCCAATGCAAAATTCGGAGAAAATAACACCCAGAAGACTGTCGGCATCGACCGGTCCAGTGATGTCACCCAAAACCTGTTGCGCGCAACGAAGTTCTTCCGCCATTAATTCCAGAGCCTGTTCTTGTTGCTGCGCAGCAGTAATATGAATAATCGCCTGACGCAATGCCTGCAGATGGCGCTCTCTCGCCATAAAAACGCCATTCGATTGATTGTTCCACCCGGCCACAGACAAAATATGCTCACTTAACTCTTTTAAACCAGCGCCTGACCGGGCGGAAATGTAGTGGTGATTTGTTTCTGGTTTCACCATGGCGCCCAGTAAATCAATTTTATTGTGCACGACCAGTGTGGTAAGTCTGCCAGGAAGACGAGAAAGAATCACTTCCTCTTTCTCAGTAATCCCGTTTTGAGCATCGACCATCAGCAAGGCAATATTGGCCTGCTCAATCGCCTGCCATGTCCGTTCAATACCCGCCCGCTCAACGATGTCCTGAGTTTCATGCAATCCGGCAGTATCGATAACATGCACCGGAACGCCTTGCAACAACACGGTTTCACGAATCAGGTCGCGCGTTGTACCAGCGATGTCTGTCACGATCGCGCGCTCTTCGCCAGCCAGACGATTAAGCAAACTGGATTTCCCGACATTGGGTTGCCCAATCAACACCAAATGAATGCCTTCCCGCAACAAGCTGCCGCGTTGCGCCGCACGGTCTATCGCCTGGAGTTGCCCCACCAACAGGGACAACTTGTCTGCAATTCGTTCAGATTGCATAAATTCCAGCGCTTCATCAGAAAAATCGAGCAGCGTTTCGATTTGAGCACGCAGCGAGGTGAGCGTGGCAACAAGATCATGTATTTTTTGAGAGAATTCGCCGCTCAAAGAACGCGCTGCGCAACGGGCGGCTTCAATAGAGCTGGCGTCAATTAAATCCGCCACACTTTCTGCCTGCGCCAAATCCAGCTTATCGTTAAGAAACGCGCGCTGGGTGAACTCCCCCGGTTGCGCCAATCGCGCGCCAAGGCGCAAACAGCGACGCAACACCGCATTGACCACTACGGGACCACCATGGCCTTGAAATTCCAGCACATCCTGGCCAGTATATGAATGGGGCGCCGCAAAAAACAAAGCCAATCCTTGATCGATTAGCTGGTTGTCCTCATCGTAAACCGAACACAAATACGCCTGTCTTGGCTTTAAGTCAACACGCAACAACTGCTGGATGAATAAATCCAAATTGTGCCCTGAAACTCGGACAATGCCTATTCCACCCCGACCGGCTGCGGTTGCGACGGCAGCGATGGTGTCCACATCAATTGGCGACGGATCCAAGTTTCTCCGCTTCCACCTTACGTGTAATCACCCATTGCTGCGTCATAGAAAACAAGTTATTCACCACCCAGTACAAAACCAGACCTGCTGGAAAGAACATAAAGAAAAAAGTAAATGCAATCGGCATGATCATCATTACCTTCGCCTGCATAGGGTCCGGCGGCGCAGGGTTAAGGCGCGTTTGCAACAACATGGTGACACCCATAAGAATGGGCAACACAAAATAAGGATCTGGTGCGGATAAATCATGAATCCAGCCAATAAACGGCGCTTGACGCATTTCCACACTGCCCACCAACGTCCAATATAGCGCAATAAATACAGGTATTTGCACCACGGTCGGTAAACAGCCCCCTAAAGGATTCACTTTTTCTGTTTTATACAGCTCCATCATTGCAAGGTGATATTTTTCTTTGTCATCACCATGCACTTCTTTTAATTGCTTCAGTTTTGGTGACAACCCGCGCATTTGGGCCATCGAACGATAACTCTTGGCGGAGAGCGGGAAAAACATAAGTTTAATCAATATTGTTAACACCACAATCGACCAACCCCAATTCCCCACCACGCCATGGATTTTCTGCAACAACCAGAAAATGGGTACCGCAATCGGTGTCAACCAACCGTAATCCACAACATAATCCAGTCCTGGCGCCAAACCAGTGAGCACATTTTGAATTTGTGGGCCAGCGTACATGGGAACAGTAAACTGCTCATGGCCATGCGGCGCCAACGTTGGTTCTGGCACAATCACACCATCTTTGTATAAACCGTTACCCAAGGCGTTAACGTAAAACTCGCGACGCAAGCCATCCTCCGGTAACCAGACGGATACAAAATGATGCTGAACCATGGCGACCCAACCATTATTGGCATATTTTGGATAATCCTGTTCACCTTTATCCAGCTTCTTAAAATCAAGCTTGATAAATTTACTGGCTTGTGTAAACAGAGCAGGGCCAGTATAGGTATGTACCACTCGAGACTCGCCCAGCGGTTGCTTGCTGTCACGAACAAACTGAAAATAGGCGTTCACCGGTTCGGTCAGCGTCCCTGTATTGTTCAATTTCCAGGTGACATCCACGAGATAGCTATTTCGGTGAAAGACATAGTCTTTTTCTACTTGTAATCCGGTCGCGGGATTACGCCACAACAAAGGCACAGTCAATGTGTTTTGTCCCGGTTGCAATGTGTATTGCGTTGCCGCCAACTGAAACAGGGCCTTATGTGTCGGTAGCGAATCGCCAATTAAACCTGACTGCGCGACAAACAGATGTCCCGCATCTTGTTCGAACAATTGCAAAGGTTGAGCTGGCGCGCCTGTTTCGTGGTACTTTGTTAAAATCAAGCTACGCAAATCTCCGCCATTGGCATCAATTTTAGCTGTTAAAACATCCGTATGTACGGTGACTTGTGGGCCGACAGGGAAAGAGATCGTCGAGGGGTTATTGCCCGTCAAGCCGGAAGGTGTTGAAGCAGCGCTCGTGCTGTTTGTCGACGCAGACTGCACGACACTAACGGGATTATGTTCTTTTTCCCATGCTTGCCAGAGCATCACTGAAGAAAAAGAAAATACTATGAGCAGTAAAAGCCGTTGAACATCCATATCAAAACCACCACGTATCTATATCTATCTAAGGAACCGGATCATATCCGCCCGGTTGGTGCGGGTGACAACGTAGTACACGACGCAGACTTAACCACGTCCCGTAAAGACTACCATGCTTCTTTAATGCCTCGATTGCGTAATGAGAACAACTTGGGGTAAAACGGCACCTTGTGCCCAGAAAAGGGCTCAGGGTATATTGGTATATTTTGATTAAAAAAATAATAATTTGGGACATTTTTTAAGGCTTTTGACGTGATAAGCCATCATCTCGACATCTGGCCGCCCGCTTAAATAAATGAAGTAACTCGGCGTGTAGCGGCACAACATCAGCAGGAAAAATAACACGATTGATCCGCACGACATAATCCATCACAGGAACAAGATGTTGATTCAATCTAAAAAATTCCCTGATTTGTCGTTTAGCAAAATTTCTGCTCACCGCTGTCCGTAATTGTTTTTTTCCAGCCACCACGCCTAACCGGGCATGATTGTGACTACATGGTCGTGCGCAAACCTGCAGGTATGTACCACGAGCACAACAATGTAAATTCAGCACATAAGAGAACTGTTTTGTATTTAATAATCGTTGTGTGCGTAGAAATCTTGCTGTCACAGGCATCAATCGCAGTGAAAAATCCATCCAGTTCCCTGTTGTTGGTGTGTTTTCGCTGATAAAACACTCAAACACACCGCAACAAGAAAATTATGAACGCGATTCGCCTACGGACAAACGAACACGACCTTTTGCGCGTCGCGCAGCAATCACAGCTCGTCCGCCTTTGGTGCGCATACGAACCAGGAAACCATGGGTACGTTTGCGACGAATAACAGAAGGTTGATAAGTACGTTTCATGATCAGTCCTACTAAAAACCAGCAATTTTATCACAAAGACAGCATTTGGCCTCAATCATTTACTAAAATATATATCTAACATTACTTGGTTTTTTTAAGTAAAACACCGTAAAATTGAAAAACAGGTTGCGATAATGACAATACTAATTACATAAAACACTTGGCTTTTCGTCAATTTAATTTACATAAGTATCGCTCAATATATTGTTTTATAAATATTTATAATAAAAGACTGGTTAATTAAATTACCCCAGTCTGAATAAGGTTTTTACAATATAAAAGGTGTTTAGCGAAAAAACATAACTTTAAATGGAATTTAAAGCACATGCGCCCTTCCAGAATAACGCTTATTCATCGGTTTCATTAAACTCGTACAAAAATGGGTAATGATGATGAAAATAAAAAAACCATTTAAGATGATATTACGCCAGAAATGGCCTAATCCTTCCCTTGACATCTTCGATGTATCCGGCACCCTCAGCGTGAAATTAATTTAACATGAATAATGAATTTTGGCCAAATGCGTTAATTAAACTTGCCCATGAAATGCCGGCCCAACAATTTAATACCTGGATACGGCCATTAACGCCGCAATTTACTGATGATCAGTTTTTATTGCTTGCGCCCAACCGTTTTGTGATGGATTGGGTTAAATCCAAATTTCTCCCCCGCATACAAGATTTAGCAAATGATTTTTTTCGCACTAACACACCGATTGGTCTCCAAATCAACACCCAGGAACAACTTCTTGAACCCACAAAAACAAACCACATCAGTAGCCAAAAAAACATAAACAATAAAACCGAAATTAATCCGCTTAAACCTTCAAAAACACATCGCTTGAATCCCGAATTTACCTTTGATACCCTCGTCATTGGAAAAGCCAACCAATTAGCTCGGGCAGCAGCCTATTCTGTCGCTGAAAACCCGGGTAAAGCTTACAACCCATTATTTATCTATGGTGGCGTAGGATTAGGCAAAACACACTTAATTCATGCGATTGGTAATCACATACATACGCTGACGCCTGATGCCCGAATCAGTTATATCCATGCAGAAAATTATGTGACTGACGTGGTCAGGGCTTATCAACAAAAAACGTTTGATGAGTTTAAACGCCATTATCATTCTCTGGATGTCTTGCTTATTGATGATATTCAGTTTTTTGGTGGAAAAAGCCGTACCCAGGAAGAGTTTTTTTATGCCTTTAACGCCTTGATTGAAGCGCAGAAACAACTGATTATTACCTGTGACACTTATCCAAAAGAAATTGCTGATATGGAGGACAGGCTTAAATCTCGCTTCAGTTGGGGTTTAACCGTTTCAATTGAGCCTCCGGAACTTGAAATGCGTGTTGCTATTTTGTTAAAAAAAGCGGGTCATGACAATATCAACCTGGATGAAAATACAGCTTTTTTTATTGCTAAACAAGTCCGTTCGAATGTACGTGAACTGGAAGGCGCTTTAAAACGGGTGGTGGCTTTTTCCCGCTTCTCAGGGAAGCCAATCACGATCGAGAGCGCAAAAGAATCTTTAAAAGACTTGCTGGCCGTACAAAGCAGACAGGTCTCCATAGAAAACATACAAAAAACCGTTTGTGATTATTACAAAATAAAATTAATTGATTTATATTCAAAAAAACGTACCCGTAATTTAGTCCGACCACGTCAAATGGCGATGTCGTTAGCAAAAGAACTGACAAATTTAAGTCTGCCAGAAATAGGTGCCGCATTTGGTGGACGAGATCACACAACCGTATTACATGCCTGTAAAAAAGTGTGTGATTTAAAACAGGAAGACGCCGTATTTAATCGTGATTATCTGGTTTTATTACAAGTATTGACGGGTTAATACCCTTTAATAAAAGTCCTGCCTTATGTATGATGGCTAAATTAACAGACCCCTTAAAATATGTTTTAATCCCTGTGGATAACAAAGGATCAGATTGTGCGTAACTCAGGTTAATAAAATCCGAATGAAATCGTGCACAATACACGCACACGCCATATGGTATTTACCCACAAGATTAATTCAGATTAACAAATTGAATAGATGTCATAAATTAGATTTACCCACATCTATCGCGATGCTTATTATTAAGGTTATATTAATATGTTACTACTAGAAATTAAAAGAAATAACTTCCTGCATTTAATTCAAACGATTATTGGTATTGTAGAAAAAAGACATACTCAGCCCATTTTATCTAATTTATTGATTGAATTTAAAAGCAATAAACTTTTCATTTTGGCTTCAGATCAAGAAATTCAAATTCAGGTCCATTACGCACTGGATAAAACTTTTACCGATTTTGCAATTACAGTCGCCGCAAAAAAATTGTTTGATATTTTACGTGCCATACCTGAACAAGCGGATATCGTGCTTGAAAGCCAGGATCATCAGTTGCAACTCAGAGCAAAAAAAACACGTTTTCAATTACAGACTTTACCAGCCATCGATTTTCCAGTAATTGAAACCCCTCAAGAATCACCAACGATTGTCCATATTAAACAAAAAGATTTAAGAAAACTGATTACGCAAGTGCAATACGGCATGGCACAACAAGACATTCGTTACTATTTGAATGGTATGTTTTTTGTGCTTGCTGATACCAAAATTAGTGCCGTCTCTACAGACGGGCACCGATTGTGTTGGGCGAGATTAGACACCGGTGATATGCAACCCCCCCAAGAATTAATCATCCCACGTAAAACGATTGGCGAATTAGTGAAACTGCTTGCTGATAACGACGCGGAGGTGGAAATAAGTATTTATACCAATCAAATCAAATTTTCATTTAATGACTTACAACTTATTTCTAAATTAATTAACGGAAAATTTCCTGATTATCAACGCGTTATCCCATCCAATCATACCAATATCATGTTGGTTAACAGGCTGCTTTTACTTCAGGCAATTCAACGCGTGGCCATTTTGTCGAATGAAAAATTTCGGGGCGCACGTTTTGTGTTAGCTCAAAATGAACTCAAAATTATTTGTAATAATAATGAGCAAGAAGAAGCGCAGGAAGAATTGGAGGTGGATTATCATGGCGCACCATTGGATATAGGTTTTAATGTCACGTATATCCTTGATGCTTTGAATCAAATCGATTCAGAAACTGTGCAATGCCATTTTAGCGATGCCAACAGTAGCATGCTGATGACTATTCCATTAAACGAGGATTACAAATACGTTATAATGCCAATGCGAATTTAACCAGAAACAGATTTTTTACGAATCGCATCACTCAGGACAATTTGTTTTTGTATGGCACGGTACGTTTCACGTGAAACAATATAGGTTACCCAAGTATGAATAATGATTATGACTCAAACAGTATCCGGGTTTTAAAAGGATTGGATGCAGTCAGGAAACGCCCTGGCATGTATATTGGTGATACTTCGGATGGTAGTGGTTTGCATCATATGGTATTTGAAGTGCTGGATAACGCAATTGATGAAGCGTTGGCGGGACATTGTGACACGATCAAGGTTTGTATTCATCCAGATGAGTCGGTTTCCGTTTCTGATAATGGGCGAGGGATTCCTGTTGATATCAAGCAGGATGATGAACTGAAGCGTTCCGCGGCAGAAATTGTGATGACGGAATTGCATGCCGGCGGAAAATTCGATCAAAACTCTTATAAAATTTCAGGTGGTTTGCATGGCGTCGGCGTGTCGGTTGTCAATGCGTTGTCCGAATGGCTGGAGTTAAAAATATCCAGGGGCGGATCGAGTTATAGCATGCGCTTCAAGCATGGTGATGCGGTCGCACCATTAGAAAAAACCGGCGATTCTGATAAACATGGAACAGAGGTTCATTTTTTAGCTTCACTGGAAACCTTTAATAAGGTTGAATTTCATTATGACATTCTGGCCAAACGTATTCGCGAATTGTCTTTTTTAAATAATGGCGTCAACATAGAGCTGATTGATTTACGCGGTGACGGAAGAAAAGAAAATTTTGCTTATGCGGGTGGAGTCAGTGGTTTTGTTCAATACATGAATCGATCCAAGTCGGTTTTACACCCCAATATTTTCTATGCCTCAATGGAAAAAGAAGGGATTACCGTTGATGTCGCCATGCAATGGAATGATTCTTACGCAGAAACCGTGCAATGTTTTACGAACAATATTCCACAGCGTGACGGGGGCACCCATTTGACTGGATTGCGTACCGCAATGACACGTACGATTAATCAATTTATAGAACAAACCGATATCGCCAGGAAAGCCAAGGTTGAAACCACTGGTGATGATATGCGCGAAGGATTAACTTGTGTTCTGTCAGTGAAAGTACCTGAACCAAAATTTTCATCACAGACAAAAGACAAGCTGGTGTCATCGGAGGTCATGCCCGTGGTCTCTGAAATCGTTAGTCAAAAACTGCATGAGTACTTACTTGAAAAACCCAACGACGCCAAAATTATTGTTGGGAAAATTGTTGATGCTGCGCGGGCACGGGATGCCGCCCGCAAAGCGCGCGAGCTCACGCGCCGCAAAGGGGTCTTGGATGGTTTGGGTTTGCCTGGGAAGCTTGCCGATTGTCAGGAAAAAGACCCTTCGCTGTGTGAGATTTATTTGGTCGAGGGAGATTCCGCAGGAGGATCAGCCAAGCAGGGTCGAGACAGAAAGTTCCAGGCTATTTTGCCGCTTAAGGGTAAAATTCTCAATGTAGAGCGTGCGCGTTTTGATAAGCTCATTTCTAGCCAGGAAATTGTTACCTTAATTACGGCCTTGGGTACTGGCATAGGCAGTGATGAATATAATGCAGATAAATTGCGTTACCACCGTATCATTATCATGACCGATGCGGACGTGGATGGATCGCATATCCGTACACTGTTGTTGACATTCTTTTATCGCCAAATGAGGGAATTGGTCGAACGTGGACATATTTATATTGCGCAACCGCCGTTGTATAAAGTGAAACACGGTAAAACAGAACGTTACATCAAAGATGAGCATGAATTTAAAACCTATTTGTTAGACAAAGCGATTGATCAGGCAAAACTTATTCTGGATGATGAACACCAAAGCGTTATCGCCAGCAGTGCGTTAGAACAAATTGCACAAGCCTGGTTAGTGGCAGAAGCGATTATTACGCGAACCAGTCGCTTGATTGATTCTGCTGTAGTACAAACACTGGTTGATTTACCACCACTGTCATTAATTGATGAGCAGCAAGGACTTGAAACCATCAAGGCGCTGGAAACTGTGTTGAAAGACCCTGATTTGGTGTTGGCTTATGATGTGGGTTCAGAACATCAATCCCCGTCACTGCTTATTCAACGTCAATATTATGGTAATACCTATACCACACGGCTAAGCCAGGATTTTCTTGATAGTGGCGATTACGCCCAATTGATGAAAACGGGCGCCTTGTTGCAAGGGTTACGCGGCGTTAAGCTCAGTGTTGCGCGTGGGGAAAAAACCAAAACAGTCACTCATTTTAAACAGGCTTTAGCATGGTTGCTGGAAGAAGTGAAACAAGGACTTAGCGTTCAACGTTATAAAGGGTTGGGCGAAATGAATCCTTCCCAGTTGTGGGAAACCACAATGGACCCGACGGTGCGACGCTTAATGCAAGTGAAAATAGAAGATGCAATCAGTGCTGATGAAATTTTCGTCACCTTGATGGGTGATCAGGTAGAACCACGAAGAATATTTATTGAAACCAATGCGTTGGGCGTGCACAATCTGGATGTGTAAAATGCAGGATCCCACGAAAGTTTGGATTTTGTGGGAATTTTGGCGATTTATTCATTATTGCAAAATCCGGGTTAGATACACAACCATTTAGCAACCGTTTGTCAGCACCACTTGTAAACTGACACCGTGCGCCAACTGAAAACTGATACACCCGTTTGGGTTAATGGTCACATTTTTGGATGTGACCGTGATGACGGAAGGCGTGTGTGTGGACGTATCAATAATGAGGAAACTGCTGGAGGTCTGAATGCGGCCTGCGTTTCATCCCTACCTCGTCAACGATCCCTTCGGCGATCCCGCGCTGTTTGTAGATTTTCTGTTCGAGCGCCGCGCCCTGCTCTTCGACCTTGGCGATATTCACGCTCTGCCGTCGCGTAAACTGCTGCGTGTGTCCGACATCTTCGTCTCCCACTGTCACATGGATCACTTCATGGGTTTTGACTGGTTTCTGCGTATCTGCCTGGGGCGCGAGCGAAACGTGCATCTGTATGGTCCGCCGGGTTTTCTGGATCAGGTGCAGGCGAAGCTCATGTCTTACACCTGGAATCTGGTGTACCGCTACGAGAACGACTTTTCCATCACCGCGACCGAG
>JAJYMO010000047.1 GCA_021786845.1 Pseudomonadota bacterium | reverse complement strand
TGGTGGCGGGTCTCCCCGCATTGCAAGGCGGTGAACCTGGTCAGATCCGGAAGGAAGCAGCCACAGCTGTCGGCTGCAAGTGCCGGGGGTCGGACTCGCCACCTTCTTCTGTGCCCGTATCGCAGTTTGGTGAACAGGATACAGGCGAAAACACCCATTTTCAGATAAACGCGCACAATTATGGACAACACGACACATTTCGGTTATTCCACGGTTCCTGAGGCTGAAAAAGCGGCCAAGGTGGCGGGGGTTTTTCACTCAGTCGCGGCCAAATATGATGTGATGAATGATGTCATGTCGCTGGGTTTGCATCGCTTGTGGAAACACTTTACGGTGAGCACCTCTGGTGTGCGTCCCGGAAACAGGGTGCTGGATGTGGCCGGTGGCACCGCAGACCTCGCCCGTTTGTGGATAAAACGTGTCGGCACAAGTGGCCAGGTCTGGCTGACCGACATCAACAGTTCAATGTTGACTGTGGGGCGTGATCGTTTGCTGGATGAGGGGCAACTGGTTCCTGTGGCGCAATGCGATGCCGAACAGCTTCCCTTCCCCGATAATTATTTTGATTGCGTCAGCGTGGCCTTCGGTTTGCGCAACATGACGCACAAAGACCGTGCGCTGGCGGAAATGCGCCGGGTGCTGCGACCCGGTGGACGCCTGTTGGTGCTGGAATTTTCACATGTCTACAAACCTTTAACACCTTTGTACGACCTCTACTCTTTCCGATTGCTTCCCCTGATGGGCAAGCTCATCGCCAAAGATGCTGACAGCTACCAGTACCTGGCGGAGTCCATACGCATGCACCCGGATCAGGAAACCCTGAAATCCATGATGCTGGCCGCTGGTTTCGACCAAGCCAGTTACCATAACCTGACTGGCGGCGTGGTGGCACTGCACAAAGCCTACAAATTTTAGGCAACCGCGTGTTCAACCTGTCCGGGCGATTGCTGCTTGCTGCTGTGAACCACCTGCTTGACCAGGCCCCGTGGGCACGGCGTAGCGCAAGGTCGCTGGCTGGACAGGCCATACGTTTGAATGTGCCCGGCGTTCAATTGAATTGGGCATTTGATCCAGAAGGCTGGATGTGTGCGGTGCAAACAGAACCGCAAGCACAAATCGATCTGTCTTTGTTCTTGTTATTGCGTTTGGCAACCAACGATGCCCGTGCGCGCTATGACATTCCGCTGCAAGGTGATGCGCAGCTGGCCAACCAGTTTGCATCAGTACTGGGTCAACTGTCCTGGGATGCCGAAGCAGACCTTGCGTGCTTTGTGGGCGATGCCCCGGCACACGTCATCAGCCAGGCGGCGCATCATCTCACACAATGGAAAATGAACCTGCCTTTGGACATCAGTCGTGTCTGGGTGGAATTTGTCACTGAGGAATCCGCCCTGCTGGTGCACCGCCATCAATTGACAGCATGGGTGGAAGACGTCAACACGCTGCGCGACACCTGCGCACGTTTGAACAAACGTCTGGATCATTTAACGCACCAACACAGTTTGGCTGCCCCTCATTCAACCCGAGCCGAGTCAACCGTCTGATGCGTATTACCCGTTTAATCACGATTGTGTGGGTGGCCGCATACTTTGGCCTGGATGAGTTTTTCCTTGGTCACGAGCGGGTACGGGGCCTGCGCACCACCATCAACATCCTTTTGTTCTGGCGCAACTTAAGCGCACCTCGCGCTGTACGCCTGCGCTTGGCATTAGAAAGGCTGGGGCCAATTTTTGTAAAATTTGGCCAAATGCTGTCCACCCGGCGCGATTTGTTACCCGGTGACATCGCCAATGAACTGGCCAAATTGCAGGACCGTGTGCCGCCATTTTCTGCAGAACTGGTACAAAGCACACTGAGCAAAATTTATGGCAAACCCATTCAACAAGTTTTTGCGCATTTCGATTTGATACCCATCGCCAGCGCATCCATGGCGCAAGTGCATTTCGCTGTGTTACCCGATGGCACACCGGCTGCGGTGAAGGTATTACGACCCAATATTGTCCGCGTTATTGACCACGATCTGGGTCTGCTGGAAGCGGCAGCGGGTTTGCTGGAAAAACTGCTTATTGACGGCAAACGGCTTCGGCCACGTGAAGTAGTGGCAGAATTCTCCAAAACCTTGCATGATGAGCTGGATTTAATGCGCGAAGCCGCCAACTGCTCACAATTACGGCGCAATTTTGCACAATCGTCTTTACTGATTGTGCCAGAAGTCTATTGGGACTTTTGTGAAACGGGCGTGATGGTGATGGAGCGCATGGAAGGCGTGCCGATCAATCAAAAAAGCCGCCTGCTGGAAATGGGGGTAGATGTCCAGAAATTAGCCCGCGAAGGGGTGGAAATCTTTTTTACCCAAGTATTCCGGGATGCGTATTTCCATGCAGACATGCATCCCGGTAATATTTTAGTCAACCCGCGCGGACAATACATTGCGCTGGACTTCGGCATCATGGGTACCTTGACCGAAGAAGATAAAAATTATCTGGCGCGTAATTTTTTGGCTTTTTTTCAACGCGATTATCGGGCTGTGGCGCAAGCGCACGTTGATGCGGGTTGGACACCCGCAGATACCCGTGTGGATGAATTTGAGGCAGCCATTCGCGCGGTGTGCGAGCCGATTTTCGACCGGCCGCTCAAAGAAATTTCCTTTGGCAAAGTCTTGCTGCGCCTGTTCCAGACTTCACGCCGTTTCAATATGCAAATCCAGCCACAATTGGTGCTGTTGCAAAAAACCCTGCTTAATATTGAAGGTTTGGGGCGCGATCTTGATCCGGATCTGGATTTATGGAAGACAGGCAAACCCTATCTGGAACGCTGGATGAACGAGCAATTCGGCTGGCGCGGTCTGCTCGACAATGCCAAACATGAAGCACCGAACTGGGCGGTGATGCTGCCCCAGCTCCCCCGTCTGGCGCACGGCTGGCTCAAACAGCATCAACCCGGCAGCTCACCCATAATGGAACATATTTTGCTTCAACAACAGCGAACTCAGCGCCTGCTGTGGGCAGTACTGTTTCTGCTGTTACTGGGCATTGCTGCGCTCATTTACATAGCCTTAGTCCATCCTGTCTTACCTCATTTCCATTTTTAATTTTTTGGATGTTTCACCATGTTAATCTGGTTCGTTATCATTTATTTGATTATCGCCATTGGCATCGGTCTGTATGCCGCCACCAAAGTTCATAATGCGCGCGACTATGTAGTGGCCGGACGCTCACTGCCCCTGTACATGGTCACTGCCACAGTGTTTGCGACGTGGTTTGGCTCGGAAACCGTATTGGGGACTTCCACCACTTTCCTGCAAAAAGGCCTGCGCGGCATCGTCGCCGACCCGTTTGGCGCGAGCATGTGCCTGATTCTGGTGGGTCTGTTTTTTGCGCGCAAACTCTACCGCATGAACCTGCTCACCATCGGTGATTATTACCGGATACGTTATGGCCGGGCAGTGGAAACCTTAACCGGCATAGCCATCGTGGTGTCATATCTGGGTTGGGTGTCCGCGCAAATTACCGCTATCGGCCTGGTGTTTTCGCTGGTCAGCCAGGGACAAATCACCCCGCACAACGGCATGCTCATCGGTTCCGCCATTGTGCTGATTTACACCATATTTGGCGGCATGTGGTCAATCGCGCTACATGATTTCCTGCAAATGAACATTATCCTCATCGGAATGCTCTATATTGCCTGGATTATCAGCGGCGATGCCGGAGGCGTTTCAAATGTCATCGCGCACGCCAATGCGGAAGGTAAATTTGCCTTCTGGCCCAAACTTTCCCTACCCGATGTACTGGCTTTTATCGGTGCGTGGGTCACCATGATGTTTGGTTCCATCCCGCAACAGGATGTGTTTCAACGCATTATGTCTGCCAAAAATGAACACATCGCCGTGCAGGGTTCGGTACTGGGCGGCAGCATGTATTTCCTGTTTGCATTCATTCCCATTTTTCTGGCTTATTCCACCAATTTAATTGACCCCAATTTGGTAAAAAGTCTGATCAATTTCCAACCGCAGCACATTTTGCCGGAAATGATCTTGCATCACACCCCCATTTTTGCGCAGATCATGTTTTTTGGCGCCTTGTTGTCTTCCATTCTCAGCACGGCCAGTGCCGCGCTCCTGGCACCTTCCATCACCTTTACCGAAAATGTCATCAAACCGCTGATCGGTGATTGGGGGGAACGTCATTTGCTGTTGGTCATGCGCGGCATAGTGGTTATTTTTGCCGCTGTTGTCGCCGCCTATGCCCTGAGTGCAAATGCAACGATTTTTAATATGGTCGAAAATGCGTATAAAGTCACCCTGGTCACCGCCTTCGTGCCGCTGACTGCCGGCATGTATTGGAAACGCGCCAACAATCAAGGCGCATTACTGGCCATTGTTGCCGGTGCCTGTTCCTGGGTTTGGCTGGAAACAACGCAACCAGACGGCCTGTGGCCGCCACAACTGCTTGGCTTGCTGATGAGTGCTGCTGGAATGATATTGGGATCGCTGTTGCCAAATTTACTGGCAAGAAGTGAAACAAAAAATGACTTTTAAGTCTGTTCACCCACGCCCTGCTGGCCTACTGTCCCGATGATTCATCCAGGAAAATTTTTTATTTTTCTCCTGGTGTTGATCCTTTACGGCCTGTGCACACCTTATGGCGCAGACCACCTGCTCGCCCAATTTGAACACACCCCACCGTTTTCGTCTCAGGTCCATGCCGATGCACTGGTGATACTGGGTGGTGGTCGATGGCGCAATGCGCCAGAATATGGCGGCGACACCCTCAGCGGCATGAGTCTGGAACGGGTACGCTATGGCGCAAAATTGTGGCGAATCCATCGCTTGCCAATTGTTGTCAGCGGCGGCAATCCGCATGGTGGTACGCCGGAAGCAGTCATCATGAAAACCGTGCTGAATGAAGAATTGAATGTGCCGGTCACCTGGGTGGAACCCCGCTCTGACACCACCTTTGAAAACGCACGCAATTGTCGCGCCTTGTTGCCAGCCGGCATTCACGCCATCATTTTAGTGACCCATGCGTGGCATATTCCGCGCGCCCAATATGCCTTCGAACAGGCGGGCTTCGCCGTTATTCCGGCCGGAACGGGTTATGCCCTGACTCGCCCCCCACGCTGGACAGATTTTTTACCTCATTTCAGTGCCGTGCGCGACCTTGGCCTGGTCGTGCATGAGGGACTGGGTTGGGTGTGGTACCACCTCCGTACTGATTTTTCTGTCAGGTTACCTTTGCTGTTTCAATAAGGTTGGTTTGAAGCAAAGGCTCTACTTTGTGCGGCCAGATTTAGTCATTTTTATCCTGGGTCAATTTAAAAAATATTAAGACTTGAATTTCCTGATTCTGCCCAAATATCCTGGTAGCTTAGTAGTGATTGTGCTGTGATTAACTGTTTTCATTTAACGGACAGGAGAAGAAGTCATGGATACCAAAGCTGAAGTCACGACAAAAAACAAAGAAGTTCAGAACGTAGCACCGGTACGCACCTTGCACCCATTAGAGGAAATGGACCGCTTGTTTGAGGGCTTTCTCCAGCGCAACTGGCTGCGCCCATTCCACTGGGAACGCCCCTCATGGAAAGAACTGGCATTACCGTCAGGAGGCAAGATGCCAAGCGTCGACGTTGTCGAACGTGATGCGGATATCCTGGTTCGCGCCGAGCTGCCGGGCGTGAACAAGAAGGACCTGGACATTTCCGTGACAGAAAATACCGTCAGCCTCAAAGGCAAATCCAGCCATGAAGAAAAAGAGGAAAAGGGTAATTACTATCGTTGCGAAATTTCACGCGGATGCTTCACCCGAACTGTCACCTTGCCGCAAGATGTGGATCCAGACAAAGTCAAAGCAACATTTAAGGACGGCGTCCTGGAATTAACCATGCCCAAGGTGCAAAAATCCAGGCGCCGCGCAGTCACCCTGGATTGAACAGCGGGTATTTTTAGCAAT
>JAJYMO010000088.1 GCA_021786845.1 Pseudomonadota bacterium | reverse complement strand
TCGTTGAAAAACCTACGCTGGAAAAAGCACAGGAATACCTTACCTCCAGCCGGTTTCTGTGGAATTCGGGCATGTTTTGCTTCACTGCGGGGGTGATGTTGCAACAAATGGCGCAGCACTGTCCGCAGATTCTCGCCGCCACCCAAACCTGCATTGCACAATCACAGTTTGCCGAAGGCGCTGGCTTCGCACAGCTCACGCTTGACCCCGACACGTTCAGCCGCGTCCCGGATGATTCGATTGATTACGCCGTCATGGAAAAGTCCGATCAAATCGCCGTTGTGCCTTGCAATATCGGCTGGAGCGACATCGGCTCCTGGACAGCGTTGGGTGACCTTACCGAGCCTGATGCGGACGGTAACCGCATCCAGGGCGACACGTTGCTACACAATACCCGTAATTGCACCATTCATAGCCATGATCGCTTAATCGGCACGGCGGGTGTGGACAGCCTCATTATTATTGATACGCTGGATGCGGTGCTGGTGGCCAACAAAGCCTGTGCGCAAGACGTGAAACACATTTACGCCAAGCTAAAGGCCAAAGGCCACGAGGCGCACAAACTTCACCGTACAGTACATCGCCCATGGGGTACTTACTCCGTGCTGGAAGAAGGCAACGGTTTCAAGATCAAGCGCATCGAAGTCAAGCCCGGCGCCAGCCTCAGCCTGCAAATGCATCATCATCGCAGCGAACACTGGGTGGTCGTGAGCGGCATGGCCAAGGTCATCAATGGCGACCACGAGCTCCATGTGAACACCAATGAATCCACCTATATTCCTGCCGGGCACAAACACCGCCTTGAAAACCCGGGTGTACTTGACCTTGTGTTGATCGAAGTGCAAAGCGGCGGGTATCTGGGTGAAGATGATATCATCAGGTTTGACGATAAATATGGGCGTGTATGAGGTGAGGCGCACTTGATTCTTAAAATGCTTAAACCGGTATGGGTTTATCGTGGTTTCATTCTTGGTAATGTCAAACGGGAGTTTCAGTCCAAATACCGCAATTCCCTGCTGGGTGCGGCATGGACAGTGATCAATCCACTGGCCATGATCCTGATTTACACCGTCATTTTTTCGAAAGTCATGCGGGCCAAATTGCCGGGCGTGGACAGCACTTTTGCGTACAGCATCTATCTGTGCGCCGGGGTGTTGACCTGGGGTCTGTTTGCAGAAATTACCAGCCGCGCCCAGAACATGTTTCTGGAATACGCCAACCTGCTCAAAAAAATAAACTTTCCTCGTCTGTGCCTGCCCGTAACCATCGTAGCCAATTCGCTGCTTAACTTTGGCATTGTGTTTGGATTGTTTAGCCTGTTTCTGCTGGTGTCGGGTAATTTCCCGGGCTGGGCTTATATCGCTTTGATCCCGCTGTTGGTGATCCAGGTTGGTTTTGCCATCGGTCTCGGTATCAGTTTGGGTGTGCTGAATGTCTTTTTCAGGGATGTGGGGCAGTTTTTTGGTATTTTTATCCAGTTTTGGTTTTGGCTGACCCCCATTGTTTATTCGGCCCACACCCTGCCTGAATTCGTGCGCCCCTGGCTGGCGCTGAACCCCATGTCCAGCCTGATTACCGCTTACCAGACCATATTGGTTACCGACCAGTGGCCACAGTGGCGCACCCTGTGGCCCATCACGTTGCTGGCCATATTAATGTGCGCGTTGGGTTTTCACCTGTTTCGCGTGCATTCTGGTGAAATGGTGGATGAACTATGAGCAAGAGGAATTAGGTGACAGACCACAATTAATTTGTGATTTTCTGTCTATAAGGCTTATTGGACACAATAACGCTTTACAAGATGACCATCTTGATAAAGAATACCCGTTGAATTGACTATCCAAACGGGGGTGAATAATGAAAACTGCTACTGTAGCAGATGCGAAATCGCACCTGTCCGCTTTGCTTGCTGAAGTTGAGGCAGGCCATGATGTGATGATCACTCGCCGTGGAAAGCCGGTGGCGCGTCTCATTTCCGAGCCGAAATCAGGGGGGTTCGACTGGTCTGACTTGCATAACTGGGTGTCTGCACCGCCGGCATCGGGATTGACCGTTGCCGAAATGCGCGAACAGGATCTGCTGTGATTTACCTCGATACTTCTGTACTGGCTGCGATTTTTTTTCGGGAACCCAATGCGGCCCATCTTGTGGCAAGACTCGAAAGTCAGCGTAAAGCAAAATTGATTATTTCGGCGTGGGCTTTAACCGAAATGGCCAGTGTTGGCGGCATAAAACAGCGGACAGGTGCCATTGATGCCGAGACTCGCTGGCAGGCCATTGCTGCTTTTCAGCGATTTGCATCCATGCATCTTGGTACAGTAGAAATTGAGCCGGCAGATTTTCGTACAGCAGCAGTACTCATCGAATCACCCACGCCACTGCGGGCAGAGGACGCACTGCATTTGGCGATCGTTCGCCGCTTGGGCGCTCAAATCGCCAGCCTCGACCGACGGTTGTGTGCGGTGGCCAAGGAGATGGGCTTCGCCAATTTTGAGCTTTTGTGAGCATGCAAATTGGTGCGGATTGTTAGGGAAACGCTGATTTATTCGTCATCCCCGCGAAGGCGGGGAACCAGTGCTCTTTTTTGGCTGGGTTCCCGCCTTCGCAGGAACGACGAGTTCGAATAAATCAGTGCCTCCTGAGTACCCGTCGCGCCACATGCGCGGAAAGGAAAATATATGAAGAATAGTACCGATTTAAGTCCTGAATACAGTAATGTGCGCGTTGGGTTTTCACCTGTTGCGCGTGCATTCCGGTGAAGTGGTGGATGAGCGATGACCAGACGCGATAATTTAAAAAATTTACTGCAAACGATACCCGACCTTGAATTAGCCGTGTTAGTCGGTAGCCAGGCCGATGGCACGGCGACACCCCGCAGCGATTGGGATATTGCCGTCGTGTGGGAACGGCATATCACTGGTTTGGCACGCCTCCAGCATATGGAAACATTAAAGCAGAAAATTGCCGATGTCATCGCAATCCATAAGGATCAAATTGATTTGATTGACATCGTATCTGCCCGGTTAGCCATGCGGGCACTCATTGCTGAAGAAGGTGTCATGCTGAAAGGGGAAGACACACTGGCCTGGAGCCACTACCTGACTCAAACATGGGGCGAGTTAGAAGATTATTACTGGAGGCTCTCCCATGCGGCTTGATTTATATCATGCGGAATGCATACGCATTGCTGACGAGCAAATGGCTTTGCTCGATGAAGCAAAACAACGCATACAATCGGGCGCGCAGCTTACCAAGCTTGAGCAGAGCGGCGTGTTACATGCCTTTCAAATCCTGACAGGAAATGCGATGGGTAAATCTAAACACATGCTTAAATCAGCGAGTCGCGCCGTACCCGTGCTAGCCTACGATGCTTTTGCCAGTCTTGAGCAGCAGGGCGAAATAAGCCTGGAGGCACTACAACAATGGAATTCAACCATTGGATTGCGTAACAGGATCGTGCATGATTACATGAATATTGACATGCAACTTATCTATGAATTGATTATCAATGATCGCCATCAATTCATTGCCATGTTTCTGCGCCAACCCATCTCATTAGACCCCATTAATAAAATGGGGGCGCAGTAAACATGGGCACAATCACCGTGAGCAACCTGGGCAAAGCCTACAAACAATATTCGACTCGCTGGGGGCGGTTGGCTGAATGGATGCTGCCCGGCAGCAGACCTCGTCATACGCTCAAATGGGTCATGCAGGATGTCAACTTCACCGTCAATCCCGGTGAAGCCGTAGGCATCATCGGTATCAACGGCGCGGGCAAAAGCACCCTGCTGAAAATGATCACCGGCACCACGCAACCCACTACCGGCAGCGTCAACATCACCGGGCGCGTCGCCGCGCTGCTGGAACTGGGCATGGGTTTCCATCCTGATTTCACCGGTCGGCAAAATGCCTACATGGCTGGGCAATTATTGGGCATGAGTGCAGAAGAAATCACCAGTTTAATGCCGGAAATAGAGGCTTTTGCCGAAATTGGCGACTATATCGACCAGCCCGTGCGGGTATATTCCAGCGGGATGCAAATGCGCGTGGCGTTTAGCGTCGCCACAGCGCGCCGGCCTGATGTGCTGATCATCGATGAAGCCTTATCGGTGGGAGATACTTATTTTCAGCACAAAAGCTTTGATCGTATCCGCGAATTCCGCAAGCAGGGCACTACCTTACTGATCGTTTCACATGACAAGCAGGCGATACAATCGATTTGTGACCGCGCCATCCTGCTCGATGCAGGCAAGCTTGCCATGCAGGGAGAACCCGAGGTCGTGATGGATTACTACAACGCCATGATCGCGCAAAAAGAAAATTCAAAAATAGAACAAATCGTACTGGATACGGGTAAAGTGCAAACCGTTTCAGGCACGGGCGAGGCGGAAATTGAATCCGTCGTCATCCTTAATAGTCAGGGAGAGCCTGTTGAAGTAGTGAATGTGGGAGAAACCATCACCCTTAAAATCACTGCGCGAGCGAATGCGAGCCTTCCGGAGCTCGTGTTGGGCTACCTCATTAAAGACCGCCTGGGACAGCCTGTTTTTGGCACAAACACACATCACCTGGGTTTGCCCATAAAGCAGATAGAGTCGGGTGAGCGCGTCGCATACCAGTTTACTTTCCCTGCAAATATGGGGGAGGGGTCCTATTCAGTCACGCTTGCTTTGCATGCCTCAGACTCACACCTTGCCGCCAACTATGTCTGGAAAGACAGAATGGTCCTTCTCAATATTGTGAACATCAATCGCCCGCAATTTATCGGCGTTGCGTGGTTACCGCCTGAGTGGGAGTCGCAACGTGGTTGATACCAACTTTTACCGCGCCTTTGAAGACCGTTACCGGGGTTCGCGCGAAAGCATCAAATCACGGTTAACGGTCTACCTTCCTTTCATCCAGCCGCTTAAACAGTTCTACTCAACGTGTCAGGGCATTGATCTGGGTTGTGGACGCGGGGAATGGCTGGAGCTCATGCGGGAAAATGAGGTGGATGTGCAAGGCGTCGATCTCGACCAGGCCATGCTGGAAGCAGCGCGTGAGCGCGGCCTCAATGTCAGCCAGGGTGACGCCATCCAGAGTTTGCAATCGCTGGCGCCGGAAAGTCAAATACTGGTGTCCGGATTTCACCTGGCCGAACATTTGCCATTTGAGGTACTGCAAACACTGATACAGGAATCAATCCGGGTACTTAAGCCTGGCGGATTGTTGATCCTCGAAACGCCCAATTCGGAAAATATCACGGTTGGCACGTCGAAATTTTATCTTGATCCGTCGCATCAGCGGCCTATCCCTTCGCAGTTGCTGTCTTTTATGGCCGAGTATTCCGGGTTTGAACAGGTGAAGATATTAAGACTGCAAGAGTCTGCCGGACTTGCCGTCAACAATTCACTAAGCTTGTTTGATGTGCTGGGAAGGGTAAGCCAGGATTATGCCGTTGTGGCGCAGAAAGTGGGAGAATCAAGGATTTTTGCTGCGTTGGCGCCTGCTTTTGAGGCTGGTTACGGCCTTTCGCTCGAAAGCCTTGCCAACAGTTACGACCAGCAGATTAAAACCAAAGCCCAACAGGCAGAAACCAAAGCCCAACAGGCAGAAACCAAAGCCCAGCAGGCGGAAACCAAAGCCCAGCAGGCAGAAACCAAAGCCCAGCAGGCGGAAACAAAAGCCCAACAAGCAGAATCTGCTTTAATTGCCGTATACAACAGCAGGTCATGGCGGCTGACTGCACCCCTCCGAAGACTCGGCAGCAAGGTAAGGCGCCTTTTCCAGCGTGCCAAAGCGGTAAAGCAAAAAATCAGGCAAAAAATAAAATTGTTCTTCATGCGCGCCATGTTTTATATCAATCGGCGGCACAGGTTAAAACAGCTTGTGCTCGCTGTATTGACATTGTTCCCCGCTTTAAAAAAACGGCTGGGACAGATCGCTGTGAGCGCGATGGCTGCACAAAAGGCACGGCCCATCG
>JAJYMO010000042.1 GCA_021786845.1 Pseudomonadota bacterium | reverse complement strand
GATTTATAAATTAGAGCTGTGATAGTGCTGCTATGGGACGTTGTATGCATTTTTAATACAGGACAGACGATAGCAGACTCACCGACACCAAAGGGTCTATGCTTGTCCAGACTTTTGCTTTGATTTCTTCAGAAACCACCACGTAAACCAGCCCATCATGCCCATGACAAACCCAACGGTAAAAAGGCTCAATAATCCGATAGGGGTATGAAAAAGAATTTGCAACATCATGCCGCTCCTTTTTAAATATATGCAGATATATTTATCTGTCTTGAAAATTTTGTCAAGAAAAAATTTCAGCAATGAGGTCACCGGCCTTCAGGCCGGTGGATATTTAGTCAGGGAGGGGTGTGCATCCCCTCCCTGACCGCGCCTTTAAAACATCGCCCTTCAGGGCGGGGTTCGGCGCTCCTGCCGGCCTAAAGGCCGGGGTTTTAAACCAGCAAGGAAAAAGGATAAATTTAGTTCAAGATTTAATCAGTGTTCTGTTGCGGATTCGCCTTGGGTGTTATTGGCGATAGCATTCAGGTAGAATGACAACATGTTACCCTGGTTGATAACCCCTGCTGATTTTCCACCGGTTGAGCAAGCGCTTGATGCGCCTGCCGGCTTGTTGGCGGCGGGTGGCGGCTTGACGGCCGATTGGTTGCTGGCGGCTTACCGACGAGGGATATTCCCCTGGTTTAGTCCGGGGCAGCCTATTTTGTGGTGGAGTCCGAATCCACGCATGGTACTGTTTCCTGAGCAGTTGCATGTGCCGCATTCTTTAATGCGTACGGTACGCAAGGAAAAATTTGAGATACGGTTGAATACCGCTTTTGTCGGGGTGATGCGAGCTTGTGCCGCACCCAGAGCGGGTGAAACGGGTACCTGGATTAGTGAAGAGATGATTAAGGCTTATACCGCCTTGCATGAGCAGGGTATGGCGCACAGTATTGAAGCATGGTTGGACGGAAATTTGGTCGGCGGGTTGTATGGTGTGGCATTGGGCAAGGTCTTTTTTGGCGAATCGATGTTTGCACGCGTGTCTGATGCGTCCAAGGTGGCATTTGTGAAGGGTGTACACCAGTTACAGCGTTTGGGCGTGGTGATGATCGATTGCCAGATGAACACCCCGCATTTGGCGCGGTTTGGTGCGATTGAAATTTCTCGTGAGGATTTTTTGCGTTGCCTGGAAGCCGGGATAAATCAAACCACACCGGTATGGCGGTTCGATGAGGTGAGTGTGGTATGAATGAGATATCGCAATCGTCTTTACACTGTTATTTGAGTGCTGAACACCCTTGCGGATACTTGCCGGACCGTTTGGCACGCTCACAAGTCGCGTTACCAGGGCAAAGGGTGGATGCGGAGGTATACGGGAAATTGTTGCAACTGGGTTTTCGTCGCAGCGGTTTGCATGTTTATCGGCCCCATTGCAATGCATGTTGCGCCTGCGTTCCGGTGCGTGTGGCAGTAGACGCCTTTCGACCGAATCGCGCTCAGCGTAGAGCGAAACAGCATAATGCAGGCATGCAGGTTACTCAACTTAAAGCGTATTTTGATCCTGAACATTTTGAGCTGTATCAGCGGTATCAATTTGCACGCCATGCCGGCGGCGGTATGGATCACGATGACCGTGAGCGTTATACCGACTTTCTGGTGTCCAGTTCGGTTGAGACGCACATGCTGGTATTTCGTCAGGAAGGCGTGTTGCGCATGGTTAGCCTGGTGGACCGTGTTGCAGATGGTTTGTCAGCCGTTTATACTTTTTTTGATCCGGATTTGGCGGCCAGCAGTTTGGGCGTGTTTAATGTGTTGTGGCAAATTGATTGGGCGCGGCAATTGAGTTTGCCCTATCTGTATTTGGGTTACTGGGTTGAAAACAGCCAGAAAATGGCTTACAAACAACAATATCAGCCGTTAGAGTGCAGAATCAATGGGTTGTGGCGAGCGGAAGTCATCACGGGGTAGGGGGAAAATTGCGACAGTATCTTGAATTGATGCGTCATGTGCGCACGCACGGCACGGTGAAATCTGACCGAACGGGGACAGGGACTTTATCTGTGTTTGGTTATCAAATGCGATTTGACCTGGCAGAAGGTTTCCCCTTGGTGACCACTAAAAAATGCCATTTGCGGTCCATCATTCATGAGTTGCTTTGGTTTTTGCGCGGTGAGACCCATGTGGGCTATTTGCGTGAAAATGGGGTGAGTATTTGGGATGAATGGGCAGATGAACAAGGCGAGTTGGGCCCGGTTTATGGCCGCCAATGGCGGAGCTGGCCGACTGCCGATGGACGTCATATTGATC
The DNA here is from genome assembly GCA_021786845.1 of Pseudomonadota bacterium. Taxonomy (GTDB): domain Bacteria; phylum Pseudomonadota; class Gammaproteobacteria; order Burkholderiales; family Sulfuriferulaceae; genus Sulfuriferula. The sequence goes on along the minus strand of JAJYMO010000042.1, from coordinate 28,822 downwards.
AAATTTCTGCGGTATTAGATCAGATTCGTCACCAACCCGATTCACGGCGTATGGTGGTATCGGCCTGGAATGTGGGTGAGTTGGATAAAATGGCTTTGGCACCTTGTCATGCGTTGTTTCAGTTCTATGTGGCGGAGGGCAAGTTAAGCTGCCAACTGTACCAGCGCAGCGCGGATATTTTTTTGGGTGTGCCGTTTAATATCGCCAGTTATGCTTTGTTGACCATGATGATGGCACAGGTCTGTGGTTTGCAAGTGGGTGAGTTTATCCATACCTTGGGAGATGCTCATTTATATGCCAATCATTTGTCTCAAGCGGATGAGCAGCTCGCACGTACTCCCAGAACCTTGCCAACGATGCATATCAACCCTCAAATTAATGATCTGTTTGCATTTACGTTTCAAGACTTTGAATTGCGGGATTATGATCCGTGGCCTGCGATTAAAGCACCGGTCGCCATTTGAACCACCGCTAAACTATTATCTTTGATTTTTAAAAAATATGAATTTACACGAATATCAAGCAAAACAAATATTGAGAGAACAGGGTTTGAACACGCCACGCGGTGTGGTGGTTGAAGACCCTGCGCACGCTGAATTGGCTGCCACCGGTTACTTGGGCGGTGAATCCTGGGTGGTGAAAGCGCAAATTCATTCTGGTGGACGAGGGAAGTCAGGGGGGGTGAGGCGGGTAGATTCCTTAACTGCCCTGCGAGAAGCCGTCGCTCAATTGTTGGGGTCACAATTGGTGACGGTGCAAAATGCGCCAGATGGACAGCCGGTGCACCAGATTCTTGTTGAAGAGCCGTTGGAGATTGCGCGCGAGATGTACCTGAGTTTGTTATTGGATCGTGATCACGAGTGCATTACCCTGATTGCATCGGCAGCAGGGGGCATGGACATCGAAACTTTGGGCCATGAGCAACCGGATAAAATTCTGCGCGAACAGTGTAATCCGATACTGGGTTTGCAGGCCTTTCAGTGTCGCAATGTAGCATTTGGTCTGGATTTGAATGGCACACTGCAAGCCGATTTCACCCGAATGGCGCAAACCTTGTATCGCTTGTTCATCGACTCGGATCTGAATTTGCTGGAAATTAACCCGTTGGTGCTGACCCGGGATAATCGTCTTGTCGCGCTGGATTGTAAAATGGTGCTGGATGACAACGCCTTGAGTCGGCAGGCCAGATTAGCCGATATGCGTGATGAGACCCAGGTTGACGGCAAGGAAGTCACGGCGCAAGAAGTCGGGTTAAACTATATTGCTCTGGATGGCAACATTGGCTGTTTGGTCAATGGTGCTGGTTTGGCTATGGCGACGATGGATTTAATCCGTTTGCACGGCGGTTTGCCCGCGAATTTTCTGGATGTGGGGGGGAGTGCGACAGCACAAACAGTGGCGCGTGCCTTCAGTATTATTTTGTCGGACACGAAAGTGAAGGCGGTGCTGGTGAATATTTTTGGTGGCATTATGCGTTGCGACATTATTGCAGACGGCATCATTTCCGCCATGCGCGAAGTGGGCGTACAACTGCCTGTGATTGTGCGCCTGGAAGGCACCAATGTGGCCTTGGGCAAACAAAAATTGCTCGACAGCGGCTTGTCTGTTATCACAGCAGAAAATTTGACCGATGCGGCGCAACGTGCCGTGGCGGCGGCCGCTTTGCCCCATGTGGCTTCTGTTCATACAGGAGCGCCAGCATGAGTATTTTGGTTGATGCCAACACACGGGTGATTTGTCAGGGGTTTACCGGCAAGCAAGGCAGTTTTCATTCTGAGCAGGCTTTGGCTTATGGCACTCAGATGATGGGCGGTGTTACGCCGGGCAAGGGCGGGCAACGTCACTTGAATCTGCCGGTATTTAATACCGTGCGCGAAGCCGTACGCGATACGGCAGCCACAGCCAGCGTGATTTATGTTCCCGCAGGCTATGCGGCAGATTCCATCATGGAGGCTGCGGATGCGGGCATTGCTTTGGTGGTGTGTATTACTGAAGGTATTCCGGTGCGTGATATGCTGAATGTCAAGGCGGCGCTGCGTGCCAATGGCACCCGTTTGGTTGGACCCAATTGCCCCGGTGTGATTACGCCGGGGGCGTGTAAAATAGGCATCATGCCGGGTGCGATACATTTACCGGGAAAGGTGGGTATCGTATCGCGTTCAGGGACGTTGACCTATGAAGCCGTGCACCAGACCACACAGCTTGGTTTGGGGCAAAGTACCTGTGTAGGGATTGGCGGTGACCCCATTAAAGGGATGGACTTTATTGATTGCCTGGCGCTATTCGAGCAGGATTCGCAAACCGAAGCCATTATTTTGGTGGGAGAAATCGGCGGAACGCGGGAAGAAGAAGCGGCAGAATACATTCGCCAGCATATCAGCAAGCCTGTCGCGGCCTATATCGCAGGACAAAGTGCACCACCCGGCAAACGCATGGGACATGCCGGTGCCATCATCGCGGCGGGAGCAGGTACAGCACAAGCTAAAATTCGCGCCTTGCGCGAGGTGGGCGTAGAGGTGGCTGAATCCCCCGCAGAAATGGGACTGGCAGTGCAACGAGCCATGCTGAAATGAAAATCGCTTTAGCGCAGATGAATGCCATTGTGGGCGATATTGGCGGCAATCTGACCAAAATTTCAGATGCCATCGCGAGGGCAAAACACATGGGTGCGCAGGTGGTGCTCACACCAGAATTGGCGTTAAGTGGCTACCCACCTGAAGATTTGTTGCTGCGCGATGACTTTCAGGCACAGATTGAACAGGCCTTACAGCAACTCTGTGCACTGGCGCAGGGCATTACCCTGGTGGTGGGGCATCCTTACCGTCAAGGTAGGCGGCTTTACAACGCGGCCAGTGTGATGCGAAATGGCAGGGTGATCTGTCACTACCGTAAATTTAGCTTGCCCAATCATACGGTGTTTGATGAACATCGCTATTTTACAGCAGGTGATGAGGCTTGCGTGTTTGAAGAGGCTGGCATTCGTTTCGGGGTGAATATTTGTGCTGATGTGTGGCACGAAACTGCGCCCAGAGCGGCCGCAGCAGCAGGCGCTCAAGTATTGCTGGTATTAAATGCTTCACCATTTCATTTGGATAAGGCAGATGAACGTTACGCCGTGGTGTCCGAGCGTATTCAGGAAAACCACCTTTCTGTGCTGTATTGCAATTTGGTCGGTGGGCAGGACGAACTGGTGTTTGACGGCGGATCGTTTGCGATGGATGCCGCAGGTGAATTGCGTGCACAGTTTCCCTGGTTTGAAAACGGCGTTTACCTGGTTGAGCTGGATGGCGTATTGCCGCGCAGCAGCCTGATCACGCCCGTGCCCAGTCTGAAGCAGAGTGCCTATCAGGCGCTGGTAATGGGCTTGCGGGACTACGTTAAAAATAATGGTTTTCATGGCGTGCTTCTGGGTTTGTCTGGTGGCGTGGATTCGGCACTGACGCTGGCGATTGCCGTAGATGCGCTGGGCGCTTCGCATGTTCATGCGGTGATGATGCCTTCGGCTTACACCGCTGAAATCAGCGTGATAGACAGTCGCACCATGGTCGAAAATTTAGGGGTGCAGTACAGTGAGCTGCCGATTGCGCCATTGTATGAACAGTTTTTACAGTGTTTAGCCTTGGAATTTCATGGCAGGGCGGTAGATTTAACCGAAGAAAATCTTCAGGCGAGAATACGGGGCACCTTGTTGATGGCGCTGTCCAATAAATTTGGCCAGTTGGTGGTGACCACGGGAAATAAATCTGAAATGGCGGTCGGCTATGCAACCCTGTACGGTGATATGGCGGGTGGCTTTGCTTTGCTGCGCGACGTGTCTAAAACCCTGGTGTACCGCTTATGTCATTATCGCAACGCGATTTCACCGGTGATTCTACCGCGAGTGATTGAACGTCCACCTTCTGCAGAATTGCGTCCTGATCAAACCGATCAGGATACGTTGCCTGACTATGAGGTGCTGGATGCCATCATCGCCAGCTATGTTGAAGAGGATGAATCGGTGGAGGATATCGTGGCTGCGGGATTTGATCGCGATGAGGTGCAACGGGTGGTACGCATGATCGATCGCAGCGAGTACAAACGGCGCCAAGCACCGGTGGGCGTGCGCATCACGGCACGCGGCTTCGGCAAGGACAGGCGTTACCCGATTACACAGTGCTTTGACCCCACTTCGAAATAGAAATGAATGCGCATTGGCTTTGTCCCGATCCTGGAAATGGAACTTGGGCGCGCAATTTAACGCATGGCGTACTTGTCCATCGGGTGAATGGTGATCTTGAAAATGGTGTTGCACATTATTTCTATGGATTCTGATCATGTCAGGTTAAATTTATCTGGCTGTTCGCGACATTAATCTGAAGTTCAATGTGTACGCTCCGATAGTCCTTGTTCGGTCATTCCGGATTGTGAAGGTTTGCGGAAAAGATGTCTGTTTATCTTAATAGAATGTTGACTTTCAATATGTTAGAACAGTCCCTTTCGAGACATACCCGCTCTTCACAGAACACACAAAATTCTGTACATCATCAGCTTGGAACATTGCCTCGCCGCCATTGCGCTCGTATGCTTAGTGGCATCATAGTTGCCTCAATAGCTGTTCAAATTCTTTAGCTGGCACGGGACGGCTGGTCAGATAGCCCTGGTACAGGTCACAACCCTGAGTACTCAAATAGGCGAGTTGATTCTTGTTTTCAACCCCTTCGGCCAGCACTTTCAAACGCAATGCGTGTGCCATAGCGATAATCGCGGTAACGATTTCCATGTCGTCACGGTGCAATGGAATATCGTCAATGAAACGCTTGTCGATTTTCAATACATCGAGCGGAAACAACTTCAGATAAGCCAACGAAGAATATCCAGTGCCAAAATCGTCAATGGCAAGTCGCACACCGAGCACCTTCAAGCGATTGAGAATCAGGATTGCTTCGTTTTCCCTCCGCATCAGGGCGCTCTCGGTCAGTTCCAACTCCAGGCAGGATGCCGGAAATCCGGTATCACGTAAAATTTTAGCAATCGTTTCACTGATATCGCCTTGTAAAAACTGGTATGGAGACAGATTGACTGCCAGCGTCAGTGGCGGCAATCCAGAGGTAATCCAGCGCTGTCCCTGCAAGCAGGTCTCCCTCAATACCCATTCGTCTATTTCACCGATCAAACCACAGGTTTCTGCAATATAAATAAAGCGCGCTGGCGAAATTAAGCCTTCCGTCGGCGATTGCCAACGCACCAGTGCTTCAGCACCGACAATGCGGCCACTGGAAATATCCACCTGCGGCTGGAAAAACACGCGTAGTTCACCATGGTGGATGGCATGACGCAACTTTACTTCAAGATCAATCCGTTCACGCGCTGCCAGTGTAAGACTCTCAGAAAAATACACAAAACGACCTCGACCTTCATTTTTGGCTTTGTATAATGCGCTATCGGCCTGTTGCAACATTAACTCGGGCGTGGAGCCATGCCCTGGGAAAATACTGATACCAACACTGGCACCGATACGCACCTCGATATTGTTAGCCAATAAAAAGGGTTCGCTCAAGCTTTCGATGAGTTCATTCGCAACATGCGCCACATCTTCCACATCCGTGATATCTTCCAGCAACACGGTAAATTCATCGCCGCCCAGACGGCAAACCATATCTATTTCACGTAGTTGTGCTGTCAATCTCGAAGCTACCTGTTGCAACAGCTCATCTCCCGTCAGATGCCCATAGCTATCGTTGACATCCTTGAAGCGATCCATATCGATCATCAGCAAAGCCAGATATTTGTCATCACGCTGCGCTCTTTGCATACTGTGTTGTAAATTCGATAACAGCGACAAGCGATTCGGCAATCGGGTCAGCGGGTCGTGATGGGCCAAAAAATGGAGATCGTCCTGTGTTTTCTTGAGCTTTGAAATATCAGAAAAAATAGCAACATAATTATTCACCACACCGGCGGCGTTTTTGACTATAGCAATGCTCTCCAGCGCAGGGTATATTTCACCGTTTTTACGCCTATTCCAGACCTCTCCCTGCCAATATCCGACGCTTGTAATGTTGGCCCACATGATTTCATAAAATTCTCTGCTGTGGCAACCGGAGTGGAGAATTTTCGGTGTTTCCCCCAATACATCTGCTTCCGGGTAACCGGTAATTTCAGTGAAGGCGGGATTAACGCGCAAGATACGTTTTTCGGTATCGGTTACCATTACCCCTTCCCGGGTATTCTCAAATACCGCCGCAGCCAGGCACAGCCCAATTTCAGCATTTTTTCGCTCAGTGATGTCCCGCACGGCAATCACGAAAGCGGCCTGTCCTTCCCAGGTGATCGGCGACGAACGCAACTCAGCCCAACCTATGCCGCTACGACGGATCAAATTGATGTCTTGATGGGTGGCAGTATGAGAGACGGGGATAGCCAAATCACTGCCTGGTAAATTGCAACGTTCAAAAATATGTTCAGCACTCTGATTGGCATATAATACGATGCCACGCTGATCCACCACGACAATTCCGTCCGTGGTAGTCGCTAAAATCAGCTCGATATTGGCTTGTGTTTCAGTCATGGTGAACTTTCAGGGAACAGTACTACATCCTGGTTACAGCACGACCGTGTCCGAATTATTGCCAGTTTGTGCAGTGAGGGTACCCATCATGGTGTGCATTTTGGACAGATCGCCTAACAGCTTCAAAATGGGTTCGGGGATGTCACGCACCAGCATCGGCGTGGCGTACACGTTTTTTTGCAGTGCTTTTTCAGGCATGCTCAATACCTCCACCACATCCAGCGCCCAGAATCCGGGTTGGTAGCTTGCCGCCAATTCGTTGCTAATTCGCGTGATGAATTGTTTGACCTCTGGATTAACGGACACCACATACAGCGTCAGCTTGATCTTGCGGCTGCCTTGAATTAGCACACCGAGATCGAATGCAGATTGAACAATGTAACGAATCTGTTTTGAAGATAGAGGCTTGTTGGCTAACTGAAAAACCAGGCCTTCCGCTTGCGCAGTCTTTAAATCAGCCAGGTATTCCTGCGAGAAAGCTGTGACGATATAGATTTTCAGCGTGCTATCCAACGCCAGCAAGCGGCGCATCGTCTCAACCCCGTCGATGCCGGGCATTTTCAAATCCAGAAAAATCAAATCAGGACGCGCGGCCCTGGCCAGTTCTATTCCTTGTATACCATACTCTGCCACGCGCACTGTAAAATTCATCTCTTCCAGCACTAATTGGAACGAGCCGCGCACCGCTGCATCATCATCAATGACAAGAATATTTTTCGTCAATTTTGTCATCCTATTTTAGACTCATTTAAGCCGCTTTCAAGAACAGCTGGAAACAGGCACCCGAAATTTGTGTTGCATTGTAACTCAGACTGCCGCCCACCTCTTCAAGTAGTTGGCGTGATACGGCCAATCCAAGACCCGTGCCTTTGCCGATCGGCTTGGTGGTAAAAAAAGGATCGAATATTTTTTTTCGAATATCATCGCCGATTCCAGGACCGTTGTCGCATACCGATAATATGATTTCTCCGTTCTGGTGCTGGCCGCTGATGGTAATATGCTGTTCAGTCTGCCCCGCGATGGCGTCCCGCGCGTTCAACAATAAATTTACCAGTACCTGTTGCAAACTGCCGGCACTGCATTTGACCTGCGGCAGGTCGACAGGCAAGTCGACCTGAAGTTGCAACGCATTTTTTCTGAATTCGCCTTCCAGTAAATCAACGGTTCGCTTCACTGAATCATGGACGTCGCACATTGCCCGTTGGTCGCTGTCAGCACGAACGAATACCAGCATATGCTGCACGATTATCCTGATGCGATCAATTTCGTGCAGCGCATTATTTAACACTTCGATTGATTTGGCATCGACGGCCTTGTCCCTGGCGTATTCGACATAGTTTATGACACCCATCAACGGGTTGTTAATCTCGTGTGCCACACCGCCCACCATGGTACCCAGCGAAGACAGCTTCTCGATTTGAATCATGCGCTCGCGGGCCTCTTCCGCCAGTTTGCGGGCGCTATTGTCAGTGCCAATTAACAGGTAGCCGATAATGGCATTTTTCTCATCGCGCAGTGCCGTGACTGATACCACTGCCGGGAAACGACTGCCGTCCTTGCGGATATAGGTCAGCTCGTAAATATCCTCGATACCGCGCGAAGCCTTGAATACCAAAGCCTCGAAACCAGGAGTAATCGGCGTGTCCAGTTCCAGACTCAGGGCCGCTGCACGGGCGACCACTTCCTCCGGATCGGAAATATCCGCCGGGGTGATCTTGTTCATCACATCGCTTGCCGCATAGCCCAGCATGCGCTCAGCGCCGACATTGAAAATCTGAATCACGCCTTTGGCATCGGTGGCGATACTGGAGAAGTTGGCACTGTCGAAAATCGCTTTCTGCAAAGCGCCCGCCTTGAGCAGCGCCTCTTCCGCCAGCTTGCGTGCGGTATTATCGGTGCCGATCAACAGGTAGCCGATAATGGCATTTTTCTTGTCGCGCAGTGCCGTGACTGATACCACTGCCGGGAAACGACTGCCGTCCTTGCGGATATAGGTCAGCTCGTAAATATCCTCGATACCGCGCGAAGCCTTGAATACCAAAGCCTCGAAACCAGGAGTAATCGGCGTGTCCAGTTCCAGACTCAGGGCCGCTGCACGGGCAACCACTTCCTCCGGATCGGAAATATCCGCCGGGGTGATCTTGTTCATCACCTCAATGGCAGTGTAGCCCAGCATACGTTCTGCACCGACGTTAAAAATCTGAATGACTCCCTTTGAATCCGTCGCGATATAGGAAAAGTGAGGGCTGTTGAAAATAGCGTTCTGCAGAGCGCCGGTTTTCAGCAATGCTTCCTGGCGGCTGATTTCGTTGAAATCTATTCCACTACTTGCTGTGGGGTTGCAATTCTTTTTTGGCATGAACAACCTCTGCTTTAGTGCCGCAAATTATCTCTGCAGGGTGACGTAGCATAGCGTAATGTACTGGCGATATTTTAGGTGGTGCCGATTCAAACTTCACGGTTTTGAAAATTGTCAGGTCTTCGTCAAACCAGATTTAACCATGAAACTGCGAAGTCTACTCCAAATCTTGAGTCTGTTTTAATTGGACCTTGAGTATCCGCTTATGGCACATTTCGGGTACCCTTCGCTTACAATAACAACCCCAATGTCGTGCCGTTGATTCACTTTGATTCATTCCAACCGCCATTGTCTATTTGATTGGTGATGACGCGTCTGTTGAAGGTGCAAATATTTTCACTTCAACAGCGTGATCCTGACGATCATCGATCAGTTGAATGATTGCATCAGGACATTCGGCACCATCAACTGTCACATGCATCGCGCTGTTTTGCATGGCATCAGCAGTATCGGTTTGCGTCACAACAATATGATAGACCGTTTCCCGATAGCGGTAGTGCAACTTGAATGACTTCCAGTCCGCAGGCAGGCAAGGGACGAAATGCAGTTTGTCCACTTCCAGCCTCAGACCGAGCAAGGATTCTACAATCAGCCGGTACATCCAGCCAGCTGAGCCTGTGTACCAGCTCCATCCTCCGCGACCGGCATGCGGTTCAACTGCATAGACGTCGGCGGCGACCACGTAGGGTTCTATTTTGTAGGTTGTTATATCTGTCGCCGTTTTTGCATGGTTGACAGGATTGATCATGGTCAGCAATTCCCACGCGCGTTGGCTGTCGCCCAAGGCGGCGAAGGCCATGGCGGTCCAAATTGCAGCTTGGGTGTATTGGCCGCCATTTTCCCGCACGCCGGGAACGTAACCTTTGATGTAGCCAGGATCCATATCCGAGGTGTCGAACGGCGGATCCAGAAGTTGGATTAGCGCGTCATCGTGTTTCACCAGGCGAGCGTAGACGGCATCCATACCCATTCTTGAACGTGCCGCATCGCCTGCGCCAGAGAGTACTGACCAGCTTTGTGAAATGGAATCGATCTGGCATTCGGTGTTGGAGACTGATCCCAGTGGGGCACCATCGTCGAAGTAGGCGCGGCGGTACCACCCGCCATCCCATGCGTTTTGTTCGATACGCTGGCGCAGTTGTTCTGCTTCAGTCCGACACATTTCAGCAAAGGGCTCATCACCCATCTGCCGTGCCAATCCGGTGAAGCGCGTCAAGACGTCATACAAGAAAAAACCGAGCCAGACGCTTTCACCTTTGCCGTGTATGCCGACTAGGTTCATACCGTCGTTCCAGTCCCCCGAACCCATCAGCGGCAGTCCTCGTTCGCCAAAACGCAGACCGTGCCGGATGGCGCGGACACAATGCTGATACAAACTGGCCATCTCGGTAGACTGTCCGGGCAGATCGTAATATGAGTCGTCTTCGGGGTTCACAGCACGACCTTCGAGGAAGTGTGTGGATTCATCCAGTACCCCGGTATCGCCGGTGCAGTGCACATAGCGGCACACTGCCAACGGAAGCCAGAGATAATCGTCGGAACATCGGGTGCGTACACCACGGTTTGAGGGTGGATGCCACCAGTGTTGCACATCGCCCTCCACAAATTGATGTGCCGCGCACAGCAGCAAATGCTCGCGTACGCGTTGTGGCTCGGCATGAATCAGCGCCATCACATCTTGCAACTGGTCACGAAATCCAAAGGCGCCACCCGATTGATAATAGCCGCTACGCGCCCACAGGCGACAGGCGAGCGTCTGGTATACGAGCCAACCGTTGGTCAGCACGTTGAGCGAGGCATCCGGCGTTTCCACTTGCACAGCACCCAGCGTGTGGTTCCAGTACTGCCATACCGCTTGGAGCGCTGTATATGCAGTAGCTGATCCGCGCAAACTGCGGACCAGTTTGCTCGTGTCATCAGTGCCGCGTTTCCCTGCTTGGCCAAGCCGGAAGACAATCTCGCGTTCTTGTCCATCGATCAAATCGAAGCTCACCTGAATTGCGGCGCAAGGATCCAGTGCCGCACCTATTTTGCCGGAAAGTCGTGCACGAGTCATTGCCGCAGGGTTTTTGAGCGAGCCATTGCGTCCGATGAATTCGGTGCGGTCGCAGCTGAACGTGCGGCTGGCATCATCCACATCGAAAAAAGCAACCTGGTCGGCGAATTCCGTGTTGTAAGGGTTATGCGCGAATAACGCACCGCTACCGGAATCCAGTTCGGTCGTCACGTGCATCGTCGATTTTGGTCGCAAATCGCCCAGCACCCATTCCACGTAGCCGGTTGCAGACAGACGCCGCGGCCGACCCGAGATGTTACGCACTTTTAGCACTGAAAATTTGACCGCCATATCCAGGGCCACATAGACCCACAACTCAGAAGTGATTCCCCCTTCGTTGTGTTCGAACACACTGTAACCAAATCCGTGCCGGCTGACATAATCATTTGCCCCGCGGCTGGGCAGCGGCGTTGGCGACCAGAAATGCCCGCTTTCTTCATCGCGCAGATAAAACGCTTCGCCGCTTGCATCGGATACGGGATCATTGTGCCAAGGCGTGAGACGGAACTCGTGCGCATTCTTGCTCCATGTGTAGGCAAGCCCATTTTCGGAAATAACTGTGCCAAAATGCGGATTCGCCAGTACATTTACCCACGGTGCGGGGGTTACGTGCCCGGCAGTGGTGGTGATCACATACTCGTGCCCATCCGGTGTGAACCCGCCCAGCCCATTGCGCAGGATGAGGTCGCGCTGCAGTGATAGCGTATTGGCCGGGGATTCGGCGCGGTGGGTTCGGGTCGGTTTGAGGTGCGGTGTCCGCACTTCCTTCAAGCGGCGGCGGTTGAGTTGTTCCGCCAGCGTCCCCCAGCTGTCACTGATGACCACGCGCGCGACCGATTGGAACAGAATACGGTCTTCATTCGATATTTGTTCTGTGGAGCGCATGAAGATACCACCCGGACGAGCGATGGCATGCGCTTCAATTCCGGCCGCAATTAATCCGGTAATTTGGTCCTGGAGCAGTTGCCGGTAACCGGCACGATCTTCATTCCAGATCACCAGATCCACTGCCAATCCTTTTAAGCGCCAGTAGGCGTGAGCCTGAACCAGTTGGCGTACCAATTCGATATTGGCCGCATCGCCAATCTGCAACAGCACGATTGGCAAGTCGCCGGAAATGGCGTAACCCCATAGACTGGATTGACCACGGCGATTTTGTATCAGCGTACTGGCATTGGCACGCAGCGAAGCGTTGGCATAGACCACTGAACTGGCCAGTTGTCCGTACAGTTGTGCATCGGCATTGCTGGCATTGATCTGGCGTAACACCACTTGGGCGTGCGTCCATGCGAGCTCGAAGACGCGATCCGCAAGTTGTCTGTCCTGGTATTTTTCGGCCAGGGATAACACGGCTTCGCGATTTTCTCCCATGCCGGTGACCATGTCGATGGTGACTGTTTGTTGCGGATCGAGCGTGATCGTAAAGCGGATCGCGACAATTGGATCCAGCACCGCGCCCTGGCTGCCGGAGAGTGCCTTCGAGGAAGTCGGCGCGCCGCTCAATGCTTGCGGACCGGCAGTCGTACAGCCGCGTCCGATAAATTGCATCCGGTCCGTTTCATAGGAAATTTCTTCAATATCCGCTCCGTGTGCCGCCATCAGGTGCGCCATCCACGGCACCTGTTCGCTGTGCGAGCGGGGGCGGCGTGTGCAGAGTATCGCCTGGCGAGGCTTGATGACCTCGGTTTGCACAAACAGATTGCTGAAAGCGGGGTGTGATTCGTCAGCGGCGGGCAGGGCAAGCACGACTTCTGCATAACTTGTTACCGTGATGGTGCGACGGGTCAGGGCGTGATTGGTGAGGTGGACGCGCCGCAATTCGATATCGTCTTCTGGCGATACCACAATTTCCGTATGCGTCTCATAATCAAAATCACGGCGGCGAAATTCAGCGCGTCCCTCGGAAAAAATCGCTTCGTAATGTTGCGGCTGTTTCAGCGTCGGCTGATAAGCGGTCGACCAAACTTCTCCACTGTCCATGTCGCGCAGATAACAGAACATTCCCCATTGGTCGCTTGTGGCGTCTTCTCGCCAGCGTGTGACGGCGAGATCTTTCCAGCGGCTATAACCGCCGCCAGCGTTGGTCACCATCACGTGGTAACGGCCATTGGACAACAATTGTACTTCCGGTATCGGGGTGTTGGGGGTATTGAAAATCCGAACGGTTGCTTCGGGTGTGCCGGAAGCAGGTCGAATGTCGGAGAGTTGAGCAATATGCGAAAACAACGCTGTGGCTTTGGGAATTCGTTCCTGGAGCAACAGCAAGGTCGCCTGGAACGCCGGCTCAGATTCGAAGCGCCGCTGCATGGGGCGATCCAGCAGTAAATAGGACAGTGAGAGCAAGCTCATTCCCTGATGATGCGCCATATATGAGCGCACTACCGTACTTGATTCCCTGCGCCATTGTCTCGATGGCGTGTAGTCGATAGCTTCATACAATCCAAATTTCCCTCCAAGTCCTTTTGTAGAGAGTCGTTGCAGATTCAGGCATGCCGCTTCGGGTGCCACCATCAATGCCAGCGCTGAGGCATACGGCGCGATGACCAGGTCATCAGCAAGTCCGCGTTTCAGCCCCAGACCGGGTACGCCAAAGGCGCGGTACTGATAGTTGAGATGAATATCAACCAGATTGTAACCGGATTCCGACATGCCCCATGGCACGCCGCGTTGTCGGCCATACTCGATTTGACGTTCCACTGCCGCCTTACAGGTTTGATCGAGCAGGGTGTTGTGAAAAGTCGGCATGACCAGGAGTGGCATCAGGTATTCGAACATTGATCCGCTCCATGACAAGAGAATCGGTTCACCCCCAGCATTTGTCAATATTCTTCCCAGGGCAAACCAGCTTTCCTGCGGCACTTGTCCCTGCGCAATAGCGATAAAGTTGGTCAAACGTGCCTCGGATGCCAGCAAGTCATAGTAACTTGCGTCGCACCTTAGCTCGTTCACGTTGTATCCGATTGTCAGCAAACGTAATACCTTGTCATACAGAAAGCCATATTCCATGCGTGCGAATTCATTTGCTTGCCCGGCCAGCTTTTCGGTCGCTGCAATCCGCTTCGTGGCACGTTTGGCGGCAGTCGCGAGGCAACGCTTAAATTCAAGCAACCATTCACGCTCCGCAGCGATACCCATCCGTTGCTCAATGATCGGCAGCATTTTTTCTTCGAGTTTTTCCAGGTCACGCAGTGTTGGGATTTCGTTGATGTCGAGAAAATTGCTGAGCCCACCCGGTACTGTCGGGAGCAACAGCCATGGAGCGAGAAAAGTCAGCTCATCGAGCGCTGCGCGGCATTGACGGGCCAGCGCTCGTGCCCACCAGCTTGCATCGTTATCAGAAGCGGTTTCGGAGTGCGTTGCAGGGGTGGCATCCATGATTGGAAGGCGCAGAGCGTCCTCACGGGCTTTTGTGGAAGTCACTTTTAAGATCTGATCAACTTGAAGATCAAGCCCCGCTGTACCTGTATTTTTTTCTGTCCCCATTGACATCTGTGTGCCGATTTTTTCAGGAGGTAACAGGATGGCATCCAGGTTATCTGCAAACGCCAAAGTGCGTTTCGTTAGACCGTCAAGGCACAGATAAGTTTGCGCAAGTGAATTCGTCCGGGAAGTGCATGCGGCATTGAAATCGGTCTGAAATTGAGCCAACAAGGCCAATGGCGTATTGGCAGCAGCCTCCATCAGTACTTCCAGCGTGTCGCGGAGTCCGTTGAATACCTGTTTACTGAGGATCGCGTTATCGGCAAGCGAGAGCAAACCAGGGCGCAAGGTCAGTAGATGGCCCGCCAGATTTCCGCTGTCCACGGTTGAAACATAGTGAGGGTGCAGCGGTTTCAGCGATACAGTGTTGTACCAGTTGTAGAAATGGCCACGATGGCGTTCCAACCCGCCCATCGTGTGCAGCGTGTTTGTCGTGCGCTCGATGAGTTGCCCGGCCGGAATGTAGCCGAAGTCATAGGCAGTTAAGTTGGCGAGTAGCGCCAGGCCCATATTGGTCGGTGAGGTGCGGTGTGCAACACCTCCCCCGCGAAATTCCTGATAGTTATCCGGTGGCAGCCAATTGTCTTCCAGACTGACAAAGGTTTCAAAGAATGCCCATGTCTTGCGCGAGAGTTCGCGCAGAAAAGTGATCTGTTGCGCCGTCAGCCGAGCTTCGCGTCGCACGACTGGCTGGCTGATCCACCAGACCAGTGCAGGGGAACCCAACCATAGCAACAGAACGGGCAAGGCGGTGATGAGTGCAGCAGGCTTGAACACCAAAAGGTAAAGTATTGTGGAGACGGCAATCAGTGGCGCGACCCACATTGTATGCAAGTAGGCAACAAAGTCAGTACGATTGTTGCGCTCGGCTTCGCCTGAAGGGTTCCATTCGAGCATCTGTCTGTGCGTAAACACCATGCGCACCATTGTGCGCAAGATCGCATCCAGGCTAAAACAGGCCTCATAGGGTAAGCAGGCCAGCGTAAACGCCGTTTGTGCCAAACTTTGAATGCCTGCGTCGCGGATGGCGATAACATGTTGACTGAACAGCATTTCATGTGGCTTGCGGAACAGTTCAAACACAGAAGCGATCAAGGGTGGAACCAAAAGAATACCGAGCACGGACAAAGTCCACAACCATGATGGTGCAAGCAGCGCCCAACCCAGGAGCAACAGCAATATTAACGTTGTTGATACGAGGCTGCGTCTCAAGTTGTCGAAGAGTTTCCATCGTGACAACCATGACAGCGGGTTTTTTTGCCAAAGATTATCCAGACTGCGAACGCGCGGCAATAACCAGCCCAATAACTGCCAATCACCACGTATCCAGCGATGACGGCGACTTACATCGGCACTGTAGTGCGCAGGATAATCCTCATACAAATGCACATCGCTTAACAGCCCGGTGCGTGCATAACACCCTTCCAGCAAATCGTGACTGAGAATTCGGTTCTCGGGAAAGCGCCCATTCAAGGCCTGCTCAAATATATCGACCTCATAGATGCCTTTGCCGATGAATGAACCTTCACCGAACACATCCTGGTAGACATTTGAGATGGCGCGGGTGTATGGGTCGATGCCAGCGTCAAAGCCATGCAATTTGGTATAGTGCGACCGATTGGTGCTTTCAAGGCTCGCGCTTACAGCGGGTTGAAGAATGCCATAGCCCGCATCGACCCGTCGCAACGCTGTGTTGTAACGCGCGTGATTGAGCGGATGTGTCATAACACCCACAAATTGACGTGCAACGTCACGCGGAAGTTGTGTATCTGTGTCCAGGGTGATGACGTATTTGATATGGATAAGGTGTTTGATATTCCCGGCAATGTGTGAGAAACGATCGCCAGCATTGCCACGAAGCAGTGCATTCAAGTCTGAAAGTTTGCCCCGTTTGCGTTCGTAACCCATCCATAGTCGTTCTTGCGGATTCCAGCGACGTGGGCGATGGAACAGAAAAAAAATGTTATTATCCACCGTACCATATTTCGTATTCAGCGCTTCGATGCGCGTTTGGGCCTGTCGCAGCAGCGAGTCGTCTTCATCAAGGGTTTCTTTGTCGGCATCTTTAAAGTCGGTTAACAAACCGAAATACAGGTTGGCGTCGCGATTTGCCAGAAAACGCACTTCCAGCGCCTCGACCAGATCGTCAATCGCCTGCGGATCAATGAGCATCGTTGGCACGACCGCCAGTGTCCGTGATTGCGCGGAAATGCCCATAGAGGAATCCATACGCGGCAGCGGATGTGGATTGATTAACAAAGTCGCCAGCCAATTGACCAAGGCCAATGCCATCTGACCGGTGGCCAGCAATGCGAGCAGGCCTAACGGCAGTTGCATCTGGTTTGGCATGCCTTGGGCGCGTGTGATGACCAACAGACCCATGCTGAAGCACAGCATCAGCACCGTGATTGCGCCGAGATATAAACTCAATTGGTGTTTGGAGCCAATTTTCGCGAGGGTTTTCTTCAGCGAAAAGGGTACATGGGCCAAGGTTTCAAGTGATGGTAAACCTTGATCGATCAAATAAAAACCGACATGCGCCATGCGGTTGTCGTCACCTTGCCGCACAGTCCGTGCGAGCTGGATCGCGCGTAGCGCGATGTCGGCTTCGGAGAGAAGACTGGCTTTCGCAATTTTTTCAATCACATGACGATAACGATCCCGGGTGGAGAAATCCATGGCGGGGTAGGTGCCATCAGGATCTTTGCGTAAGGTCTGTTCGACGACGCTCATCGTTTCAACGAATTCGCGCCAATCCGTTCCGCTCAGAGAACGCAGGCTGGTGATGCTATTGCTAATGGAAACTTGATCAGCAGCTTGCTGCTGATTTTCGGATTGCACCAACTGTTCGATGGTCAGGCCAGACTCGTCAAGGACTTGCTCAATCCAGGTCAGCGGCAATGCCAGGGCGAGACTTTGTCCTTGTATTCGACGGGTAAATTCCGAGATAAAGGCTGTCGACATCGGCGGGTGAGTGCGCGCCATGTCTGCGATGATCAGCACCAGGCTTTTCGGGTCTTCCTCCGCAACCGCAATCATCTTCTCTGCCCACACTGCGGCGAGCTCGCGATCCGTATGCCCGGCATCGATGCAAATGGCAACACGTCGCAGATTTTCGATCAACGTCAATCGCAGCATAATGGGGATTGCCCACAGCTCGCCTAATTTCAGCACGCTGACCGTCTGGTATGCGGCGACGAAACGGTTGAGGCTTTCGGGGTTAACCCGACCATCGCCATGCGTGATGATTTCCAGCGCGATATCGTACAGACGCGGCAATCCAGCCGAAGGCCCATTTAACAGGATCGGCAATTCACGGCTGTATCCCTTGGGCAAATGGCGTTTAGCAGTACGAATCTGCTCTTCAATCAAATAGAAGTTATCAATCAACCATTCACTGGAGGGTGTAATCTGCCGGTTCGTTTTTACCGCTGCTGTGACCCGGTCGCAGACGCTGACCAAAAGCGCTTCATTGTGCGCCAGACGTGTCAGAAGTTGATCATGCGGACATTTGGGCGATAAAGTATGTGCTGCGGCAAGACGCTTGCCGTGTTGCTCCATTTGATCTGCACTGAATAACTCAGCGCGCAGCGGCGGCTCGTTGAACGTGTGTTGAAAAGTCGTGCCGTTGTAGCGGGACTGCTTCTTCAATTGGCGCAAATAGCGGAAGAAACGAAAGTTGTCGATTTTCATTTGGAAGCCGATCGCCTTATAGATAGATGGGCTGGTCAATTCTTGACAATGGTTACCAAGTCTCGTCACCGCTCCGAACACGGCATCAATGAGCTATGTTCGATATTGGGTATGTGCGTGTATGATGATGCGCGTACTATTTGGATGTGGGTTGAATCGAACACTCCACGTGCTACACGAATGCCAAGTATCCGCTATTTGTATTGCATGACTGTGCGCTAACGCACTTTTGCCAGAACCAATTGGTTAAAACTTGTTTGGCGAGGGTGGGTGTGGGTTGCCAGAAGCCCGTATTCCGGTGTTGTCCGTCAGCACGTTATCTGTTTCAACCTGGCAACAAAAAGGTTTGAGATTCAAGATTCACATTGACAGGCTGATCGCCTCGCCGAGTTTAACCGGGCTTTCGCTGTGCAGACTGGATGGGAATGTGATGCGGTCACGAGGAAACAGCAGAATCACGGTGGAGCCGAGCATGAAACGTCCCATTTCTTGTCCCTGTGCCAAATCGATGGATTGCGTGCTGTATTCATGGCGTTGCAAGTGAGGGCTGTGCGCGGGGTTGACCGTGCCATGCCAGGTGGTTGCGATGCTGCCGACGATGGTGGCACCCACCAGTACCATGACAAATGGCCCATTGGGAGAATCAAATGCGCACACCACGCGCTCGTTGCGGGCAAACAACCCCGGGACATGGCGTGCATTGGCAGGGTTGACGGACAGCAATTGCCCCGGCACGTACGTCATGCCGGTTAAATGCCCCTGGCAAGGCATGTGTACGCGGTGGTAATCTTTTGGGCTGAGGTAAATGGTGCAAAAAGAGCCATTCTCAAATTGTGCGGCCAGCTTGCTGTCGTCACCTAACAGGGCCTGTGTGCTGTAGTATTGTCCCTTGGCCTGAAATATTTGATCATGCTTGATGTCCCCCAATTGGCTGATAGCCCCGTCTACCGGGCAAATGTAAGCGGCAGATGCCAGCGGACGCACCCCGTCGCGTAAGGCTCGGGTAAAAAAGGCATTGAAACTGGGGTAAGTTCGTGGGTCTGGATTCGCTGCCTCAGCCAGATTGACCGTGTAACGGGACAGGAAATAGTTGATCAGTATTTGTGACAGGCGAGGATGTTGAGACTGCGCCAACAGTCCGGCAAAACGAGACAGGGCGGTCCCCGGTAAGAGGCGTTTCAACCATACGAACAAGAATTCCGGCACCGTTTTGCTTTCCTGAAAATTCGACATTATAACCAGTAGGCGGGGGGAAAGGGTTTTTTGATGTTAATTTGGGGTTTTTTGCCATAGTCCGCTTGTTTTTTAATACCGACACTGGAATTTGATGTGATCAATGCGCAATTTTTTATTTGGGATGGGGATACCCTGGTGTTGAATATCCTCGGTACGCCGGGTGCTTCCCGTGACGCAATCGGCAAACCACGAGGCAATCAGCTTAAGGTGAGTGTGGCCACTGCGCCCGAGCAGGGTAAAGCCACCGATGCCATGGTTAAGTTCCTGGCTGGCCAATTTGGCGTATCGGTATCCCAGATTGAAGTGGTGTTTGGACGAACCAGCATTCATAAACAATTGCGCATCCGTGCGCCACGAAAAATCCCGACCGCATTGTTGCCGTGGGTCTCCGAAATAGCCCGGTAGTTTTTGTGTTGTAGGCCACGTTCGTGTCCGGGATGGCCAGGCAGTTTTCATAAATAATTCATGATTTAATCATTAATCTGTCTTTATTTTGCGATATTTTGAGCGTATTGCGGCAGACGGAGGTGATTTCATGACGATGAAAACTTGGATCCGGGTATTGTGCTGGAGTACACCCTGGTTATTGCAATCGGGTTGTGCGCATGCCTGGGGGCTGTATACCCATGTGTACTTTGCGCAATGGTTGTTGTGGGGTGTGCCCTTACTGGATGGCGAGTTGCGCCGTGCGGTATCGCGTTACCCAAAGCTGGTGATGGCGGGTGCATGTTTACCGGACTTGGCCATTGTGGGCCCTTTGGTGGGTGCAGCGGCATTTGACCGCACGCATTGCTGGCAAAATGCTGCAGAAATGATGGCCGGCGTTCAAAGTGATGCAGAAAGGGCGTTGATGCTTGGTTTTTACAGCCACCTGTTTGCCGATGTGGTGGCGCACCACCACTTTGTGCCAGGTCATGAACGTTTGTGGGGGAACAAAATGCCCATGGCGGTGCATATTGCTTGCGAATGGGCGATGGACGCGCATGTGAGTTCGCATGTATTGATGGCACCATCCGTTTTGCTGGGCGAGAGTGAATCAGAGATCGTGGCGTTAATCAGCCGTCATTTTAACTTGCGACCAAGTCAAGCCACCCGTGCCGTTCGTGTGTTGGCGCAAGCGGACAAACTCTTGCGCTGGGCACAGTTGCCACAAGGTTTATATCATTCGTTGGCGCAAGTAGACGTGTGTCTGGAACGGCGTTTCAACCACTTTATTCGCCAGACCAGTGAGCGTTTCCATGAGATGAATCATGTCTTGTCAGGAGAGATCATTCCTGCAAATGCGAACGGCGAAGCGGCGCATGTGGGTCAGGCTAAATTGGCAAATATCTCCGAACGGCGGCTGAGATTAGGGCAGTATTTGCCCTCTAATTGTTTTCAGTGAAATCTTTGCCCGGTGGGCTGTTAGCGTGAAACTCGCGAAGCGAGACCTCGTTTGTCCGGCTCTCCCCCGAAGAGAGAGAGTCAGGCGTGAGGGGGAACGGGCAGGGTGGAATACTGTTTCATGATTCAGGGCGGCATTCGCCATGTCCGTCAGGTTCACCACAACATGCAAAGGTTTCACTGAATAAAATTTCAGTCCACAAACGGATGCTGCAGCACAATGGTTTCTTCCCGGTCAGGTCCGGTTGAGATGAGCGCGATGGGTACTTCGCACAGTGCTTCCATGCGTTTGAGGTAAGCTTGCGCAGCCGCAGGCAACGCATCGAGGTGCTTGATGCCGACTGTGCTTTGACTCCACCCGGGCATTTCTTCATAAACAGGTTCGCACAGTTCCAGGTTTTCTGCACCGACAGGCAGGATGTCGGAATAGCCGCTTTGTGTGGTGTAGCCAACACAGATGCGTAGGGTTTCCATGCCGTCCAGCACGTCCAGTTTGGTGACACACAAACCAGATACCCCATTAATTTGTATGGACCGTTTGAGTGCGGCAGCGTCGAACCAACCGCAACGCCGGGCGCGCCCAGTGGTAGAACCGAATTCATGACCCCGCTCGGCGAGGAGTTTTCCGGTATCGTCTAACAGTTCTGTTGGAAACGGGCCAGAGCCTACGCGGGTCGTATAGGCTTTGGTGATGCCCAATACATAATGCAGGGTATGCGGGCCAACGCCGGCACCGGTAGATGCGCCACCTGCAATGCAATTGCTGGAAGTGACAAAAGGGTAGGTGCCATGATCGATGTCCAGCAGGGAACCTTGAGCCCCTTCAAATAACAGGTGTTTGCCCGCCCGGTTGGCTTCATACAACAGGCGTGGCACATCGGCAACCATGGGTTTGATGCGTTCTGCCAGTTCGAGCGTGCTGTCCAGGGTATGGTTGAAATCAACAGTTTCAGCGTGGAAATAGTGCTTGAGCACAAAGTTATGGTAATCCAGAACCTCACCCAATTTTGCGGCAAATCGCTCACGGTAAAACACGTCCTGGAGCCGGATCGCGCGGCGCGCAACCTTGTCCTCGTAGGCAGGGCCGATGCCACGCCCGGTGGTACCGATTTTACTCATGCCTTTGGCTTTTTCTCGCGCCTGGTCGATGGCAATGTGGTAAGGCAAGATTAAGGGACATGCATCGGAGATTTTTAGCCGTTCTGCCACGTTAACGCCATGCTGGGCGAGCATGTCCATTTCTTCCAGCAAGGCGGTGGGCGAGACCACCACACCATTGCCAATATAGCAGGTGACACCTTCACGCAAGATGCCGGAAGGAATCAAGTGCAATACCGTTTTTTTACCGCCGACCACCAAGGTATGTCCTGCATTGTGTCCGCCCTGGAAACGAACCACGCCCTGGGCGTGATCGGTCAGCCAATCAACGATTTTTCCTTTACCTTCATCGCCCCATTGGGTGCCGATGACTACAACATTTTTGCTCATAATGGTAACTTTCGTACTAATGCATTCAGAGGGGTGATTTATTGTTTATGAATGGGTTTTCAAAACTGGATGCCATTCGCCTTCGGTGTTTTGTTCGAGAATGCTGGCGCAACCGTATTCATGGTGTTGCGTGTGATGGCCGGGTAAGTCAATGAGCACGATTTGACCCGCCAATCGTAACTCGTCGATTTTTGCTGTTAATCGCGCATCTTTCACGTAGGGGGCAAGTATGGGTTTTTGTTTGGATTGACTTGGGAACTGGCTGGCCAATTCGCGTAAATCCAGACTAAAACCGGTGGCGGGGCGAGCGCGGCCAAAACTTTGACCGATATTGTCATACCGACCGCCTGCAGCCAGTGGTGCAGGATGATGACGAGTGTAGGCAGCAAACACCACACCGCTGTGATAGTGATAGCCGCGTAATTCAGCAAGATCGAGATTGAGGACAATACCGGGTTGCGTTTCATCAATAATCGCACGCAGGCTGTCCAGCGCCAAAGTAATTTCAGTCTGCTTGGGCAGAATTTTGGCAGCACGTTCCAATACTTCTTTGCCGCCATATAAAGTCGGCAGGGCACAAAATGCCGCCTGTAAGTCAGAGGGCAGCTGGGCGGTAAGTTGCTGGATGCTGCGAATGTCTTTGGCTTGCATGGCCACAAATAGAGGGTTTATCTGATCTGCCGGGATGCTTGCGCAGTTAAGCAAGCCGCGAAACACACCCACATGGCCGATATCCAGGTACAAATCCGATACCCCGGCCAGTTTTAATGCATCAAGCATGAGTTTTTGTATTTCAACATCGGCCTCATAGCCTGTGTGGCCGTACAGTTCGGCACCCAGTTGCATCAATTCTCGCGAACGGTAGTTGCGTGTCGGCAGCGTGTGCACGACCGTGCCTGCGTAGCAAAGCCGCGTAATGCCTTCCCGTTTTAAAAGGTGAGCGTCTATCCGTGCGGTCTGTGGTGTGATGTCGGCACGAAGGCCCATACTTTTCCCTGAAAGCTGATCGACCAGCTTAAACGTCTGCAGGTCAAGATCGCTGCCCGTGCCGGTGAGCAGTGAATCCAGGTATTCAAGCAAGGGAGGGGCCACGATTTCATAGCCGTGGGTACGGAAAAGGTCGAGTAGCGCATGGCGTAAATTTTCCATACGCAACGCGGTCTCGGGCAGCAAGTCTTCAATGTATTCGGGCAGTATCCAGTTGTACATAGGGTTTGTTGTCTATTTAATAATTAATTCATGACGCGATAAACAATCAGGGTTTGCCGCCTTTGGGCGAATTCATGTATTGAAAGAAAGGGGAGTGCGGATTCAGAAGCAGAATATCACTTTTGTTTTTAAAGCTTTCCCGGTAAGCACTCAGGCTGCGGTAGAAAGCATAAAACTCTGGATTGGCTTTGTAGGCCGTTGCATAAATCGCACTGGATTGGGCATCGCCTTCACCTTTTACTTCCTGGGCATTGCGGTAGGCATCAGCAATAATCACTTCACGTTGACGGTCTGCATTGGCACGAATCTGTTCAGCCTCGGCTGCGCCCGTGGAGCGCAGTTTGTTGGCGACACTGGCGCGTTCAGCTTCCATACGGCTATAGACTGAATCGCTGACCTCCTTTGGCAAGTCAACGTGTTTAATGCGTACATCAATGACCTGGACACCAATTGACCGTGCATCCAAATCTGCTTTGGTACGTAAATTGTCGGTAATCTGGTCGCGCTCGCCTGACACCACATCGTGGATGGTGCGCTGGCCAATTTCGGCGCGCAATCCATCATTGACGGTTTGTTGTAAACGGGTCTGGGCACGCGTTTCGTCACCACCTACGCTGACATAATATTGTCGGACATTCATGATGCGCCATTTGACAAAGTAATCCACCAGGACGTTTTTCTTCTCCGAGGTGATGAATCGGTCAGGGTTGGTGGGGTCCAGTGTGAGTATGCGCGTGTCAAAAAAGCGGATATTTTGCATCAAAGGTAATTTGAAATACAGGCCCGGAGCGGTGTCCACCGCCACGATCTGCCCCAACTGAAAGACTAAGGCGTTTTCACGCTGATCAACAGTATAAATTGTTTGGCTGGCCAGAAATGCCAAGCCAACCAGGCCGATGATGAAAGGAATAAGGCGCTTCATGGTCTGTCCTCCCGATCACGACTGCGCATGGCATCTTGCGCCGCATCGCGTGTGTTGACCCTGGCATCGCCGGTATGGGTAATTCCGGCAGGTGCTGCCGGTACGGGGGCGCCTGCGGCAGTGGTAGCGGGCGCGGCAGTGGTGGTGGTCGATGCAGCGCTGTTAGCAGGTGCTGCAGAGTTACTTAAGCCGATGAGCTTGTCCAGTGGCAGATAAAGTATTTGCCCACCTGATTTATCACCAGTGGTCATGATTTTGGTGGTATTGGACAAAACCTGTTGCATCGTGTCCAGATACATCCTTTCACGCGTGACCTCAGGTGCTTTGCTGTATTGCGCCAACACCTGTTTGAAACGGTCAGCATCCCCTGTGGCATCTGCAACCACGGATTGCTTGTAGCCTGCAGCTTCTTCGGTTAAACGTGCTGCAACCCCGCGAGCTTTCGGGATGACGTCATTGGCATAAGCCTCACCTTCATTTTTGAGGCGGTCACGATCCTGACCCGCTTTCACAGCGTCATCAAAGGCGGGTTGTACTTCTTGAGGCGGCTGTGCATTTTGCAAGGTGACTTTGCTGACGTGGATGCCCGTCTGATAAAGATCCAATACGGTTTGTATATGTTTAGCAGCCCGATCAGCAATGTCTGCGCGTCCTTCATATAGCACATAATCCATTTTGCTTTTGCCCACAATTTCACTCATGATGCTTTCAGCAACCTGGCGTACCGCGTCATCCGGAGAACGGTTGTTAAACAGGTAATCTTCAGGATTTGTGATGGTGTACTGGACAGAAAACTGAATATCAACGATGTTTTCATCATCAGTCAGCATGAGTGATTCTTTGAGTAATTTATTCTGCACATTCTCACGGTAACCGATTTCCACGGTGCGAACTTGCTCAACATTCACCACGTTTACTGACTCAATGGGGTAGGGAAGGTGCCAGTTAAGACCAGGCTGGGTGGTGTCAATCAATTTTCCGAAACGCAGCACGACCCCCCGCTCTCCTGCATTGACAATGTACATGCCAGTGGCCAGCCATATCGCTACAATGATCAGGAGCGTAACGGGAATCATGAATACGGGGACAGGTTTATTGGGTTTGGGGGTTTTTATCCCAAACAGGCTATTCAATTTATCATTGAATTTGCGCCATAGTTCGTCCAAATCGGGCGGGCCGTTATTTTTTTTGCCCCAATCAGGGTCATTCCATGCCATGCTTAATCCAATTCTGGGTGGTATTCATTGTCAAGTGCAAACGCAGTATTGTTTGCCGATTGCGTAAATTCTTGTCGGGCGACGCCAAGTGCGGCACGTAACGCCTGGAGACCTGCACCAGATTGCGCACTAAGCCGGACGGCTGCGATTCTACCATATTCATTTTGCTCAATGCCGGGTGTGCTGGCACATAAGTCAATTTTGTTGAAAATAAGCCATTGCGGGATGTCGTCCGCACCGATTTCTTTTAATACCTTGTTTACGGCCTGGATATGTTGATCGCGCATGGGATTGGATGCGTCGACCACGTGCAGCAGTAAGTCAGCCTGTCGGGTTTCTTCCAGCGTGGCATGAAAACTCTTGACCAGAGTATGGGGCAGTCCGGTAATAAAACCAACGGTGTCTGACAGGACGAGTTCACCCACCCCGGGTAAAAATAACTGGCGGGTGGTGGTGTCCAGGGTGGCGAACAATTGATCCGCGACATAGGCTTTCGCATGGGTCAATTGATTGAATAAGGTAGATTTTCCCGCATTCGTGTAACCCACCAGCGATACGGACATGACTCGCCGCCGACTGCGAGCGCGTCGCTGCACCCCATGTTGACATTGAACTTTGGCCAAGCGGGTTTTAAGTAATTTTACCCGTTTACCGATCAGTCGGCGATCTGTTTCCAGTTGGGTTTCGCCAGGGCCCCGTAAGCCAATGCCCCCTTTTTGGCGCTCCAGGTGAGTCCAGCCGCGTATCAAACGGGTGGATAAATGCGCCAGCTGAGCTAACTCGACTTGCAAGATGCCCTCGGAACTTTTGGCCCGTCCCGCGAAGATATCCAAAATGAGTGTGGTGCGATCAACCACGCGACATTGCAAGGCGCGTTCCAGGTTGCGTTCCTGCGCGGGGGAGAGGGCATGATTAAACACCACCAGGTCAGCTGAGGTCGCTTGAACCGTGGCAGCAATTTCTTCCACCTTCCCGCGTCCCGCAAACAACGCGGGGTCAGGTCTTGCGCGTCGCCCTTCTACGGTACCGACAACTTCCAGTCCCGCACTGCGAGCTAACAGAATGAGTTCGGCTAAACTGTCCTGATAATTTGCTTCGCCGGTATCAATGCTGGCAATCAAGCTGCGCTCACCGCCTTTATGCCGTTCAAACATGGGCACAAACTCCGAATCGAATGGCAAAAATACTGCCTGGCGCGTCGTATTGGAGCAGGGAGTGGTGAGGGTGTGATAGATTCATTATTCCAATTCTCAACAGGTCACGATTATGGCATTCACTTCATTTTGAGGTGCGGGTTTATAATCCTCGACGATGGGGTGAACTGAAATGAATGAGCGGCAATTTAACATGGTGAAACGCTGTCAGACTGAGACAATCAGCCCAGTAAGTTTCGCGCCAGATTCTTTTGGCAATTTAACATGGTGAAACGCTGTCAGGTTGAGGCAGGAAAACGGAATACTGCCCTGAAAATAAATCTGACTAAATGTCCTGATGATTATTTAAAGGCACTGCCCGCGCCGGAACAATAGTGGAAATAGCATGTTTATAAACCATTTGCGTGACCATATTCTTGAGGAGTATCACATATTGATCATAAGATTCAATTTGTCCCTGCAATTTAATGCCGTTGACCAGATAGACTGATACCGGAATTTGATCTTTGCGCAAACTGCTCAAAAAAGGGTCTTGGAGCAATAACGCTTTAGATTTATTTGGTTTTGTAATAATCATCATTGGTAACCCGGTTGGAGCGATTTGGACGCTGACTAAGTGTAGGAACTATTTTAACCTGATTTTTACATCAATGGCGTGTACTGAGTGTGCTATTTGTGTCACGATAAGCATAATTGTGATCTGACAAACTTGATGTGCCGGGACCTTGCTGTAAAAACGGCTTAAAATGGAGCGGAAAAATGCCTGATTGTACTGAACTGAATGTTTGGGGAGAATTGGTTGCACACCAGAAAGTGATGCGTGCGGTGAGCATGCGCGCTCTGTTTTCCGGAGACACGGAGCGATTTCAGCAATTTAGCTTGATGGCTGGCGGGGTGTTCCTGGATTACTCCAAACACCTGGTGAATGCGGAAACCATGAGCTTGTTGATGGAGTTGGCGCGTGAAGCCGGTGTCACTGAAGCAACGCATGCCATGTTTAACGGTGAAAAAATCAATACAACGGAAAACCGGGCCGTGTTGCATACCGCTTTGCGTGCCAGCCAATGCGCCGGGCGTGATGTATCGGTCGATGGCAAAGCGGTTTTGCCACAGGTCAGTGAAGTGCTGGATCATATGCGCATATTTACGCAGCACGTGCGTGATGGTCATTGGCTGGGCTATACAGGGCGACGCATTACCGATATTGTGAATATTGGCATCGGTGGGTCGGATCTCGGCCCGGCCATGGTCACGCAAGCCTTGCGGCCTTACTGGCAACCGGGGTTGACAGCCCATTTTGTTTCCAACGTTGACCCTTCCCACATTGTTGAAACCTTGGCGAAGGTTCAAGCGGAAACCACGTTATTTATTGTGGCATCCAAGTCGTTTGGTACGCCAGAAACCCTGCTGAATGCACAGGTGGCGCGTCGGTGGTTGCTGGAACAGGTTCAAGATGAAAAAGCTGTCGCACGTCATTTTGTTGCGGTGTCTACCCATGCTGAAAAAGTGAAGGCCTTTGGTATTGACGCTGCCAATATGTTTGGCTTTTGGGATTGGGTCGGCGGGCGGTATTCGGTGTGGTCGGCAGTGGGGTTATCTGTGGCTTTAATGGTGGGGATGGACAGGTTTGAGCAATTGCTTGCTGGTGCCTGCGAAATGGATGAGCATTTCCTCACCGCTCCGCTGGGTCAGAATATACCCGTCATCATGGCGTTGTTGGGCATCTGGTATAACGATTTTTGGGGTGCGCAAAGTCATGCAGTATTTCCCTATGATCAGTATCTGGCACGCTTCCCGGCTTATTTGCAACAGTTGGACATGGAAAGCAACGGCAAGGGTGTCCACCTCAATGGTAAATCGGTTCGTTGCACCACGGGGCCCGTGATTTGGGGCGAGCCCGGTACCAATGGACAACATGCTTTTTATCAATTATTGCATCAGGGCACCCGATTGATTCCGGTAGATTTTCTGGCGGCAGCGGAATCCTGGCGCCCACTGGGGCATCAGCATGAAACTTTATTGGCCAATTGTTTTGCACAAAGCAAAGCCCTCATGCTGGGCAAAACCGCAGAGGAGGT
>JAJYMO010000001.1 GCA_021786845.1 Pseudomonadota bacterium | reverse complement strand
TGAATAAGGGAGATTTTATTATGCAAACCGCAAACCAAAGTGTACAAGTTAGCCAAATATTAAATCAGTCGAAAAATTTACCCGAAGATCCCAAAAAAGAACGGGTGGTCATGTGGAAGATATTTCGCAATGAAGCCGCGGCGCTGGACTATTCGCAGCATATTCTCCTTGAGCCGGATCAACGCATAGTGGGAGGTCACAGTACGGATTCGGTAGGTGAATTTTTTTGGTTGGGGGTAGAAGTGGATGACGTGGCAGCGTGGGGTAATACGCATGCAATTCAGTTGGTCGATCCTTTTGACGGCACCGGCATGTCGTAATGGAGATGATGTCGCAATAACAATAAGCCGGCTAAGGCGTGAGCGAAGGGCCCTTTTTTGTGAATACTTGCGAAAAATACACAACCTGGAGAGGTTTTTAATGGATAAACAAATTATTTCTACCGCCGGTGCGCCTGCGGCAATCGGCACTTATTCGCAAGCGGTGCGGGTGGGCAACACGGTTTATCTTTCCGGTCAGATTGGATTAAATCCTGTGAGTATGGAAATGGAAGAAGGTATTGATGCCCAAATTCATCGGGTGTTTTCCAATTTGCGCGCGGTGGTTGAAGCGGCAGGTGCGAATTTGGGCGATGTCGTGAAATTGAATGTGTTTCTGACAGACCTTTCTCACTTCGGCAAAGTGAATGAAGCCATGGCGCAATACTTTATGACGCCTTATCCAGCGCGTGCTGCGGTGGGCGTGGCCACCCTGCCGCGTGGCGCGCTGGTGGAAGCGGACGGTGTGGTGGTGATTAACCCGTAATGTTTTGAGTATGGCTGATGCCCTCGATCCGGATGTGAGCCTGGCGCGTTTGCCTGCCGCATTTGCCCGTTTAGGTTTGCAAACCTGCGCGGACCTGTTGTTGTATTTTCCTTTGCGTTATGAGGACGAAACGCACATCACACCCATCAGTGATGCGCGAACAGCTTGTACGATACAGGTGCAGGGTGAGGTGGTGCAGGTTGAAACGGCACGCCCACCCCGGCGTCAAATGAGTGTGGTGTTGCGCGATGCGAGCGGTGAAATCAGACTGCGTTTTTTGCACAGTTATCCGGGGCAGGCCGCTCAAATGGCGGTTGGGCGTTTGATCCGTGCCGTTGGAGAGGTGCGTGCCGGACTTTTTGGCGCGGAGATGGTGCATCCGCGCTGGCGTAAAGTCGAGGTGAATACCCCCCTGACTGATAGCTTGACGCCTGTGTATTCGGTGGCGGCGGGCCTGTCGCAAACCCTGTTGCGTAAACATATCAAACTCGCCCTGGCACAGGAGAAATGGGTGGATACCGTGCCGGAAACGGTGCGGAACAGATTGAAGTTAATGGGATTTTCGGACAGTGTGTTATGTTTGCATCGACCTTCGCCGGAGATTTGTGCTGAACACCTGATGGCACGGACTCATCCGGCGTGGCGGCGGATTAAATTTGATGAGTTGTTGGCACAACAGTTGTCTTTGCGACTGGCGCGAGTACGCAGACGCGCGGCGGGTGCGACACAGTTAAAAGATGATAGCCATTTATCCGACAAATTGTTGGCGAATTTACCGTTCATGCTAACGGATGCACAACAACGGGTATGGCGTGAGATCGCAACAGATTTGATGTCGGCAGTGCCCATGCAGCGCTTGCTGCAGGGCGATGTCGGTAGCGGGAAAACCATTGTTGCGGCACTGGCGGCAGCTCAAGCCATCGGTGCCGGATTTCAGGCGGTATTCATGGCACCCACTGAGTTATTGGCCGAGCAGCATTATCGCAAGTTATGTGCATGGTTCGAGCCTCTGGGTATTTCTGTGGTGTGGTTGTCCGGTGGATTGTCCAGGAAAACGCGACAAGCCGCATTGCAAAATTTGCAACAGGGGTGCGCACAATTGGCGGTGGGCACCCATGCCTTGTTCCAGATGGATGTGATGTTTGCCCGTTTGGGTCTGGCAGTGGTGGACGAACAGCATCGTTTTGGTGTGGCGCAGCGGTTGGCTTTGCGTGCCAAGGGCCATGCGCCCCATCAACTGATGATGAGTGCCACGCCCATCCCCCGCACTTTGGCGATGAGTTACCATGCGGATTTGGATGTGTCGGTGATTGATGAATTGCCGCCTGGTCGAACACCCGTCATGACCAAGCTGGTCGATGGCGGTCGCCGTGACCAGTTGATCGCGTGGGTACGCGCGAGGTGTGAACAAGGCGCGCAGGTGTATTGGGTATGCCCATTGATCGATGAGTCCGAGTCGCTGCAATTGCAAACCGCTATGGACACCCATGCAGCGTTGACGGTTGCCATGCCCGAAGTTTCAGTCGGCCTGATTCATGGCCGTTTGCGCTCAGCAGAGAAAGCAGAAGTGATGGCCGCATTCACTGCCAATATGTTGAATGTGCTGGTGGCGACGACAGTGATTGAGGTGGGGGTAGACGTACCGAATGCTTCATTGATGGTGATTGAACATGCTGAGCGCATGGGTTTGGCGCAGTTACACCAATTGCGCGGGCGCGTGGGACGGGGTGCAGAACGCAGCGTGTGTGTGTTGTTGTACCATGAACCCCTGTCGGAGATGGCGCGGGCGCGCCTCAAAGTAATTTTTGAAAGTACAGATGGCTTTCATGTGGCGCGTGAGGATTTGCGTTTGCGGGGGCCCGGCGAGTTTTTGGGTGCCAGGCAGTCCGGGGCACCGGTATTGCGTTTCGCCGATATTGAATTGGATGCGGAGTTGGTAGGTCAGGCGCGAGATGCGGCTGATTTGATGCTGCGAGAGTATCCTTTGG
Organism: Pseudomonadota bacterium; assembly: GCA_021786845.1. Classification (GTDB taxonomy): domain Bacteria; phylum Pseudomonadota; class Gammaproteobacteria; order Burkholderiales; family Sulfuriferulaceae; genus Sulfuriferula. The sequence continues at coordinate 3,350 of JAJYMO010000001.1, read as the reverse complement.
AGGTGAGCGCTCACTTGGTGCGTTGGTACGGAGAGCGTCAAGGTTTTATTCAAAGTTAGTTTTGGTGAAAACATTCGCGCATGAGGTTGCCAACCTGAAGGACGGCAGTTGATCGGTGTTAAGATAATGATGTACAACAATATTTTTAGTATTTCACTGCCGTTTCCAGGTTGCAGGCATGGCAAATTGGAGTAAGCATTTAATCGGAGCCCCTGCGGGGGTGCGATCATGGTTGACGGACAGGGCGTCGTTGACGCAAAAATTGCGAACTGGGTGCGTGGACTTTGGCGTGCAGGGGGTGCGCCAACGTGTCGGACACCTTCTTGCGGATGAGTCCGCCATCGCGGGTGTGTCGGCCACACGTACAGCTTGGGTACGCGAAGTCACGTTGACCTGTGCTGATCGTCCTCTGGTGTATGCGCACAGCATTTTGCCTCATGGCAGTCTGGTCGGGACATGGAAACAGTTGATGGTCTTGGGCACCCGCCCTTTGGGTGCCAGCTTGTTTGCCGATGTGCAGGTGCTGCGCGCACATTTGGAGTACTGTCGCTTGCGTGCGTGTCATCCTTTGTATCAACGGGCTGTCGTTAGATTAAATCATCCCCCTGAATTTTTGTGGGCGCGGCGTTCACAATTCTGGCGCGGTGGCCGCCGGATTGTGGTCACCGAGATATACATGCCGGAAGTCTTCAGCCAGCAATGGCATGTGAACAAAGACGACTGAGGGTGCTTGTGGCAAAATCAGGGTAAACGGCCAGATTGCAGGCGTGGTAGTTGGATGTGCCAGCGTATTGCCGCAAGCCGGGCGGCGACAATGCCCGTCATTGAAAGCAGAACAGCCAGATCGTGGTTGAGGTTGAAGTGGTTCAGTACAAGGAATAGCATCGCTCCGGCCAGCGAAGCTGTGGCATAAATGTCGGTTCGAAAGATGAGCGGTATTTCATTGCACAGAATGTCGCGTATTACCCCGCCAAAGACGCCGGTAATCACGCCCATTAAACTGGCAATGAGCCAGTCGGTGTTGAGTTTGAGCGCTATATTGGTCCCAATCACCGTAAACAGTGCCAGCCCAATTGCATCGGGAATGAGAAAGAAATCTTCCGGTAGCTTAAGGTGACGGATAAGAAAAAAGGTGATGGTGCAAGCAAGTGTGCCGACCACTACATAACTTGGATCATGTACCCAGTAGACGGGTAAGCGGCCAAGCAATATATCTCGTAGCGTTCCTCCGCCAATACCGGCGATGACGGCGATGACGACCGCGCCGAACCAGTCAAGTTCGCGATGTTGTGCCTCCAGTGTTGCCGTGATTGCACAAACAGCCACAGCGCAGAGGTCTAAAAAATAGATGAGTGTCATGGGGTTATAAAAAATGTATCAGAAAATTCTACCCCGGATATTACACGAATTTTCGTGAATTCATGTAATATCTGGCGTAAAGGCTCGTTCAATCAGTATGGGATGAATGGTATGGCAGGGATAATGCAACGGCTTGATCAGTATGAAAAATTAATGCGCCTCGATAAGCCTATTGGCATTTTGTTATTGTTGTGGCCTACCTTATGGGCATTGTGGCTGGCGGGGAATGGGCACCCAGCCATTTGGGTCGTGTGGATTTTTGTATTGGGGACCGTTCTGATGCGCTCTGCCGGGTGTGTGATGAATGATTATGCTGACCGTGAATTTGATGGGCATGTGCAGCGTACCAGCAACCGGCCCATGGTAACCGGGCAAGTGAGTAAACGGGAAGCCGTGATATTGGCGGCCATGCTGAGTTTTGTTTCCTTCCTGTTAATACTTCCTTTGGGTGGTTTGGTACGCTGGTTGTCGGTACCGGCGCTGTTGCTGGCGGGAACCTATCCTTACACCAAACGCTTCCTCTCCGTGCCGCAAGCTTATTTGGGTGTGGCATTTGGGTTTGGTATTCCGATGGCTTATGCTGCTTTGCAAAATCAAATTCCCTTGAATGCGTGGTTGTTGCTGCTGGCCAATGTATTTTGGGCGGTGGCTTACGATACTGAATATGCGATGGTCGATAAGGTAGATGATCTTAAAATTGGTATCCACACCTCGGCCATTACTTTTGGCCAGTTTGATGTGTTGGCCGTGATGGGTTGTTACAGCGTAAGCTTGTTGTTGCTGGCTTGGGTGGGTTGGCGCGCACACCTCGGCTGGATTTTTTATTTGGGCTTGTGTGTGGCAGGGGTAATTGCGGTATATCATTATACACTTATCCGAAATCGTGACCCAAGTCAGTGCTTTAAAGCTTTTTTGCATAATAACTGGTTAGGGGCCGCGGTATTTGTTGGCTTAGTGTTGGACACTTTATTGAGGTAGCTCATGATTCTTTCTCGTACCAGTCAATATGCCATTCAGGCTATGATTTATATGGCACTTCAGCCCACAGGAACCCCAGTGCTCAATCGTGATGTGGCCGGAAGATTGAATGTGCCTGCGCCCTATTTGGCTAAAATTTTACAAAATTTGAGTAGAAATGGTTTATTGTATTCGTTTCGTGGCAGGCTGGGTGGTTTTTGCCTGCGTGAAGATGCGGCTGACATGTCCTTGATGCAATTATTACAGTTGACAGAAGGTGTTGATTTTACACAAAGTTGTTTGCTTGGGCTCAAAAAATGCAGTGATGAAACGGCGTGCCCCATGCACGTAAAATGGCTGCCGATTAAGGAACAAATTATTGAGATGCTCAATCAGATGCGGCTTCATGATTTGGCTGGGGCGGTGAAGGAAGGCCGTTATCGTTTAACGGATATGCCCGCCGCCGCGTGGCAAGCAGAGGGTCTTGTTTAATCAAGAATAATCTCTTAAACCCGGGATTATCGGTCTACCCGAATTTTCGATGCCAATTCCCGTAGTCGGCCTAAATCGAGAAAGTGTATGGATTTGTTCTGTATTCTTATGATGCCACCCTCTTGAAAGCGTGTCAGGATGCGGCAAATTGTTTCCTGCGTCAGTCCCAGATGATTACCCAGATCCCCGCGTGACATGGTTAGCTTGCAGGATGAAGCATCTTTATCCACATGCCGACTAAGGTTTATCAGATAAGTTGCCAGTTTTTCGGTCGCATCTTTTTTCCCAAGCAACAGCATCATCTGTTGCCCGCGAAGAATGGCGCGACTCATGACGGCAAGCATCTGATCCTGCAAGTCAGGGGCTTTTCTGCTTAGTTCCTGAAAATGTGCGAAGGGCATTTCACATAAACTCGTTGTTTCTAATGCGATGGCTTCGCTGTCGAAGTGTCCGGCTTCAATCGCATCGAACCCAATTAATTCACCTGGTCCATGAAAGCTGGTAATTTGTGTTCTGCCATCATCATTCACAATATAAGTTTT
>JAJYMO010000085.1 GCA_021786845.1 Pseudomonadota bacterium | reverse complement strand
TTAACGGGCCCTTGCTGTACAAATTTGCATCAAATCTCACTTGATCCGGGTTAAAATAGCACAAAGCCATCCGGAGCCATTCATGTCCCACATAGAATCTGTACTGCAAGAAAACCGTCTTTTTCATCCTGTCGCCGCTTTTCAGGATCAGGCCCATGTTTCCGGTCTGGCTGCGCGGCATGCGCTGTGGAACGAGGCAGAATTGGATTACTGTGGTTTTTGGGCTCGATTGGCTCGAGAACATATTACTTGGCATCAAGCATTTACACACATTCTGGACGAATCTCAAGCGCCTTTTTTTCGTTGGTTCGATGATGGCACGCTCAATGTGTCCTACAACTGCATTGACCGTCACCTGCCCCTTCACGCTGACCGAATCGCCCTGATTTTTGAAGCGGATGATGGTGCTGTGACGCATGTCAGCTATCAAGAACTTTACCAACGTGTCGGGGTTCTGGCCAATGCGCTCAAAGCACAGGGCATACGCAAGGGCGACCGGGTAGTGATTTACATGCCCATGAGCATTGAAGCGGTAGTGGCCATGCAGGCCTGCGCACGCATCGGCGCAATACATTCTGTGGTGTTCGGTGGATTTTCCGCCAAATCACTCAATGAACGAATCGTCGATGCCCAAGCCAGTTTAGTGATGACGGCGGACGCTGGTTTGCGCGGAGGAAAAACCATTCCATTAAAATCAGTCGTTGATGAAGCTTTGCTGATGGGTGGTGCCGAATGCGTGCAAAAAGTGGTTGTTTACCGCCGCACCGGGGTTGACATCTCCTGGCAAGCTGATCGCGATTTATGGTGGCACGAATGCACTGCACAAATGCCTTCAGAATGTGCGCCGGAATGGATGAATGCCGAAGACCCCTTATTCATCCTTTACACATCGGGTTCAACCGGCACGCCCAAAGGTGTGCAGCACAGCACGGCGGGTTATTTGTTAGGTGCAATATTGTCCATGCATTGGGTCTTTGATGCCAAACCAGATTCCGATATTTTTTGGTGCACGGCCGATGTCGGCTGGATAACTGGCCACAGCTATGTCGCTTACGGTCCCTTGGCATTGGGCATGACGCAAGTCATCTTTGAAGGCGTGCCTACCTGGCCAGATGCGGGCCGTTTTTGGCGCATGATAGCAAACCACCGTGTGACCACCTTTTATACCGCGCCGACGGCCATACGGGCATTGATTAAACTGGGCGGACATCTGCCTGCGCTTCATGACTTGTCCAGCCTGCGCTTGTTGGGCACAGTGGGCGAACCGATTAACCCCGAAGCATGGATGTGGTTTCATCGCGAAGTAGGACAATCCCGTTGCCCCATCGTAGACACCTGGTGGCAAACGGAGACCGGTTGCCACATGATTGCTCCTCTACCTGGCGCAGTACCGGCCAAACCCGGCTCGTGCAGCCTGCCACTGCCAGGTATTTTTGCTGAAATTGTCAACGAACAAGGCGTTGCATTGTCTGTGGGTGAAGGAGGGCATCTGGTCGTCCAGCGCCCATTTCCTTCTTTAGCACGCACGTTATGGAATGACCCGGAACGCTATAAATCAACTTATTTTCCGGCCGAATTAGGCGGAAATACCTATTTGGCCGGTGATTCGGCCCGTTGTGATGAAGACGGCTATTTTTGGATTATGGGGCGTATTGATGATGTATTAAATGTATCGGGCCACCGTCTTGGCACCATGGAAATCGAATCCGCATTGGCCGCACACCCCAAAATTGCCGAAGCAGCCGTGGTTGGAAAGCCCCATGCCATCAAAGGCGAAGCCATCGTGGCTTTCGTTGTCCTCAAAGGCGATCGTCCGGAAAATGAATCCGCAAAAATACTTATTGCGGAATTGCGTGACTGGGTAGGTCAACAAATCGGTGCCATCGCCAAACCCGATGAAATTCGTTTTGGTGATAGCCTGCCCAAAACCCGCTCTGGAAAAATTATACGTCGATTGCTGCGTACCCTTGCTGTGGGCGGCGTCATCAATCAGGATATATCCACTTTGGAAAACCCGGCCATTTTGGCCCAACTTCAAGAAAATCACTTAACCGGAAAATGACCATTGACCGCACGACCAACCATATATCAACATGCAATTAAAAAATGTTTAAATTTTATCCCTTGCCAAATCAGTGAATACGCCCCACATTGAATGACACACGCAAAAGCAAAGGCTCATGAATGAATAAACCGGGTTTACGCTGGATCGCTTTGGGATGCAACCCAAGGCGCGAGGCGTGCGGCGGTGTCACCCACAACAAGCGGATCTTAATGCCAGGATGCACCCATCCCGAATACACAACCACGCAAGTCCAGATTATTCATTAACGAGCCCCAACAATGCGAACCACTTACTCACGTCTTATCTTACGCATCGCACTGTCGGCAGGCGCATTATTGGTGCTGGCATTGGCCACACTGGTGCTCAGCTTACAATTCTGGATTTTACCCAATCTTGATCATTGGCGCGTTCAGATTGCACAATCCATCAGCGCATCGGCCGGACAACCCGTGCAGCTTGGACAACTCACCGCAAGCTGGCAAGGTTGGCACCCCGCCTTGCGCATTCAGTCTCTGGCGGTATTTTCGCCCCAACACCAGATGCTACTTGACCTGAGCGATGTGCGCGCCGAGTTATCCTGGTCCAGCCTGTGGTTAGGCGAGCTGCGCCTGGCCGACTTAAGACTTGATCATCAAACTTTTTCTCTGCACCGCACACAAGACGGCACCTTCTGGTTAGCGGGCATTCCGCTTAATCGCAACACGCAACGGCCTGGTTTTGCCGACTGGTTACTTCGTCAACAACACATCGAACTCCGTCAAGCCACCTTATCCTGGCAAGACGACCAGCGGGCCAGCCCGATACTGAATTTACGTGAAGTAAGTTTTGATCTCTACAACCGGGGTAAACAACATCAATTTCATTTGTCTGCTACACCACCCACTCTCATTGCACACCCCCTGTCCATCACGGGCGCACTGAATGGGCGCTCCACCCAGCAACTTGCAAACTGGGATGGGCGAATTACCGTCCAAATGGCAGGCACCGATCTCGCGCAATGGCAACCCTGGTTAACACTACCACTGGGGATACATCAAGGTTTCGGCAACTTTGATGTGCAAATACAATTTGCCCGCAAACAAGTGATCGCTCTGACAGCACGCATCCTGTTAGAACAGTCCTCCATGCAGTTTGCGACCAATTTACCACGTCTTAACCTGCTTGCATTATCAGGATGGGTGCAGTGGAAACGAATGGGTGCCACGCAATCTTTGGAACTAAAACAAGTCAGTTTGCGAAACGGCGATCTGATTTATTTAGCACCATTTGATTTTTATCTCCGCTACACCCCAGCCAACACCCATACAGCCGAGCAAGGATCACTGCGCGCCAACAACCTGTCACTTAACACAATGAGACGCCTGGCGGCTTACCTGCCTTTACTCTCGACGCAGCAGCAATGGTTGGACCGCTATCAACCCATGGGGTTATTACAACAATTCAATGCCAATTGGACAGGGACTCCCCTGCACTTCAATACCTTCAACCTTTCTGGAAAATTCTTCAAACTGGGTTTGAACAGTGTGGACAATCAGCCAGGGTTTTCCGGCCTGAGCGGCCAGATTGATGGCAATGAGCACACAGGCACCTTGTCTTTATCCAGCCAGCACGTTACCGTAGATTTGCCCGCCATCCTGTTTGAGCCGCATGTTGCACTGGACAGCCTGACAGCGCAATTAGGCTGGGGGAAAGAAGGTGCTGCCTACCGATTCAAACTGTCTCAAGTCAATTTGATCAATTCAGACCTCAATGGGCAGCTATTTGGTAACTATCTGTGGCAAGCGGGACATCCGGGCGTCATCGATCTGAGGGGCGGTTTATTAAATGGGCGCGGCACTGCGGCTTGTCACTATCTACCCCTCGCAGTACATCAGGAAGTGTATGACTGGGTATGCCAAAACGTGCTGGGCGGCATATCTGACCGCACGCAATTCCATATTCAGGGAGATTTGGCACATTACCCCTTCCTTAACGATAAAAACGGGGTATTAGATGTGCGTATTCACGTCAAGGATGGCATCATGCGACCTGACCCGGAATTTCCAGCGATCGATCACATCAATGGTTTACTGCATTTTGCAGGCACCCGCATGACCTTTCAAGGCGACAGTGCGCGCATGTACAGCGCTGTCTTGCGGCACATCAACGTCGAAATTCCTGACTTGTATGGGCGGGACAAAGAAAAATTACTGGTCGACGGGGAAGCCGGTGGCAAGCTGTCCGACTTTATCCGTTTTGCCAACAACAGTCCTGTTGGCAAAGCGCTTGACAATTTAACGGCTGGTGCCACCAGTCAAGGCACAGCGAAATTGGGTTTGCACGTTCAATTGCCGTTTCGCGACATCTTTCATCCGCTGATCTCTGGTGCACTCACTTTCAACCAGGATACCATCACCCTTGCCAACAAGTGGCCTGAGCTTGACGCAATCCGTGGAACGCTGGCTTTCACCCAAAACGGCATCAGTGGCCAGAACATTTCACTACAACTGTTCCATCGTCCCGCGCTGCTTTCCAGCGCCAGCCTGCCCAATGGCACCACTCAAATCACACTACGCGGGCAGCTCGCCGCAACGGAACTGTCTTCCTGGCTAAGTCCGGATTTGGCGGGGAAATTTTCCGGACAAACCGCATGGACGGGCCAAATCGTATTGTCACACACACGTCTTGCCGACATGGTAATTAACAGTGATCTCGCAGGATTGGCGGTAAATTTACCGGCGCCATTAGGTAAACCGGCAACAAGCGTTATTCCCTTATCCTTCAGCACCCATACGCAAGTCAATGGAAACGGGTTTATTTCTGTCCGATACGGGCAAATTGTCAGTGCGCAACTCATCACCCATCCCACGATCAATTCGGGCAACACGATTGAACGCGGAAACATCCAGTTCGGAGGTGCGGCCCATCTTCCAGCGTCACCAGGCATTTCGATCACCGGGCAATTGGACACCACTCAACTTGACAGCTGGTTGGGGGCACTAAGCAGCCTGGGTGGAACGGGCGATCAACTTAAACTTCCCATTCAAGACCTTAACCTGTCAATCGCCCACCTGTATCTGTTTGACCGCAATTTTAACAGTGTCAATCTTCATGCCCATCACACCAACGGGCTGTGGAATGCCACAGCACAAGGCAGTGCAATGCAGGGCAATTTGTCATGGATCCCGCCGGGCGCTGCAAACCCCCAAGGACTGTTGTCAGCGCACTTCAAAATGCTGAACATTCCAACCGGAAATACGCAGCTTGTCCCCCACACCACGACCACTGCACCGCCATCACCCGCACACACAGAGAGCAACTGGCCTGCTCTGACATTTCTTGTTGACGCGTTACAACTCGACAACCGCAATTTGGGCCAACTCGACATTCATGCTGTTCCCATTACAAATGGCCTGAATTTTGATCACATTACACTCACGCACCCCGACAGTACTTTGAATTTGGCCGCGTCCTGGCACCCGGACGCCTTACCGCAAACTCAAGCGCATGTTCAGCTTACCCTTCATAACATTGGCGATTTCTTCAGCCGTTTTGGTCAGCCTAATATCATCAAACGAGGACAGGCGGTGATTAATGGTGACGCAAGCTGGAATGGCAACCCCATCGATATTCCAATTTCCAGCTTGAGTGGACAACTCACCCTGCAAGCCGAAAAGGGGCAATTCCTTAAAGCGGATCCGGGTGCAGCAAAACTGCTGGGCATTTTGAGTCTTCAAGACTTGCTGCACCATCTTTCTCTGGATTTTCGCGATGTATTTAATGATGGTTTCGCATTTAGTGACATTTCTGCGACGTTTCAGTTAAATCACGGCATAATATACAGCAAGGATTTCGTAATGGATGGGCCTGCGGCCAGCGTACAAATTCAGGGTAACATAGACATTGGCGCACAAACCCAGGAATTACACGCAGTTGTGAGTCCCAAATTGAGTGAAAGTGTGGCACTGGCGAGCTCATTGGTTGGAGGACCGGTGGTTGGAGTAAGCATGCTTGCTTTACAAACATTGCTTGGCAACCCTTTAGGGCATGCTGCAAGTTTCGATTATACGATTACCGGGCCCTGGAACAAACCTCTGGTGGTGAGATCCTGGCGCTAG
>JAJYMO010000087.1:22270-31683 GCA_021786845.1 Pseudomonadota bacterium | reverse complement strand
GTCCATTGCGCACGAACGGATAACCCACTACCTTGACCTGCAAGGGCTTGTCACGTACTTGCACTGTCAGCACATCACCCGGAGCAATCCCCATCGGCACCCGTGCCAAAGCAATGGATTGCTGCAAGGTGGGTGAAAAACTGCCGCTGGTAATTTCTCCCTGCCCCAAAGCAGTTTCAACTTTTTGATGCCCCCGCAGCACACCCTTGTCCTGCAGCAACACACCGACTTGTTGCTGGGTAAACGTTTGTCCGACCAGTGCCGATTTACCGATAAAATCCCGGTCGCTTTTGAAGTCTACCGTCCAGGCAAGACCTGTTTCAAAAGGTGAAGTGGTTTCATCCATGTCTTGCCCATACAGGTTCATACCTGCTTCCAGACGCAAAGTATCGCGCGCACCCAACCCAATCGGCTGCACACCTTGCTGGTACAATTTCCGCCATATTGCCTCTGCTTCGGTGACAGGCAGCATCAGTTCAAAGCCGTCTTCACCCGTATAGCCCGTACGCGCAATGAAGATACCCTGAAATTCAACGGCATGAAAAGGCTTGAGCGATTCGCTGATTGCCTGCGCACCCGGCAAAGCCGCCCACACCTGAGCACGGGCATTGGGACCTTGTACTGCAATCATCGCCAGATCGGCCCGGGGCGCAATGCTCACATCCAAACCTTCGGCCGTGTGGCGCATCCAGGCCAAATCTTTTTCCGTGGTCGCGGCATTCACCACAATGCGAAATTGATCACCTGGCTGCAGATATACAATCAAATCATCGATGACACCACCTTGCTTATTCAGCATGCAGGAATACAGTGCGCGCCCCGGCGTAGTCAATTTATCCACATTATTGGCCAAAAGATGCCGCAACCAGGCGCGCGCGCCTGTGCCAGCAACATCGACCACACGCATATGGCTCACATCGAACATCCCGGCATCGCGTCGCACCGCATGGTGTTCACTGATTTGGGAACCGTAATGCAAAGGCATGTCCCAACCGCCAAAATCCACCATCTTGGCACCCATCTCACGATGCACAGCATTTAAAACGGTGACTTGGCGCATGGGGATTCCTGACAAATTAAGTGATAGGGGTAAAAAAACTTGTTTTGAGGGAACTTTTCCAGATTATTTGAGATTATACCTTAGGTCTATTTACGTGCGAATGAAATTGCGTCTGTTCAATTTATTATCCGTCACTGCCCCATTATTACCGTCATCATTTGGTCATATTGCCGTGTTAGGCTTCATGCCATGATGGCGACACTGCCCCATATCCACACGCGGACTTATTCGACCATGCCCACACATCCGGATCGCATTTATTGCAAAACCGAAAAAGGCCGGCACGAAATCGGCACACGCGCACACGGGTTGATTTCCAAACAACGTCAAACCCTGATTTTAATGGACTGCGCCAAAACGTTGGGGCTCATTGCTGACGCCATTCCGTTAGAAGAACTGAATCGAACCATCCCTTTTTTGATAGGACATGGCTTTATCGTACTGGGAAACGCCAAACCGGCACCATCGATGGTGGCTGATATTTTAAGTTACAAAGCGTCTTTTGAAACCAGTCCTGTGACAGCGATTCGCCCATCTCACACCGAGCCACCACTGACCACACCCCGGCTAACGCAAGACCCCACCATTGTTTTCAAGATCAAATCATTCATGATCACCGCATCGAATACCCATTTGGGTTTAATGGGTGCAACAGTCATTTCACGCATAGAGCGATGCCACACCGCTGAACAATTGCTTGCCGCAGCCGCCTTCTGGCATATGGCCTTGCGTGAATCAAAAACGGGCAATATTGTTGCAAAAGACCATTTGGAACAAGTTAAATTTGATTTAAGCGCAAACGGTTAGGCCAGATATTCATGGCCTGTTAACGAATAACCCGACATTTGTACTATTGTACATACCACGCATTTATCTTTGGCCCGCCTGCGGCACCCACAAACCAGCTTCCGCCGAACACTTTGCTGTTTCCTCCACCACCACCCGGCTCAGCGTAACAGGCAATCCGGCCAGTTGTTTCGGCCCGATGATTTCCAGTAAATGTCGCGCCATGTTTTCAGCTGTGGGGTTAAAGGGCAAACACAGCACGCCTTGCGGGTCGAGTGCAACCAGGGCATTGGCCACAGGATGTTGATCCCAAATTAAAAACCGGTGATCCCATTCCGTTTCTAACCACATGCACAATTTTTCTTTGATCATACCGAAATCGAGTACGCGACCTAACGCATCACGCTCACCGGATACCTGAAAATGCACGCGATAATTGTGTCCATGCAAATGCTGGCACTTGCTTTCATGCCCCCATACCACGTGACCACAACTGATGTCATGGTAGCGGCTGGCACTGGTGTAACTATTAATGATGGGCAAGTTTGTCATTCGACAGTGACCGATTTGGCCAGATTGCGCGGCTTGTCCACATCAGTACCTTTTTGCAAGGCGGCATGATAAGCCAGCATCTGTAATGGCACAGTATGCAAAATAGGCGACAACCACCCTGCGTGATGATCAAGCTGTATTTGCCACACACCCTCTCCTGCTACCACATGGGTGTCTGCATCCGTCAACACATACAATTCACCGCCGCGCGCCGCGACCTCATGTAAATTGGATTTAATTTTATCCAGCAAGGCATCATTGGGCGCGATAGCGACCACCGGCATGTCCCGGTCTACCAGAGCGAGTGGCCCGTGCTTCAATTCACCCGCCGGATACGCTTCGGCGTGGATATAGGAAATTTCCTTAAGTTTCAAGGCACCTTCCATCGCAATGGGAAAATGTGCACCGCGCCCCAAAAACAAAGCATGCTGTTTATCCGTAAACCGCTCCGCCCAACACTCAATTTGCGGCTCCAACGCCAGCACCCGGGCTACCGCTCCTGGCAACTCACGCAAACGCTGAATATGCGTCGCTTCTTCTTGAGGCGTCAATTTGCCTTTGGCCTTGGCCAGCAGCAGTGTGAGCAAAAACAATGCTGCAAGTTGTGTGGTAAATGCCTTGGTCGAGGCAACACCAATTTCCGGTCCTGCCCGGGTTAAAAAATGCAGGCTTGAAGCCCGCACCAGGGCCGATTCGGCTACATTGCACACGCACAAGGTGTGAGTATGGCCGAGTGTTTGCGCGTGTTTGAGCGCAGCCAGCGTGTCGGCGGTTTCACCCGATTGCGACAGGGTGACCACCAAAGCCTGGGAATTGGGAACGCTTGCGCGATAACGGTATTCGCTGGCAATTTCTGCCTGGCAAGGCACGCCCGCCAAGGCCTCTATCCAATAGGCAGCCACAAGTGCTGCGTGGTAACTGGTGCCGCAGGCCAGCAAACGGACCGCATTGATTTCCCCGAATACCTTGCCCGCACCTTGCCCGAATAACTCCGGCTGCAAATGCTCGCTCATCAATGCTTCTTGCAGCGTGTCAGCCAATGCACGCGGTTGTTCATGAATTTCTTTTTGCATGAAATGGCGATAGGGCCCCAGCTCTGACATGTCGGCAGACTGTTCTGACACGTTAATTGCTCGTTCAACCGGCTCACCCTGCGCATCGTAAATCGTGCAGGATAACAAGCGCACATCAACCACATCGCCCTCTTCCAGGTAAACTACCCGTTGCGTTACCGGCAGCAAGGCGGAAACATCCGAAGCGACGAAATGCTCTTCTATCCCTATACCGAGCAACAGTGGACTGCCGCGTCGGGCACAGATCAGGCGCTGGGATACATCTGCCGCCACCACCGCAATCGCAAAACTGCCCTGTAGCACAGCCAAACTTTGTTGTGTTGCCAAAAGCAAATCATGCGTTCGTACATAATGCTTGTGCACGAGGTGAGCGATCACTTCTGTGTCGGTTTGCGATGTGAACACATAACCCTGCGCCTGCAATTCAGCACGCAAACTGTCGTGGTTTTCGATGATGCCATTGTGCACCACGGCAATTAAATTCCCGCTGACATGAGGATGGGCATTGGCTTCGCTGGGTACGCCATGCGTGGCCCAACGCGTATGCGCAATTCCCCATACACCGCGCAAACCTTGTTGTGCCACGACATCCGCCAGCAGGGCCACCCGCCCCAAACTGCGGGCACGGTGTAAAGCGCCATCCTGTACCACCACCAAGCCTGCGGAATCATAGCCCCGGTATTCCAGACGCCGTAACCCTTCCAGCAAAATAGGCACCACATTGCGTTGCGCCACTGCGCCAATCACACCGCACATTACTCAATCCCTTTTTTAACGGGCCGTTTCCAGCCAGAAACCGTCACCTGCCGCACACGCGACAAGGTCAATTCGCCTGCGGGTGTATCACGCGTGATGGTGGAGCCAGCACCCACCGTCGCACCTGTACCGATGGTCACCGGCGCCACCAATTCCGTCCCCGACCCGACAAACACATCGTCTTCAATCACAGTACGATACTTGTTTGCGCCATCGTAATTGCAAGTGATGGTGCCCGCACCAATGTTAACCCGCTTACCCACTGTACTGTCGCCCACATAGGACAGGTGGTTAATTTTACTGCCGTCGTTCACACGGCTGTTTTTAACTTCCACAAAATTGCCGATGTGCACTGAATTACCCAGCTCAGTGCCCGGACGCAACCGCGCATACGGGCCAATGTGATTATTCGCCCCCACTTGACTGTGCTCCAAATGTGAAAATGGCGCGATGCGCGTGCCGGCACCGACCACCACATCCCTCAGCACACAGCAAGTACCCACCGACACGCCGTCGCCCAGCACCACTTCGCCGCTGAACACACACCCCACGTCAATGCTGACATCACGCCCACATTGCAAATTTCCGCGTACGTCAATTCGTGTGGGATCGAGGATAGTCACACCTTGCAACATCAAACGCTCGGCACAATTCCATTGCAACTGGCGCTCCACGGCGGCCAATTGCACCTTGTCATTCACCCCCATCACTTCCCAGTCCTGGTCGGGCTGACTGGCTACCGCCACCACACCATCCTCCGCCGCTAACGCCACCACATCGGTTAAATAATATTCCCCCTGCTGATTATCGTTGTTCAATCGCGATAACCAGTCTGCAAGTTTGTCTGTGGGCAAAGCCATAATGCCGGTATTGACTTCAACAATTTCCCGTGTGACCGCATCCGCATCGCGCTCTTCGATAATGCGCACAACCACCCCGGATGGCGAACGCACAATCCGGCCATATCCGGCTGGCTGAACCATGTCCACCGTCAATACCGCCAGTTTGCCTCTGGCTGCCTGTTCAACCAGTACCCGCAAGGTATCGGCTTGCACCAGGGGCACATCGCCATACAACACCAGCGTCACCGACGCACCGCCCAGATACGGCATCGCCTGCTTGAGCGCATGACCGGTTCCCAACTGTTGCGCCTGCTCCACCCAGGTCACCCCATCCGGCGCGGCATCCATGGTTGCAAGCACCTGCTCTCCGCCATAACCATACACCACGCAAATGCATTGTGGTGTCAGTGCGCGCGCCGTTTCCAGCACGTGCGCAAGCATGGGGCGACCCGCCAGTGGTTGCAAAACTTTGGGTAATTCAGACCGCATACGCGTACCACGCCCGGCCGCCAACACCACCACATTCATCGCTGCATCCATGTTCTAAACTTAATGGCTTGAGGAGTTCTGATTATATCCCGAATTTTACGCAAACCCTTAACCCTGACTTTGTATAAATTCCCGCAATGGTTTTTGATTGACAGAGACTGTTCCCACAAGTCAAAACCGATGCCCAAGGTTAATTCAACCATGGATAATGAGGGACCGCTTCATTGAAACAGGACGGAGTGACCATATTGTGGCAAGATGATAGCAAGTTGCTGTAGCAGGTTCGTGCCAGAAGTGGTCAGAAGACACCGGCTGCTTTCCGGCTTCAAATCTTGATACCACATCGTTCAGCCAACACAAAGCCAATGATGAATTTCTCTGGGTGACCAAAGCGGTATCAGTGTGGTAAACCAAAAATGAATTATCCCTCTGTTTAGTGAACAAAAAACCACAAACTTAAGGGCGTAACAGGTGAATAACAATAGCCCATGAGGCGATCTCTTTTTCTTTTTGCAGTCGGGCTGATACTGGGCCTGAGCATTACCTTTATATATGGCGGCAGCGGCTTGTTCCATCGTCTGGCGGCATTTCCGTTATCCGTGTTGTACGCGGTGCTGGCGATGATTTTCGTCGGCTGGAACTTCAATGCCGGTCGCATGCGCCTGATGCTGAGCGGGATTGGGAAGCCGATGGGACATGGTCGTTCACTGGCCACGGTCATGGCCACCGAATTCGCCATCAGCGCAACACCTTCCGGCAGTGGCGGCCTGCTCACCTATGTCTACCTGCTGAAACGGCATGGTGCACCCGGCACAGCTGCAGCCGCGATGTATGCGACAGACATCATGATCGACATGCTGGTGTTCAACATCGCCCTGTTGGTCGCTACGCTCGCGTTCTTCGTTCATCCGGCGCAACTGCATATTGGCTGGGAAATCGCGATGCTGGCGGGATTTATATTGGGCATGTTGTTGCTGGCCTGGGTCGCGGTGCAGCATTATCGACTGGTGCTGTTGTGGATTGGTCGACACATCCTGAATCGGCGCGTTTCTGCGGCGAACAGGCGCAGACTGACCCGTGGGGTGCTGCGCTTTCGCCAGGCGGTGCGCCTGATTCTGGGATTTTCCCGCTTGAGGCTTTTCGGGATATTTTTGTGCTGCCTCGGTCACTGGATGCTGCGATACAGCGTGCTGTATGTGATTATTGTCGGGATGGATCGCAATGTTTACTGGGCATATACCGTTCTCATCCAGATGCTGGCTTTTACTGCGGGCCTCTTCACGATGCTACCCGGAGGCAGCGGCGGGGTCGAATTGAGCTTCACCGCGCTGCTCGCGCCAGTGCTCGACCATGCGACGCTGGGCGCGGTATTGCTGATGTGGCGCTTTACTACCTACTACTTTTACCTGATCGCGGGTGCCCCGGTATTCTTCCTGTTTGTGGGCAAGGCGCTATGGCAACTGCTGGGCAATGGGCAGCCAAAAGGGCCTTAAACAGCCTTGCTGCCCTCCAGACAAGAAACTGAACCAACACCAATTTTCGATGTTTCATGTCGCATCGCCAATATTCAACCTGGGTGACTTTTCCTGAGACACCTTCATTCAACCGCAAAAATTGTCCGGTCCAGCCGCAACTTGCGAATAACCATTTTTTTCATGACAGCAACGCACATTTCTCCAACGCACCACTCGCAGGTATCCGGGTTATAATGCGGCCTCATCTATGGTGCTGGCACAAATGCCGCCAGAATCAGGCTAAACTGCCACGATGTCAATTCTCTCTTGAATTTGAGGTTTCTCCTATGCGTTTACTGTGGTCAATTCTTGCTATATTTGCCTTTTATTTACCCGCGCATGGCGATGATTTTCTGGATCCGCAACAGGCGTTTGTTTTTTCTGCGCAGCTTGCTGATGCGAAACACATTGCCGTCCATTATGCCATTGCCGATGGTTACCATCTTTACCGCGATAAATTCCATTTCCAGCTCACTGGAGCGACCTTATCCCCCGCTGAATTTCCGGCTGGCGAAACGGTACAAGACCCTACCTTTGGCCCACAAACGGTGTATCGGCACGATGTGACGATTATCTTGCCGTTTGACCATGCCACCAGTCCGACATTACAACTGGAAAGCACCGCGCAAGGCTGTGCGGAAGCGGGCATTTGTTACGCGCCCATCCACCAGCACATCCAGCTGACGCTGGCTGATGCGCCGGTTCCGGGGGCAAGCCCGCTGACAACCCCGGCGCTTGCTCCACCTGAACCCCCTGCAAATAACCCTTCAGCCAGCGACCAGTTCACGCGCAGCTTACACCAGGGACATTTCTGGCGCATTCTGGCCCTGTTTTTCGGTGCAGGGATTTTGCTTTCGCTCACCCCCTGCGTTTTTCCCATGATACCGGTGCTGTCCAGCATCATCGTGCAGCAAGGGGCGACCACGCGCAGCGCTTCGTTTCTTCTTTCCCTGGCCTATGTGCTGGGCATGGCGCTGACCTATGCACTGGCAGGTGTGGCGGCAGCCATGTCTGGCACCCTGATTTCCAATGCGCTGCAAAATCCCTACGCTTTGGGATTGTCTGCTGCATTGTTCGTTGGCCTGGCGCTGTCGATGTTCGGCCTTTACGAATTACAATTGCCCAGCGCGTTACAAAGCAAATTTTCCAGTTTGAGCAATCGTTTTCACAATGGGCACCTGTTGGGCACTTTTGTCATGGGTGTGTTGTCGGCCCTGATTATTGGCCCTTGCGTGGCCCCTCCTTTGGCGGCAGCTCTGGCCTGGATTGCGCAATCGGGTAATATGCTGCTGGGCGGTGCCGCTCTGTTTAGCCTGTCTATCGGCATGGGTGCGCCCCTGTTACTCATCGGACTGGGTGCCCACAGCTTGCTGCCGCGTGCAGGCGCCTGGATGACAGGTGTGAAGCAATTTTTTGGGGTGGCGCTGTTGGCCGTGGCGATCGAAATCATCGCGCCCATGCTGAAGGCTCAATTGCACATGCTGCTGTGGGCAGGCTTACTCATCATTTCTGCTGTATTTTGGCACGCTTTGGATACCTTGCCAGCCCAAGCCCATGCCTACCAGCGTTTGAGCAAAGCATTCGCCGTCATCATACTGGCCACAGGCTTGGCCATGCTGCTGGGTGCGCTGGCCGGCGCCACCAACCCACTGCAACCACTGGAGGTCTTCCATTCCACCGGCACAACTTCCAGCACGGTGAGTCATTCGCCTGAGTTCATCACCGTGCACAACCTCAATGAGCTGGACAATCGTTTAGCGCAAGCCAAAGGTAAACCGGTTTTGCTGGATTTTTACGCTGACTGGTGTGTTTCATGCAAAGAAATGGCCGCCACCACGTTTCAGGACCCCAATATACGCCAACAACTGTCCGGGTTCGTGCTCATACAGGCCGATATTACTGACAATACCGCTGACGAGGATGCTTTGCGTAAAAAGTTTGGCGTATTTGGCCCACCGGCCATGATCCTGTTTGATGCAAACGGTCAGGAAATCCCGCAGCACGCCATTGGCATTCAATCTGTGGATGCGTTTTCCCACTGGTTAGGACTTGTTAATTCAGGTGTCACCCCTCATGTTTAAACGCATTGCTTTACTGACGCTGATTTCTATTCTTGTGGTGGCTTTATTTGTCCGCCATATCCACCACACCGCCGCTCATCCGGATCCCTTTTCTGTTGCGCCTTTGTTGTCATCACAACTGTCTGATCCTTTAGGCATACGCCAACCACTCCAGCAGTGGCACGGGCACCTGCTGGTCATCAATTTTTGGGCACCCTGGTGCACCCCTTGTCGCAAAGATATTCCAGGTTATATTGCCTTACAGGCGCGTTATGCTCCGC
>JAJYMO010000087.1:16653-21713 GCA_021786845.1 Pseudomonadota bacterium | reverse complement strand
AAAATTGATTATATTCTCATCAATCCAGCCGCATTCACACACACCAGCGTTGCGTTGCGCGATGCCCTGCTGTCGGTGTCAATTCCGTTTATTGAAATCCATCTTTCCAATGTGTACGCCCGTGAAGATTTTCGTCACCATTCGTTTTTCAGCGATGTAGCGGTCGGCGTCATCAGCGGCTTGGGTGCGCAAGGTTACGAACTTGCCCTCGATTATGCACTTTTCCAACACTCCACATAAGGACCTCTCTACATTATGGACTTGAGAAAACTCAAAAAACTGATCGATTTGGTCGAAGAATCTGGCATCACCGAACTCGAAATCACTGAAGGTGAAGAAAAGGTACGCATCTCACGCGCAGCACCCCAATCCTTTCACTCTATGGCTTACGCACCTGCGCAGATGCTGGCCCACGCACCAGACAACCTTTCGGCGATGGCAGTGGCTGCCGAACCCGCCATTGAAACTGGCCACATCGTCAAATCCCCGATGGTCGGTACCTTTTACCGCTCACCCAATCCCAATTCCAAAGCATTTGTCGAAATAGGTCAGTCAGTGACTACCGGCGATCCGCTGTGTATTATTGAAGCCATGAAATTGCTGAATGAAATTGAATCCGATCATTCCGGTGTTATCAAGGCTATTCTGGTTGAAAATGGTCAGCCGGTTGAATATGGCGAGCCCTTATTTATCATCGCTTAAAGTCAGGGCATCATAAATGTTTGAAAAAATTCTAATCGCCAATCGTGGTGAAATTGCCCTGCGCATACAGCGTGCATGTCGCGAAATGGGTATCCGTACTGTTGCGGTGCATTCCGAAGCCGATGCAGATGCAAAGTATGTCAAATTGGCGGATGAGTCCGTGTGCATCGGCCCAGCGTCCTCGACACTCAGCTACCTCAATGTCCCAGCCATCATCAGCGCTGCGGAGTTGACAGATTCAGAGGCCATTCACCCCGGTTATGGCTTTTTATCTGAGAATGCAGACTTTGCCGAACGGGTGGAGTCTTCCGGTTTTGTGTTCATTGGCCCCCGCCCGGAAACGATACGATTGATGGGTGACAAGGTATCAGCCAAAGCCGCTATGCGTGCTTCAGGCGTACCCTGCGTACCAGGTTCTGAAGGCGCCCTGCCTGAAGACCCTGACACGATACGTAAAATCGCCAAAGACATCGGCTACCCGATTATTATCAAAGCTTCCGGCGGTGGCGGTGGACGGGGCATGCGCGTGGTACACACGGAAGGGGCATTGCTCAATGCCGTCGCCATGACCCAAGCCGAAGCACAGGCTGCGTTTGGTAACCCCGTTGTGTATATGGAGCGTTATCTGCAGAAACCGCGCCACATTGAGATTCAGGTGCTTGCCGATGAACACGGACACGCCGTGCATTTGGGTGAAAGGGACTGCTCCATGCAACGACGTCACCAAAAAATCCTTGAAGAAGCCCCCGCTCCCGGTTTAGACCCTAAATTGCGTAATCGTATCGGTAAGCGTTGCGCTGATGCCTGTCGCAAAATTGGTTACCGTGGCGTTGGTACCTTTGAATTTTTATTTGAAGACAACGAGTTTTTCTTTATTGAGATGAATACGCGAATTCAGGTCGAACACCCCGTAACAGAATTGATTACCGGTATTGATTTGGTACAACAACAAATTCGGGTTGCTGCAGGAGAAGTGCTGTCCTTCACCCAATCGGATATTGAATTTCGTGGACACGCGATTGAATGCCGAATCAATGCAGAACATCCTTACACCTTTATGCCGTCCCCGGGCAGAATTACCGCTTACCATGCACCAGGAGGACCAGGGATACGCGTTGATTCACATGTTTATCAAAATTATTTAATTTCGCCTCACTATGATTCAATGATTGGCAAACTACTGGCCCATGGCGCTACCCGCGAGCAAGCCATTGCCCGTATGCGGACAGCTTTGCTGGAAATGGTGGTGGAAGGCGTGAACACCAACATTCCTTTGCACCAGAATTTATTACAGGATCAAAATGTGCTGGATGGCGGAACCAGCATCCACTACCTGGAACACAAACTGGCCAAAGCAGTGGAGAACTGAAATCGTGGGTTGGATCGCCATCACATTACCGGCAACACCTGATCAGGCAGACCGCCTTTCCGATGCATTAATGGACTTTGGCGCGCTGTCAGTAAGCATAGAAGATGCTGCTGCAGGGACTGCGAATGAGCACGCCGTATTTGGTGAACCTGGCAGCGCTGCGCAGGTGCTGTGGCATGAATGTCATATCGTGTGCCTTTTCCCGGAAAAACAACAGCCGGAGCTTGATATTCCCCTCTTGCTGTCCAAAGCTGCCGATCAGGCAGGTTACCCGCTGGGGCATTACACTCAGGCGCATATTGCCGATCAAGACTGGGTCCGCGCGACACAATCGCAATTTAATCCCATTCCGATTGGTGACCGGCTGTGGATTGTTCCTTCATGGCATGCATTTCCTGACCCATCTGCCATTTCCATTCAGCTTGACCCCGGTCTCGCCTTCGGTACAGGCTCCCACCCCACCACACGGTTATGTCTTGAATGGTTGGTAGATCATATTGCCGGAGGGGAAACCGTTCTCGATTATGGTTGCGGGTCCGGCATCCTTGCCATTGCTGCGGCCAAATTGGGTGCACAATCAGTGCTGGGCATCGACATTGACCCGCAAGCCGTATTGACTGCGCACGAAAATGCTTTCGTCAATTGCGGTCAGGATTATGTCCTGCTCGACGCAGCTGAACAACCCTCGCTACAGGATAACGGTCCCACACAGGACAGTCAGTTATCTACGCCGGAGCAATCAAATCAAGCGCATCAACCGCCGCGCAGGGTGTGTTTTATTTCCCCCGAATCCGATCCTGGCGGTCAGTATGAAGTTGTGGTGGCCAATATTTTGACCAATCCGTTACGCACCTTGGCCCCGCTAATCGCCGCACACTGTCGTATCGGCGGCCGCCTGGTATTGTCTGGTATTCTGGCGGATCAGAGCGCCCTCATCCAGGCTGCTTATGCGGACTGGTTTAATCTGACAATATGGGCCGAATCTGAAGGCTGGGTCTGTTTGACAGGAACTCGACAGAAGTGAGTAGCCTGACTCAATGTACGACCTGCCATACGGTATTTCACATTAAAAAAAGTGATCTGATCCGTTCTGGCGGTCATGCAAAATGTGGGGTGTGTGGCATGGTGTTCAACGCACTTGAAGCCCAGATCGTCATGGATGCCCCAGCAGCGAGTGAAGTCCTGGATCAAGACCCTGTAGCAGAAAATATTCGCGATGATTCACCTTCATCCACTTCCGTTAGCAGCACAGTCCAAACCGACGCAGAAATGACCGAAACGGCTTCGTTGACGCATGCTGAGCACCCGGCAATCCCGGACCAGGCGGTTATTTCAGATCAGCCACCCATCGAAGCGCCTTTATCCACGGAAACTGATACATCAGAACGTGAAGCTGAAGGCATCGCGCCATCAACCTTCGAATTCAACGAGAGAGTGGATGTCACCCACCGGCCTTCAGTTGCAGATTCAGCATCAACACCCGAATTCAACGAACGAGTGGATGCCACTAACGCAATCGGGATTAAACCAAAACGACATGGTGCATGGTTTGGTGCCATCAGCGCTGCCTTGATTCTGATCCTGTTCGGACAAATCACATGGCATTTCAGGGATACGATTGTCGAATATCACCCTGAACTCATGCCAATACTCAATCAGCTTTGCACATCAAGTCATTGTGGCAATACCCTGTCACAGGACATCGATGCCCTTAAAATTTCAAGTTCTGTATTCAGTGGAGACAAAGACCATGATCATTTATTTCATGTTCAATTGTCAATCCTGAATCAATCAGGCTTACCTGTTGCATTCCCCGCCATTTCAATTTCATTGAAAAATGAGTCGGAAGAAACCATTTCGCGTAAAACCATCTATCCGATGGATTACCTAAAGCTAGAGAAAACACTGAGTCACGGTATCCCAGCCCAGAAAGAATGGCCCATTACACTGAACCTGACCGCGACCAGCAATGGTGTGAGCAATTATAAGATATTATTGTTCTATCCTGCACAACCAGATTGAAACGGTTGCACTTTTGGCTTGAAGCCATGCGGTCGCCGGCCTTCAGGCCGTGGTGTTAAGTCAGCAAAGGAAGGGGATAAAGCTGGGTATGCAACCTGTTAACAAGATGTCATGTAAAAAAAAGGTTGTCACAAGCAGGCAAAGCGAACGATCAACTTATTATGGTGCTTGATCAGGCACGAGCCGCCAGTAGCAGGCTCGCTGTATCGCAAGGAATTAATGCAGCTTTCTCAGACGCTGGATAGTGGCGATCTGTGCTATCGCTTGGGCTAATTCAGCTTGTGCTTGCGCGTAATCAAATGCAGATGCACGATTTTTCATCGCTTCTTCGGCGCGTCGCTTGGCCTCAAGCGCTTTCGCCTCATCCAGATCATGACCACGAATGGCCGTATCGGCCAACACGATCACGACATGCGGTTGCACTTCAAGCATCCCACCCGACACGTAAATCAATTCTTCTATATCGGTGTCCGGTACTTTGACACGCACGGAACCTGCTTTTAAACGGCTTAACAGTTGCGTGTGACGGGGGTAAATTCCCAATTCGCCCATTTCGCCGGGAACGATGACGTACTCGGCCATCCCGGAAAACAATGTTGATTCTGCGCTGACAATCTCGATTTGTATGGTCATAGACATAAACACTTTCCTTTAATATTCAAGGCAATAAAAGCATATTTCTGCAATTATCAGAGCCGTTGAGATAAGACTTGTACAGGCCACACCGAACCAATCCCGCGACAACGTCAAGTGCAAAACTGAATGCCGACCTCGGTCAAACGGCATTCAGCAGTGCACCATGCAGCAAAGCGGCAAATAATACTTAGATGGTTTTAGCTTTTTCTACTGCTTCAGCAATGGTGCCCACCATGTAGAAAGCCTGTTCTGGCAAGTGGTCATATTCTCCATTCACAATCGCTTTAAAGCCGCTGATGGTGTCCTTCAAGGAAACATACTTACCAGGGGC
>JAJYMO010000087.1:0-16121 GCA_021786845.1 Pseudomonadota bacterium | reverse complement strand
CGACCTTCATCCCGGAAGTATTCGGCCATGGTCAACCCGGTCAATGCGACACGCAAACGGTTACCAGGCGGCTCGTTCATTTGTCCATACACCAGCGCCACTTTATCCAGCACGCCACCATCTTTCATTTCATGGTAGAAGTCATTGCCTTCTCGTGTTCGCTCGCCCACACCGGCAAACACAGAGTAACCACTGTGCTCGACAGCAATGTTACGAATCAATTCCATCATGTTGACTGTTTTTCCCACACCGGCACCGCCGAACAAGCCCACTTTACCGCCTTTGGCAAACGGGCAAATCAAGTCAATCACCTTGATTCCGGTTTCCAGCAACTCATTCGATGCAGCCAGCTCATCAAAAGCGGGCGCTTTGCGGTGGATGCCCCAAGTGGTGTCATTGCCGATGGGACCCATGTCATCGATGGGATTACCCAATACGTCCATGATCCGACCCAGTGTTTTAATTCCCACAGGCACCAAAATCGGCGCGCCGGTGGCATCGACCACCATGCCACGACGCAGGCCATCCGTGGTACCCATGGCAATGGCACGAACAACGCCATCACCAAGTTGTTGCTGCACTTCCAGTGTCAGCTCGGGAGATTGCATTTTTAATGCATCATAGACCTTGGGTAAGCCATCACGTGGGAATTCCACGTCAACAACTGGTCCAATGATTTGTACGATTTTGCCTTGACTCATCGACGTTCCTTGAATATTCAAAATTGCTTAAACGGCCGCTGCACCTGCAACGATCTCGGATAGTTCTTTGGTAATGGCTGCCTGACGGGTTTTGTTGTACACCAGTTTTAATTCACCGATGACATTTTTAGCATTATCAGATGCTGCCTTCATGGCCACCATACGCGCGCTTTGTTCACAAGCCATGTTTTCTGTTATGGCCTGGTAAATCAATGTTTCAATGTAACGCACCAACAAACCATCCACGACAGATTTCGCGTCAGGCTCATAGATGTAATCCCAATGGTGATCCAGTGAATCGCTGGCTGCCTGGTCGGGTTTGCCCGTAAGCGGCAATAACTGAACGCTGGTAGGCTCTTGCTTCATCGTAT
Source organism: Pseudomonadota bacterium (assembly GCA_021786845.1). Classification (GTDB taxonomy): domain Bacteria; phylum Pseudomonadota; class Gammaproteobacteria; order Burkholderiales; family Sulfuriferulaceae; genus Sulfuriferula. Next base: position 15,049 of record JAJYMO010000087.1, on the reverse strand, counting down.
TCACGAAACGGCTGTATACCAAATGCAGCTCATCAATCTGACCCGCCAAATAGGCATCCAGCATGACCTTCGTCGGCCCGATCAAACGGTCTACATGTGGCGTATCACCCAATGCGGTTTCATGCGACACCACGTTGGCGCCCATACGCTGCATGAAGCCCAGACCTTTGTTGCCAATTGCCGTCACATCAATTCCGACGCCCCTGGCTTCCCACTGCTTCATGAGATTAACCGCCATACGCAAAGTGTTGGTGTTGAGACCTCCACACAAACCCTTATCCGTACTGACAACGATTACACCCACGCGAAGGGTCGCTTCACGCTTCAGTACAAATGGGTGTTTGTACTCTGAACTCGCTGAAGACAAATGCGCGGCCACGGTGGCAATTTTCTCAGCATAGGGGCGTGTAGCACGCATACGTTCCTGCGCTTTACGCATTTTCGCAGCAGCCACCATTTCCATCGCACGCGTGATCTTGCGCGTGTTTTCGACGCTTTTGATCTTGGTACGTATCTCTTTGCCTGATGCCATGATTCAGTCCTGTTAGTATGCGGAGCTGGCTTTAAACGCTTCAACCGCTTTGGTCAGTTCGGCTTCGTTTTCACCGGACAAATCGCCTGTTTCAAGCACCTTTGCCATCAAGGCGGAGTGGTTTGATTTAACGAATGTCGCCAGGGCACTTTCAAACGCCAAAGCCTTTTTCACTTCAACGTCATCCATAAAGCCTTTGTTCACTGCAAACAAGGTCAACGCCATTTCTGCAATGTTCATCGGTGCATACTGATTTTGCTTCATCAGTTCAGTCACCATTTTGCCACGCTCTAATTGCTTGCGTGTGGCCTCATCCAGATCTGAAGCAAACTGGGCAAATGCAGCCAGTTCACGGTACTGGGCCAAAGCCAGGCGAATACCACCACCCAGTTTTTTAATCACTTTGGTCTGGGCTGCGCCACCCACACGAGACACAGACAACCCTGCATTGATAGCAGGACGAATCCCCGCATTGAACAAATCGGTTTCCAGGAAGATCTGTCCGTCCGTAATCGAAATCACATTCGTTGGAACAAAGGCAGACACGTCACCGGCCTGGGTTTCAATCACTGGCAATGCAGTCAACGAACCGGTCTTGCCTTTGACTTCGCCATTGGTCAGTTTTTCAACGTGTTCTGCATTAATACGTGATGCGCGTTCCAGCAAACGGGAGTGCAAATAGAACACGTCACCTGGATAGGCTTCGCGACCGGGAGGACGACGCAACAACAGGGAAATTTGCCGGTATGCCCAAGCCTGTTTGGTCAAATCGTCATACACAATCAATGCATCTTGACCGCGGTCACGGAAATATTCGCCCATGGTGCAACCAGCATAGGGCGCGATGTATTGCATCGCTGCCGAATCGGATGCCGTAGCGGCCACCACAATGGTATGCGCCAATGCGCCGTGCTCTTCAAGTTTACGCACCACGTTGGCGATCGAAGAAGCCTTCTGACCGATCGCAACATAGATGCAAATCACACCCGTGCCTTTTTGATTGATGATGGCATCAATCGCCACAGCTGTTTTTCCTGTTTGGCGGTCACCAATAATCAATTCACGCTGGCCGCGACCCACAGGCACCATGGCATCAATCGATTTCAACCCGGTTTGCAAAGGCTGCGTGACGGATTGACGCGCAATCACACCAGGCGCAATTTTTTCTATGGGTGCGGTAGCGGTGGTGGCAATTGCACCTTTGCCGTCGATAGGACGCCCCAAAGAGTCAACCACACGACCAATCAATTCAGGTCCAATTGGCACTTCCAGAATCCTGCCAGTACATTTAACGATTTCGCCTTCGCTGATGTGCTCGTATTCACCCAGCACCACCGCACCAACTGAATCGCGCTCCAGGTTAAGTGCCATGCCGAAGGTATTACCTGAAAACTCAATCATTTCACCTTGCATCACGTCGGACAATCCATGAACACGCACGATGCCATCGGTGACTGAAACCACAGTACCCTGGGTACGCAATTCCGTGGTTGATGCCAAATTCTGAATTTGGATTTTAATAAGATCACTGATCTCAGTGGGATTAAGTTGCATTACTTGCTCCTAAGAATTCTCAACGGTTCAATGTGTTCGCCATGTCTTGCAATTTACCGCGTACCGATGCGTCATACACCTCATCCCCGACAGTGATAATTAAACCACCAATTATTTCGGGATCGACATGCTGCGTGACATCAATGGTGCCGCCAAATCGCGATGATAGTCTGGCAGTTAAAGCAGCGACCTGGGCAGCATCCAATGGATAGGCGCTGACCACACTGGCTTCTTTTACGCCATTTTCGCTTGCTCTGAGCACCTCGAATTGCGCGATGATTTCCGGCAAAGCATCCAAACGGTTCGCTTGAATCACCACTTGCAGAAAACGGCTTGCGTCAGGGCCCAATTGCTGACCACACACGTCTAAAAACAACTTGATCAGCTTGTCTTTACCGAACGCCGGGTCTGTCGCCAGCCGTCGTATTTCAGGATCTGCGTTAACGGCTTGCACGAGAGCAAGTGCTGAAGACCATGCGGGCAAACTTTTTGTTTCTTTTGCCAAGCTAAACACCGCTTCGGCATAAGGTCGTGCAATGGTTGCAATTTCTGCCATGATTACAGCTCGTTCTGAATTGCAGTTAATAGGTCAGCGTGTGTTTTGCTGTTAATTTCGCGGCGCAGAATTTTCTCGGCGCCCGCAACAGCCAACTCCGCCACATGGCTGCGCAAAGCTTCTTTGGCCCGCGCAACTTCTTGCGCTACATTGGCTTGTGCACTGGCGAAGACACGGTCCGCTTCCACTTTTGCTGTCTGCTTGGCTTCGTCAATGATCTGGGCTGCTCGCTTATCTGCCGCAGCCACAATTTCACCCGACTTTTGCTTGGCTTCATGCAGGTGCTGGCTAGCACTTTTTGATGCCAACTCCAGTTCATGCCGACCGCGATCACCTGCCGCCAAACCATCAGCGATTAGCTTTTTACGCTCATTCAATGAATTCATAATCGGAGGCCATACGTACTTCATGCAAAACCACACAAAGATAAAGAACGTAATTGATTCGCCGATTAGGGTGGCATTAATATTCATGCTGTAACCTTTCTATGGATGGGTGAATGAATTAACCCGCCACAGCGAACAGCACGTACATGGTCAGACCCACAGCAATCATTGGCACCGCGTCAACCAGACCCACCACAATGAAAAACTGGCTGCGTAACATGGGAATCAATTCGGGCTGACGTGCAGCGCCTTCCAGAAAACGGCCGCCCAAAATACCAATACCGATCGAAGCACCTATCGCGCCAAAGCCCATCATCAATGCACCGGCAATATATAACACTGCATGAACCATATCCATTTACTGCACTCCTAATAAAAAATCATTTAAAAATTTTGAAATATTACTTCTAAAGAACCGAAGCAATGGAATACCACTGTCCATCAATGACCTGTTTGGTGAGCCATATCCAAATACACGATGGTTAGCGTCATGAATATAAACGCTTGCAAGGTGATAATCAGAATGTGGAACACTGCCCACACCCACTGAAGCGCGCCACCAAACACCGCCATTCCGATGCCGCCGCCAAACATCAACGCAATCAGAATAAAAATCATTTCGCCTGCATACATATTACCAAACAACCGCAAGGCCAGCGACACCGGTTTAGCAATCAAGTTGATCCCTTCGAAGAAAACATTTGCTGGCAGAGCCAGTTTTCCGAAAGGATGAAAAGCCAATTCGCTGGCAAATCCGCCAGGGCCTTTCATTTTGACGCTGTAGAAGAGCACCAGGAGAAATACGCCAATCGCCATCCCAAAGGTGGCATTGGGATCTGCGCTGGGCACCACCTTGAAAAACGGAAGCCCCATCGCCATGGCAAGACGGGGTATCCAGTCTACCGGCAGCAGGTCCATCAAGTTCATCAGGAAAATCCATACAAAGACAGTCAGCGCTAACGGAGCAACCAAAGCACTGCGCCCCGAAAACGATCCGCGCACGCTGTCATCGATAAATTCTACGGCCCACTCTGCGAAATTTTGAAAACCTGTCGGCACCCCGGTATGCAATGATTTTGCTGCGCCACGGAACATCAGTAAAAACAAAATTCCCAACACAATTGACACGCCGATCGTGTCCAGATTAATGGCCCAAAATCCCATCGCCTTGGCTTGTGCCGCGCTGTGCGCCACGCCCCAGGAACCATCCGGCAGATGTCCATAAGTGAGGTTTTGCAAATGATGTCGAATATATTCGGAAGATGTAAGTACTTCAGTAGCCATAATTGATACGTTATCCCTGTTTATCCCTATTCGCTTCTTGTCGCCAAAATCTGAACACAAGTCAGACTCAGCAGCCAGCCAATTTGCCCCAATACAAATCCCGCCATGATGCCTCCGTACAAAAGGTGTACAGCGTGGAAAGCGGGCAACGCCAACAATACTGCTGCAATCACAATCCGTCCGACAGCGGTATGCTGCACCTGACGCAAGCTTTCTTTCGTACCCAACCCGCTATGCTGCGCTTTTTTCATGCGGCGCAACAAATACATGCTGATTAATAGCGCCACACTCAAGCCGTACGCCACCGATCTTACCTCGCCCGGCTTAACACTGAACACAACAACTGCCGTCATGAACGCCAGCGCCAGTTGAATTTTGATCGCAAAACTCACTGCCTTGATATCGTCCCATGATGTTCGCAAACTTTGTCTCGCTTTGTTCATGCCGAAACCAAATCCACTGTATGGAACTTCACGCAAACCATTTTGCCTCGCATCATTTGCGCCGCTTAATCTGCAAACTTGCCGATGATACACGAAGAAGCCCCTTTTCTGCAACCATTTTACACCGTATGTTTTTTTACCAATTAAAACGGGACACAATTATTATTGCCTTACGATTTAATTAACCTTTTGATATGTATTATTTTTAAGGATATTTTTCATATAAAATTCTGACATTTAGCCTACATTTTTATTCGTACTACAGAATCTTTAAATCAACTTTAATTCACCCTCATTACGCTTAAGATAGCCCTGATGCCCAGGCTTTGGCATAATAGTCACCTTATTGACACCTTCCCATACAGGTTAATGGTTATGTCCGAAGCTTCCCCTACACCCTGGTCTGGTCGTTTCAGCGAACCCGTCAGTGCGCGCGTGCAACGTTATACCGCATCCATAGGCTTCGACTACCGTCTGGCAGAATTCGATATTCAGGGTTCTTTGGCACATGCGCGAATGCTGGCACGCCAGGCCATTATTGATGACGCCGATTTGCGTGCCATCGAACAGGGCCTGACGGATATCCTGAACGATATCCGTGCAGGTCGCTTTACGTGGAAACTGGAACTGGAAGACGTGCACCTGAACATTGAAAAAGCACTGACCGAACGTGTAGGCGATGCAGGCAAACGGCTGCATACGGGGCGATCGCGCAACGATCAGGTGGCCACTGACATCCGCTTGTATCTGCGACACCACATTGACCTCATTCTTCAGGGTTTGCATGATTGCCAATTAGCCCTGCTGGATTTGGCGGAACAGCACGCCGACATCCCCATGCCCGGACACACCCATTTGCAAGTGGCGCAACCAGTCAGTTTTGGCCACCACATGATGGCCTATTTTGAGATGTTTGTTCGCGACGCCCAGCGCATGACCGATTGCCGCCGCCGCATGAACCGTTTGCCTTTGGGTGCTGCTGCGCTGGCCGGCACCAGCTACCCCATTGATCGTGCGCAAGTGGCCAGAGAATTAGGTTTTGATGGCGTCTGCGAAAACTCGCTGGATGCCGTGTCTGACCGGGATTTTGCGATTGAATTCAGCGCATGCGCCAGCGTGGTGATGATGCACTTTTCCCGCCTGTCGGAAGAACTTATCCTGTGGATGAACCCTCGCTTCGGTTTTATCGATCTGCCTGATCGCTTTTGTACCGGCTCTTCCATTATGCCGCAAAAGAAAAATCCGGATGTGCCGGAATTAATGCGCGGCAAAACAGGTCGCGTGTATGGCCATTTGCTGGGCTTGCTGACCCTCATGAAAGGTCAGCCGCTGGCCTATAACAAAGACAACCAGGAAGACAAAGAACCTTTATTTGACACTGTAGACACCCTGCTGGACACGCTGGCGATCGCCGCAGACATGCTGCCGGGTATACAAGTACGCCCCGAAGCGATGCTGGCCGCCTTACAACAGGGCTTTGCCACCGCCACTGACCTGGCAGATTATCTGGTCAAAAAAGGACTGCCCTTCCGTGATGCGCACGAAGCCGTTGCCCGTGCGGTACGTTTGGCGGAACAACAGGCATGTGAGCTAGCCGATTTACCGTTGAACACCCTGCGTCAATTCTCTGCGTTGATACAGGGTGATGTGTATGCGGTCTTGTCGATAAACGGTTCCCTGCACAGCCGCGATCACGTGGGCGGCACAGCCCCGAATCAGGTACGCGCAGCGGTAGCGCGCGCGCGAGCCAGCCTGACATCCGTGTGATGGATCTTCAATCGGCCTTCTTTTTTGCACGGGGGTGGGCCTGATCGTACACTTTTGCCAGATGCTGAAAATCCAGACGCGTGTAAATTTGCGTGGAGCGGATGTGTTCATGTCCCAGCATTTCTTGCACGGCACGCAAATCCCCTGAGGATTGCAGCAAGTGTGAAGCGAATGCATGACGCAGCATATGGGGGTGTACGTGTTCGTCCAACTGTGCCTCGCGTGCCCGATGCGCCACCCTTAATTCTATGGCACGCTGGCTCAAATGCTGGTTGGGCTTACGCCCCGGAAACAGGTAATCATTGGCCTGCAACGCGTTGGCAGACTGTTGGGATAACCAATTCGTCAATGCAACAACAGCCGCCTTTCCTATTGGCACAATACGGGTTTTATTGCCTTTTCCCACCACACGAATTTCACCCTGCTTGAGATCAAGCTGATTTTGACGCAAACTGGCTAATTCAGACAGGCGCAAGCCGGAAGAATAAAACAGTTCGCACATGACTGTGTCTCGCTGGCTCAAGGCGTCAGCCTCCTGCCCGGGCGCATCAATCAAATGCATGACTTGTTCCACAGACAAGCTGTGTGGCAGTAACTGCCCTGCACGGGGAGCGCGGATGCCGTCGCAGGGATTGTGAATCGCATTGTGGCGACGCACCAGATAGGCATAAAAACTGCGCCAAGCGGATAACACCCGGGCGAGACTGCGGCCCGACAATCCGCCCTTGTGCAAAGTAGCCAGCAGGCGACGGATATCTTGTGACGACAGATCGCTTAAAGCTTGCGTCGAGTGAGCCTTGCTCAGCAAACCGATGTCGCGCGCGTAGGCGTTTTGGGTACGCGGCAACAGTCCGCGTTCCGCCGCAAGGTAATTCAACCAGCCGTCAATTAACTGGTGATGCACAGCCAGACAAATCCGGGAACATGCGCAGCAATGCCGCTGCCGTCAATTGCCCCATTTGCTGCAGATAGATGGTTCCCATTTCCGGGAAAAATCTCGCTGCATCTTTTGAAGCCAACACCAGAACACCATAAGTGATGTTTTGGAGCCGCACAGGAATGGTCGCAAATGAATTGAGGAGTTCGCCATTTTCACCCAGCCAGTTCAGCGCATCGGGATGCAGTGTTGCGCCACATTGCGGATGAAGCATATTTTGAACCCAGTCAATCACACTTTGTTCACACAACGCACATTCGGACAGCGCTTGATCGATATGCCACAAGCGCACGTAAGTGTGGGCCAAACCAAAATTTTCCTGCAGATGATAATACAGCGCGGCCAGCAATTCTGGCAGGTCTTTTGCGACAATTAAGTCCAGGGCCAGTGCATGCAGTTTTGCCGCTGTTTGGTCATTTTCTTCGCCAAAACGAACAAAATCAGCCAAACGGGTTTCCAGCAGTGCGTTTTTTTCACGCAAATTAAGGAGCTGCCGTTCTGTGATCGAAATGGCCCGCCCTTCAAATGGGTGCTGCACCCGCACATTGGTTAATAAATGTGGGTGATGATCGAAAAATTCGGGATGAGTACTGAGGTAATGAGCAATGTTGTCAGGGTTCATAATAGAAAAGTAGATGAAAATTCGCCTTCAAAAGTGATGGCAGTCGGACCGGTAAGGTAAACGGGAGATTCCCCCCCCGCCCAGGCAACGGTTAATATCCCGCCACGCGTACTGACGTCAACGGGAGATTGCAATTGCCCTGAACGAATACCGGCCACTGCCGCAGCGCATGCGCCGGTGCCGCAAGACAGCGTTTCCCCTGCCCCGCGTTCAAATACGCGCAAGCGGAGATGGTGGGGATCCAATTGTTGCGCAAAACCAACATTTACGCGTTGAGGAAAACGTTCATGGCATTCTAGCGCGGCACCCAGCTCTGTCACTGGCGCACTGTCCGTGTCAGCAACGCGGATCACCGCATGGGGATTACCCATTGATAACACACTCATTTCGACAGGTTGCCCGGCCACGTCTAACGTATAGGTTATACCCGGTAATTCGGCTACAAAGGGTACATTTTCCGGCATAAATCTGGGCGCACCCATGTTGACCGTGACACGCCCATCATCCTCAATTCTGGGGAAAATGATGCCAGCGGCTGTTTCAACGCGGATTTCACGTGCATCAGTCAGCCCACAATGCCGCACAAAATGGGCAAAGCAGCGTGCACCGTTACCGCATTGCTCGACTTCGCCACCATCGGCATTAAAAATACGATAGCAAAAATCTGCATCGGCACGCGTTGCGCGCTCGACCAACAACAATTGGTCGCAGCCCACGCCGAAATGACGGTCGGCAATAGCGCGAATCTGTTCGGACGTCAGCCTGACGGATTGCCGTATGCCATCAATGACCACAAAATCATTGCCTGCGCCGTGCATTTTGGTGAATTTAAGCGTCATAAGCCGGGACTCGTTAATGATACAGGGACGGCGCGCCAGGTGGGCGTGTCTTAAACCGCTTGTGCAGCCAAAAATACTGGGCTGGATTTTCGCGCACCCGCGCCTCAATAAAGGCGTTCATTCGCGCCACGTCTGCATCGAGATCTGCGGTAGGAAAATCCTGCCAGGCAGGATAGAATCGTACCACATAGCCCTGCCCTCCAGCGAGTTGCCGCGTGACGGCGGGTACAATCCGCGCACCGGTCAATCGCGCCAGTCTCGGCAAAGCGTTCACCGTCGCAGCAGGAATACCAAAAAAAGATGCGAATACCGCATCTTTGGCACCAAAATCCTGGTCTGGCAAATAATACAAAGGCAAGCCGCGTTTGATTTCCGCGATCAGCGGGCGCACCCCCTCATGGCGCGAGAACAGGCGCGATTGACCGAATCGCGTGCGTGCATGCAGCATCAGGTGATCAAAATGCGGATTTTTAAGCCGGCTGTACATGGACACCAAAGGATGAAATTCGGTGCTGATGCGAATGCCACCCATGTCCAGACCTACAAAATGCGGCGCCAACAAAATAAGGGGCTGCCCATAAGCTGCCTGCAAGTGCTCCAATCCTTCAAAACGGACAATACGATTGACACGGGCAGCGGACGACCACCACAATATCCCATGCTCAAGCGCTGCACGACTCACTGCCTGAAAATGCTGGCGCAACAAAGTACGGCGTTGCCGGTCCGTCATGTCAGGAAAACACAAGGCAAGGTTGGTGGCGCCGATACGGCGACGCGGCACGGCCAGCCAATACAGCAGCATCCCCAACCCATTGCCGATCATTGCCTGCATCCCAAGCGGCAATCCATGGATGAGCCAGAGTAATGCGATGCCCAGACGAGACATCATCAAGCCTCGGGCGGCGCAACGCCGCCGGGCTGTTTATAACGGTTGTAACTCCACAAATATTGCGCCGGGTATTTCCGTATCAACGTTTCAAGTGCTGTGTTCAATTCACGCGTGGCGGTCGCCTTGTCCTCTGATAAGGTATGAGGCAAAGGGGTGATGTGAATGCGGTAGCCGCGTGATTGCGCCAAACGCTCGCCGAACATGATCAAAGGCACTGCGCCAGTCAAGTTGGCAAGCCGACCGGGCAACGTGGGCGTGTAAGCAGGCCGACCAAAAAAATTTGCCCACACGCCATCGCCCGTGCTGGCTACTTGATCCGGCAAAATACCGACGGCTTCACCGCGTTTTAATGCCGCCAACATGATGCGCACCCCTTTCTTGTCCGCGGTTGCCAAGCTTGCCAAACCCCGATCGCGCCCGGCGCACATCAACACCTCCGCCCAATGCTGCCGTGGAGGTTTATACATGATGGTCATGGGATAGCGCGCCACGTAATACAGGCTGACAATTTCAAAGCAGCCCAAGTGCGGCGTCATCGCCAATACACCTTTCCCATTGCGTACGGCTTCCTCTACATGCTCCCACCCGACACATTCCGTCACCAAATCAAGCACATCCGCATAGGATCGAAACCAGACAGGCACCACTTCTGCTGCGGCCATACCCAGTTGGCGCACGCAGTCATGCAGCAATTTCTGTTGTTCGGCTTCGTCCGACGCAATACCACTGCGCAACAAATTATCTCTTAAGCGCGTAGCGTAACGCGTATTAAAGCGAAAAACCAGCATCCCCCCCAATGCACCCAGTGTGTGCCAGAAACGCAAAGGCAGGCGCGCGAACAACCGCAATATCAACTGGACTGTTTGCATCGTTTGGCGAGGTAACTTGTGATAGAATTCAAAACAATTGACATAACAATTTGAGACCAGCGCGTAATGAAAGAATACATTTTTAGTTCAGAATCGGTGTCTGATGGACATCCGGACAAAGTCGCAGATCAAATTTCAGATGCAGTCCTGGACGCTATTCTAACCCAAGACCCTCATGCACGGGTAGCTTGCGAAACATTAGTGACGACCGGCCTGGTGGTAATTGCCGGTGAAATCACCACCCACGCCATGATTGATTACAACCAGATCGCACGCGAAACCGTCAAACGCATCGGTTATGACAGTTCTGACATCGGCTTTGATTATCGCACCTGCTCCGTCCTGACCACCTTTGGCAAACAGTCTGCCGACATTGCCCAAGGGGTGAATGAAGGGCAGGGGCTAGACCTCGACCAGGGCGCAGGCGATCAAGGACTGATGTTCGGTTATGCTTGCGATGAAACCCCAGCCCTGATGCCGCTACCCATTTATTTGGCGCACCGCCTGATGGAACGCCAGGCTTTGCTGCGCCGCGATGGCCGCCTGCCCTGGCTGCGCCCGGATGCCAAATCCCAGGTATCCATCCACTATAAGGACGGAAAGCCGCAGCATGTGGATACCATCGTGGTGTCCACCCAACACCACCCCGATGTTTCCCATGCAGACATTGAAGAAGCGGTCATTGAACTCATTATCAAACCATCTATACCGCCGGAATTGATGAAAGGGGTCGTTCGTTACCTGGTGAACCCCACCGGGCGCTTCGTGATTGGCGGACCGATGGGCGACGCCGGTTTAACGGGCCGCAAAATTATTGTCGATACCTATGGCGGTGCTGCGCCACACGGTGGCGGCGCTTTTTCTGGCAAGGACCCCAGCAAGGTGGATCGCTCTGCGGCCTACGCGGGTCGTTATGTGGCCAAAAATGTGGTGGCTGCCGGTTTGGCCAGCCGCTGTCTGGTGCAAGTGGCTTATGCCATCGGCGTGGCGCGCCCCGTGTCTTTGATGGTGGAGACCTTTGGCACCGGACGCATCAGTGATGAGCGCATCGCCGAACTGATCGCCGAATACTTTGATTTGCGGCCCAAAGCCATCATTCAGCAACTCAATCTGTTGCGACCCATTTACCTCAAAACGGCCACCTATGGTCATTTTGGTCGTGACGAACCCGAGTTTACCTGGGAAATGACCGACAAAGCCGAAGCACTGAAATCTGCGGCGGGCTTGTAAGCAGCTTGTCGGGTTAAAACCCGACCTGCAACATTAAAAATCAGACCGGATTGGCCGTGATGGGTGGCGACAAAACCAACTGTCCATTCTGCACCGGGATACGCTGACCGGGTGCGTGATCCATCTGCACAACACCTTGTTGATCGCCCAACCGGTAGGTCACTTTGTATCCGGTCACTTTTTGCAGTTTTTCATATTCTGTCCGGCAACGCCTACGGGTGTAGGTTTGCCGGTCAGATTCCTGCATATTATTTTGTACCCGATTACCCGCATAACCACCAGCAGCTGCGCCAGCCACCGTCGCCAGCGTACGGCCCTCGCCGCCGCCAATCTGGTGACCCAATACGCCACCCAATACTGCGCCAATAGCCGTTCCAGCCAAACGATTGCTGTCTTGTACCGGCGCTTCCCGGGTGAGGACCTGATCCCCGCAGACTGTATGGGGAATCCGGATGGGTTCCACGATAGGCTGCACATTCAGTACATCCGCATAGCGGGGTTCATGATGGAAAACTTTATAACCCGCAACCCCAACCAGGGCAGTAGCAGCCACAGCGCCGGAAACCAAACCAACGATCAAAGACCTGTTCATCACTATCTCTCCGCAGTCAATTATTTATCGGCCAATTGTCGCACAGTATCACCCGAATATTGCACCCATTTATGAGACAGTGATGCGACACATTGTTTTATCGTTTGTTTTGTAGAAAAATGTCGCGGAAAACCTCCCTGCGGGCCCTGTTGCTACCCAACCCGGTCAGGATGAGCCTTGTTTTATCAATGAAACTTGTGCGCCTGAGTTTTTCCCTGTTCATAATCATGCAGTGCAGTGAGGCATTTTCGGACAAATGATGGCCGAGTGCTGCAATGACCTTCCATCCAGCGCAGCAAGGTGGATTTTGAAACCCCCATGGCTTTGCCCGTCTCAACCAGATCATCGGGTTTAATATTCAGTCGGGCTTGCCAGCGGGCAATAAATTCCGGCAGGCTGCCTTCCATCTCCTTGATGGCATCAAACAGGTAAGGATTGTCATCCGTTTTCTTCTGATCGCGCACTTGCCGTAGCGCATCCAGCACTGCTGAGGGAATAGAACGGGTACGCCCATACACGTAGGTCATCATTCGTGAGCGCGGAATCCCGGCAATACGGGCAAGATCGTCGTGCGTTAAACCCAGGGATTTCTGCAGCGCCATTAACTCTTGCTGGTCTGGGCGTAAAGTCGCAGATGGTTGCACTTCATCTGAAGTATCGCCTTCAATGATTTCCGAATCGCTGTTGCGTGAAGCATTGAGGGCCTCTAGCACCCTGATTTTCTCAGCAATCTTCGCCGGAATTTTGGCAGGAGGACCATAAAGCATCGCCACCAGCTGAGGCAAGGGCACCCCTATCGCGTTCGCCATCGTTTCATCAGATAAATTCAGCCCGTTTTTTAATGCCTTGAGCTGATCCTGTGCCTGTTTATGGACTGAACCCGGCTTTCCAACGTGCAAAGCCCCACCAGTCGCCTTTTGCGATATTGATTTATTCATGTTAATTAAAAATTTTATTGTTAAGTAGCGATTCTAACCCAAATTGATCGCTTTGCATCTATCCCCCCTGTGTCAGAATAGTTGTCGCTTCGGCTAAATTGTATCCGAAAATCTCGATATGGCGGCTAAACCATGCGAGACAGGTTCGATTTGATCCTGGCGTTAATTTCCAACACGGTGGCCCGCCTGATAGCAAACCCTTTGGCGGCTTGCGTAAATTTTTCAGCCACAGATGAAACCTCTGAAATAATATTTGTGGCGTAGTCTGCGGGGATATCTGTCTTTTCAGCCAGAGCTAGCAGGTGGTCTTTTCCTGGATTGCGACCTTCGCCACAAACATCCATCTGATGCTCTCCGCCGGGACCCATTGAGAACGTGAGATCATAGCCGGGGGCCAAGACCCAGCGCATGTCGCTGGTCAAGCAGTACGAAACGTTCTTTGCATGATCATCGCGATTATTCATGATCACGTTGAACACGCAGCGCACGTAGGCCTTTTTGACTTCCCGTTCATCATTAGTAAAAAAACGGGTAGCCCGCAGGAACGTAATATAGTCAACCGACGGAATTCTGAAGTCTGCATGGAGTAATCCAGCTAACGTATGCATAGGAACTCGCATCCCCGCGTGCCGATCGAAACGCTCGATGCCGTATGCTGCGAACGACGGGCTCAGCTCGAACACTTTGGTCTGTGGAATATCCATTCCGCAGGCTGTTGCGAGATGAGCGTATAGCGCTTCCAACGCGCATACCTCCTTGTGCTCTTTCTGAGTCGGAAACTTAATCAGCCAAGGCGCTCCTTTTCCCAAAGGATCGGTGGACATCAATCCTGACGCCCTTTCGTAAGTCACCAGCACTTTTGGTCGAGCACCGTGAGGAGAACCACCCATCAAAGCTAATTGCCTAAGCGCCTCCGAATCTTTCCCAGCGACAATTTGCTTAATTTCTTTGGCCAACGTAAGCAGTGACACATCCTCAGATGCTAGTTCACCATCAAATTCAGGCTCGAACGCAAGAGCACCCATCGCCCTTGATCCGATAAAGGCCAGTCTATCGAGCACAGATAGCGCGGCAGGATCTCGACCAACCCGTTTGAATTCCTTGTCCATTAACAAAAGGCCCCATCCATCCGGAAGCGCATCTGCTATGAGGCCTGGTACCCGGAATTGGTAGAGAGGAAACCCACCATAGGCTTCGTATCGAAGTTTAAGGTGCCTTGGTGATAGCTCTAATCCACGGGCAATCGCTTCCGGAGAGTACTCGAACAAAACTTCTTGCCCGTTATCTGCCAGGGTGGCTAGCTGCCAACGAGCCCCCCAGCCCTCAAAAATTACTGACAATTTTTTCATGGCCGCCCCTTGCGTGATGCAGATCTAACCCGTTTTGTTGTTGATTCTGCCGCCTCCATCAGTGCAATTGACTTTAACTGAATCTTGAATAGGTCGGCGAGCTCATCAATAAGTCCCAGCGCCCGCACTACATGAATAAGGGAAAGAAAGGTAACAGTGCCTTTTTTCTCAAGATTGATAATGGTCTGTTTGTACACCCCAGCTTTCTGGGCTAACTCCGCCTGCTGAAGGTTTTGGGCCAACCGGTGAGCGCGAAGCCTGC
>JAJYMO010000079.1 GCA_021786845.1 Pseudomonadota bacterium | reverse complement strand
GGGAAACCACCACGTCTTCTGATCATCCCAAATAATTCATTAATATTTAATGTCGCCTTTCGTTTGCTGCTTCAGTGTCAGATTTGCTGCAGTGCTTGCTGCAAACAGGCTGGCACGGTGTATTTTGGCATATTGCAAAGCATGGTGTACTGCTTCAATGACTGCGCGCGGACTGATGGTTGCGCCTGTCATGTAGTCAAATTGTCCCCCGTCTTTTTTAACTTGCCAGCTTTCTTCAGGGGTGTTTTGCAGAGATTTGCCATCAAAGCCAAGTATCCATTTGCTTTTAGCGAGGTCGATGTAGTCCCCCAGGCCAGGGGTTTCATGATGTTCGACCACACGTACGCCAGTGATTTGTCCGGAGGCGTTGATACCAATCAACAGTTTTATTTTTCCGCCGTAACCATCCTGTGCCGTGGCCTCCAGTATGACCGCTACGGGTGTATTGTTCATCCGTGCTTGCCAGGCCAGACTGGTTGCCCCGTCGGTACCTAACAGTGGGTCCTTGGCCAGCGTAAATTGATTGGCGACCAAATCATTGTTGTAGCTATGCGGGATCAGGGTTTCAGATAACAATGCCCGGCGCGCATTGGCTTCGTTTTTTTCAATTTCCACATGGGTAATGCTGTATATAAAAGCCAGTATACTCGTCCCCACTATGGCATAAGACAGCAAAATTCCGGATGATTTGAGTACTTGTCGAACCAGCGCGTTCATGCTCGTACTTCCTTGTGTCCATAAGGCGGCGGTTGTGTCCATGCGTCAATGAGCGGTACCGCAATATTCATCAGTAGCACGCCGAACGCCACGCCATCCGGATAGGCGCCAAACATGCGGATGAGGTAAATGAGTAGCCCGATACCTGCGGCGTAAATGAGTTTTCCGCGCGGCGTGGTGGCGGCTGTCACGGGGTCCGTGGCAATAAAAAAGGCGCCCAACAGGCTGCCGCCGGTCGCGATATGAAACCAGGGGCTGGCATATTCTGATGGATTGATGAGCCAGAATACACCAGAAATTAAAGCCAGGGAACCCAGCAGCGCGACCGGGATATGCCAGGTAATAATGCGTTCTTTCAGCAAATACAAACCACCCAGCAAATATGCGCCAACCACCATCTCATTGGCACGTCCACCCAAATGGCCGAAAATCGGCAGCTGTTCTATTTTTGCAACGGTATGGTGCAGCTTGAGTTGCGTGCGCAAAGTATCAAGCGGTGTGGCGCTGGTGATGGCATCCAAAGTCCAGCCGTCAGGTAAATGATTGCTGAAAATATAGTGGGCGGCGGCAGACCAGCCTAAAGGCTCACCCGCGAGGCTGAGCGGTGCCGCCCAATGGGTCATCGGTACTGGGAAGGATACGATGAGCACAGCATAACCCACCATCGCTGGGTTAAACACGTTGTTGCCCAGTCCGCCGTACAAATGTTTGGCGACGATGATTGCAAAAAAGAGGCCGGTGACAGTCAGCCACCATGGCGCAATGGAGGGAATCGACAATGCGAACAGCCACGCGGTAATGAGTGCGCTGCCATCCCATAAGGCGGTCTGTACAGACCGTTGGCGCAACGTCATGGCAAGGGCTTCCATCACCAGGGCCGTTACGGTGGCAATGCAAAGAGAAATGATGATGGCAGGACCATATAGCCAGGCGTAGATGACGATAGCGGGCAGCAGCGCAAAAGCCACTTTGAGCATAATCAGCGAAACGCTGTTTTGGGCTGTGACATAAGGGGAAGAGAGCATGGGGTTATACCTTGGGTTCGTCAGCCTGGGCTTGCGTGCGAGCCAGAGCGGCTTGAATGGTCGCGGCAGCATCGGTATCGGGTGTTGGTTTAATTGCTGATTTTTGCGCTAATCTTTCGGCACGTTCGCGTTGGTCCCGTTCCAGGCGCGCAGTGCGGGATTCAAACCGCTCGCGAGCGAGGTTGGCGGCACGCTCAGCAGATTTTAAGGTTGAAATTTCACTTTTTGCATAGCGGTAATAATTAACCAGCGGGATATGGCTGGGGCAAACATAACTGCAACAACCGCATTCGATGCAGTCAAACAAGCTGTATTGTTGCGCCTTGTCAAAGTGTTTGCTTTTGGAAAACCAGTAAAGCTCTTGCGGTTGAAGATCGGCAGGGCAAGCATCTGCGCAACGCGTACAGCGAATACATTCCATCGCAGGGGGTGGGGCGGGAAACAGACGGCCGGATTTAACCAGAATGCAGTTGGTGGCTTTGACTACTGGTGCAGCCGTGTCTGCCAATTCAAAACCCATCATGGGGCCACCCATCAGGCTGCCGGTAACGGGTTCGGGATGACCGCCAGCAAGCGCAAGCAATTCGTTAATCGGTGTGCCAATCAACACCTCCCGATTGTGAGGCAGGCCGACATTGCCTGTGACCGTGACCACACGTGAAATGAGGGGTTCGCCATGATTGATGGCGCGGTGGACCGCCAGTGAGGTACCCACATTGAAGATTGCCACACCCACGTCAGTGGAACGCCCACCTGAGGGCACTTCTTTCCCTGTGATGATTTTAATCATTTGTTTGGCGCCACCACTGGGATACAGGGTGGGGATGCTGACAATCTCAACCGGAAAATCGACTTGACTGGTTGCTGCGGACATTGCTGCAATGGCTTCAGGTTTGTTGTCTTCAATGCCAACCAGTACCCGGTTAGACTGGAGCAGATGACGCATCACTGCCGCACCCTGCAAAATACCCTCTGCATGTTCGCGCATGATGGCATCATCGCAAGTAATCCACGGCTCGCATTCCCCGCCATTAAGCAGCAAAGTGGGTACTTTTTTTATTTTTCCGGGGTTCAATTTGATAAAAGTTGGAAATACGGCGCCACCCAAACCGGCAACACCCATATCACGCAATAAATTACGCAAGGTGCTGGGGTGCGTGTTGTGATAATCAGTAGGCGTGCGTGCCATCCAGGTGTTTTTGCCGTCGGGTTGGATGTGGATGCACAAACCAGGCAAGCCGGAAGGGTGTGGCACCGGGTGTGGTGCAATAGCGGTGACTGTGCCCGAAGTGGGTGCGTGGGCTGCCACGGACATATAGCCATCGGCCTGCGCAATGATTTGACCTGTGTCTACATGGTCACCCACTGCGACGCATGGGCGTCCGGCTTCACCAATGTGTTGTTGCACCGAGACAATGATTTCGGTGGGGATGAAGACAGGCATGATCGGACGACCCGAGGATGCCTTTTTGTGTTCTTCGGGATGTACGCCACCATGAAAAGTGTAGAGGACGCCCTGAAAAACCGATTGGTTGGGCGCGTTGCTGTATTGCCCGGTGCTTATTTTTTGTTTGTCTGATGTCTCGTTCATTACGTTCCGTTTGCCTGACACTGTATGCCAAAAATCAAATTTTTATGACTGATCCGGGGTATGTGGGATGAATAATATGCGATTGTTGTTTTTATAATAATCAGTGCGCCACTGTAATGGGTGTTATGGGGTATTTCCATTTCCAGGTGGCTAAACTCTCGGAAACCGGCACCATCGAGATGCAATCGACCGGACAGGGAGCGACACACAGTTCGCAGCCGGTACATTCTTTTGTAATCACGGTATGCATTTGTTTTGCTGCGCCGAGTATGGCATCAACGGGGCAGGCTTGTAAGCAAAGGGTACAGCCTATGCAAAGCGTTTCATCAATGACGGCGACGGACTTGGGTTTGGTTTGCCCCGTTTCGGCATTGAGCGGCTTAAATTCCACCCCCAATAACGCAGCCAGTTTGCGGATGCCGGCTTCACCACCTGGAGGGCAACGGTTAATGTCCGCCTTGCCCTCGGCCATGGCTTTTGCGTAAGGTTTGCAACCTGGAAAGCCACATTGACCGCATTGCGTTTGCGGTAAAATGGCATCGATTTTTTCCACCAGCGGATCTTCTTTGACTTTGTAGCGTACTGCAGCATAGCCCAGGGCAGCACCCAGTACCAGGGCGAGCCCGGACATGACCAGCACCGCCAAAATTGCCATGGTCATGGTTTAACCATGCCCGAGAAGCCCATAAAGGCCAAACTCATGATGCCTGCAGTAATCATGGCAATACTGGTGCCACGGAATATGGCGGGCATGTCCGCCCCATCCAGACGCTCACGCAGGCCTGCGAACAGGATGAGTGTGAGCGAGAAACCGACTGAACCA
Organism: Pseudomonadota bacterium; assembly: GCA_021786845.1. GTDB lineage: Bacteria > Pseudomonadota > Gammaproteobacteria > Burkholderiales > Sulfuriferulaceae > Sulfuriferula. The sequence continues at coordinate 27,824 of JAJYMO010000079.1, read as the reverse complement.
CCAAAACCGAAAAACAGTGATTGAATAAAATTGTGTTGTGCCTGGACATTCAGCAAGGGAATACCCAGTACAGCACAGTTGGTGGTAATCAGTGGCAGATAAATCCCCAGTACGCGAAATAAAACCGGGCTGGTTTTGCGGACAAACATTTCGGTGAACCCGACAATGCCGGCAATCACCACAATGAATGACAGCGTGCGCAAGTAGGCCAAATCTGTGCCCAGCAGGTAGTGGTTAATTAAATAGCTGGTGCCAGAACCCAATGTGAGCACAAAAGAAGTTGCTGCCCCCATGCCGACGGCAGTTTCCAGTTTTTTGGAGACGCCAAAGAACGGACACATGCCCAACACCTTGGCCATGACAATGTTATTGACGAATACAGTACCCACCAGAATGAGCAGATAGTTCTGAATGTCCATGAGTAATCAGGCACCTCTAAAGATAAAACTTAATCGCAATTTTTGCACAAAATAAATACCAGTGCCGCGGCAACATCCCAATTTGATTATTATCCGACGGCTGGGTGTGATTTTCAACCTAAATATAGGGTGTTTGTCAGGTTAATGCAAAATTTTAAACGTGGAATGTCGCGTCGGCACATTATAATGTGGGAAAATTAAAGTTAATCTTGATTCGCAGAGGGTCGTCATGTCAGGCAACAGTTTGGGTAATTTATTTCGGGTCACTTCGTTTGGCGAGTCACACGGACCTGCCATTGGATGCGTGGTGGATGGTTGTCCGCCGGGCATGGATTTGTGCGAATCGGATATTCAGGCGGATTTGGATCGGCGCAAGCCCGGCACTTCGCGCCATGTCACGCAACGGCGCGAATCCGATATGGTGCAAATTCTGTCGGGCGTATTTGAAGGCAAGACCACCGGTACGCCGATTGCCTTGCTCATCCATAATGAAGACCAGCGCAGCAAAGATTATGGTAATTTGGCGGATACATTTCGCCCCGGACATGCCGATTATACCTACTGGAAAAAATACGGTATCCGCGATTATCGGGGCGGCGGACGTTCCTCGGCACGTGAAACGGCCGTACGCGTCGCAGCGGGTGCCATTGCGCGCAAATGGTTGCACGAGCATTTTGGTGTGGTCATCAGGGGATATATGTCGCAGTTGGGGCCGATTGTACTGCCCTTCAAAAGCTGGTCAGATGTGAACACCAATGCGTTTTTTTCGCCAGATGCCGACAGCGTGCCGATGCTGGAACAATACATGGACGATTTGCGCCGTTCCGGCGATTCCATCGGCGCCAAAGTGACCGTGGTGGGCGAACACGTGCCCGCAGGGTGGGGCGAACCGGTTTATGATCGTCTGGATGCCGATTTAGCACATGCTTTCATGGGGATTAATGCGGTCAAGGGCGTGGAAATCGGTGCAGGGTTCGCAGCCATTACCCAACGGGGCAGCGAGCATGGGGACGAAATCACCCCGGAGGGTTTTTTGTCTAACCATGCGGGCGGCGTGCTGGGCGGTATTTCCAGTGGACAGGACCTCATCGCGCACATCGCCATCAAACCGACATCCAGCATCCGTATCCCTCGCCGTTCCATTAATCGGCAAGGCGAAGCGGTGATAGTGGAAACCCATGGCCGGCATGACCCGTGTGTGGGCATACGCGCCACACCGATTGCCGAGGCGATGATGGCCATCGTGCTGATGGATCATGCGCTGATGCACCGTGCGCAATGCGGCGATGTGCCCGTCAGCCCTTAGTCCCGTCTATGGACTGCTTACACATCACGCAGTAATTCGTTGATGCCGACCTTGCTGCGTGTTTTTTCATCCACTTTTTTGACAATCACCGCGCAATACAGGCTGTAACGACCGTCTTTTGAAGGCAGGTTGCCGCTGACTACCACGGATCCCGCCGGGATTCGTCCGTAGCTGACTTCGCCGGTTTCGCGGTCATAGATTTTGGTGGATTGTCCGATGTACACGCCCATGGAAATCACCGCATTGTCTTCGACGATGACGCCTTCCACTACTTCGGAGCGTGCGCCGATGAAACAGTTGTCGCCGATGATGGTGGGGTTGGCTTGCACAGGTTCCAGTACGCCGCCGATTCCGACACCGCCGGAAAGGTGGACGTTTTTACCAATTTGCGCGCAGGAACCGACGGTTGCCCAGGTGTCCACCATGGTACCGCTGTCCACATAAGCGCCGATATTGACGTAGGATGGCATGAGGATCACGCCTTTACCGATGAAGCTGCCGCGTCGTGCGGTGGCGGGAGGCACCACCCGGAAACCGCTGGCACGAAAATCATCACTGCTGTAATCGGCAAATTTGGACGGTATTTTGTCAAAATATTGCGTGCTGCCGCCTGCCATGAGCACGTTATCTTCCAGTCTGAATGACAGCAACACCGCTTTTTTAAGCCATTGGTGGGTGACCCACTCGCCATTTTCCTTGCTGGCGACACGCAGTTCACCGCAGTCCAGTCCAGCGATCACTTCGGCAATGGCTTGTTTTAATTCTTTGCTGGCATTGCCAGGGTTGATGTCAGCGCGTTGTTCGAAAGCCTGTTCGATAATGCTTTGTAAAGTGCTCATAATTTCGGGTTCCCTTAGGTTTGATTGTTAATTTGTTGGTGTAAGATGATTATTTTATTTGCTGCTTCTATGCAGGCCTCAAGGGGGGCAACCAGCGCTACGCGAACATAGCCGTAGCCTGGGTTGAAGCCGCCAAAATCGCGCGCGAGGTAGCTGCCAGGCAGCACGGTGACATGGTGTTGGCGATACAATTCACGCGCAAATATGGTGTCGTCTCCGGGCACCTTCAACCACAGGTAAAATGCGGCGTCAGGTGCGCCGGAAGGAAGTAAGGCTTGAAGCATTGGCAGGGTGGCAGCGAATTTTTCCTTGTATAAAAGCCGGTTTTCCTGCACATGAATTTCATCATCCCAGGCACAGGCGCTGGCCATTTGGACGCTGGGCGACATGGCGGAACCATGGTAGGTGCGATACAGCAAAAATTTTTGGATTAAAGCGGCATCACCTGCGACAAAGCCTGAACGCATTCCCGGAACGTTTGAGCGTTTGGATAAACTGCTGAATACCATTAACTTTGCATAATCTTGCCGCCCGAGCTGGTGAGCCGCCTCCAGAGCACCCAGCGGCGCATGGGTTTCATCAAAATAAATTTCGGAATAACATTCGTCGGCAGCGATGATAAAGCCATAGCGGTCGGACAAGTCAAACAGTTTTCGCCATTCATCCAGATTCATCACGTGCCCGGCAGGATTGCCGGGCGAGCAGACGTACACCAATTGGGTGGCTTGCAGTATGTCGAGCGGCATATCTTCAAACCGCATACGAAAATTGTGTTCGGGCAAAGTGGATAAATACCAGGGGGTAGCACCAGCCAGTAATGCAGCACCTTCATAAATCTGGTAAAACGGATTGGGTGCAATGACAATCGGAGGTTTGTCAGCAGTGGTGTCGATCACCGCTTGCGCAAACGCAAACAAGGCTTCCCGGCTGCCATTGACCGGTAAAATTTGCTGTGAAGCATCCAATGCTGGAATCGAATAGCGTCGCGCCAGCCAGGCTGAGATTGACTCACGTAGCCGGGGTAATCCCAAAGTGGAAGGGTAACTGGACAGGCCGTCAAAATGTTCAATCAGCGCAGTTTTGATGAGGTCTGGCGTGGCGTGTCGCGGCTCGCCGATAGACAAATCGATTGGGCTGCATTGTGGATTTGGGGTGATCCCTGCAAACAGTTCGCGCAGTTTCTGGAAAGGGTAGGTTTGCAGATGGTCGAGATTGGGATTCATTAACGAGCCCTAAATAATGGGTTGAGCCTAAACACGCAAGTTCTCAATTATAATCGGGACAAGATGACTTGCGGGAAAATGAGATGAAAAATAGGGAAACTGGTCGGTGAACACATGTCATGCCGCGCACCGGGGTAAGGTCCTGGCGGTTTTTGGTTTGCTGATGAGCGCCGCATCTTGGGGACTGATCTGGTACCCCTATCGTTGTTTGAATGTGCAAGGCGTGTCGGGCTTAACTGCTTCAATGCTGACTTATGTCCTGGCGTTGCTGATGGGGTTGCCACTGTATTGGCGAGAGTTTGCTTCGGTATGGCGTCATAAATGGGTTTGGTTGGTGTTAGCGCTCAGTGCAGGCATTACCAACACCGGATATGTGTTGGCAGTGATCCATGGCGAGGTGATGCGCGTGGCTTTATTGTTTTACCTTGCCCCTTTGTGGACGGTTTTATTTTCCCGGTTGATGTTGCGTGAACGACTGTCTGTCATGGGTTATTGGGTAATGGTCCTGTCCATGACGGGCGCTGTCGTGATGTTGTGGCACACGGATGGGCGATGGCCGTTGCCAAACAATGTATCGGAATGGTTGGGGTTGCTGGCGGGAATGAGTTTTGCATTTTCTAATGTGTGGGCGCGCAAAGTTGAGCAGGTGAGTTTGGGCGCCAAAGCACTGGCAATTTGGATAGGCTGTACCTTGTTACCCGTTTTGGGTGAGTTTAATTCAGGTCTTCATCCGCTTGCTGTGCTGCATTATTCCTGGATGGTGTGGAGTGAGTTAGGTGCAGTGGCCTTGACGATGTTTGCCGCAACAGTGTTGATGCAAAATGGCCTGGCGCGCGTGGCCGCAAATCGGGCGATTGTGATTTTGTTGTTTGAACTGGTGGTGACCGCTTTGTCGGCGTGGTGGCTGGCGGGAGAGATGCTGGTGGGTAAAGAGTGGGTGGGGGCGGCCATGATTATGACCGCCAGTGTGTTTTCAGGGCGTTTGGAGCAATCATGATGAGCCAAATTTTGGCGGTGCATCATGTCGCTTTGTTGGTGAATGATTTGCAGCGGGCGCGTGAATTTTATGAAGGCGTGCTCGGTTTGGTACCTGATTCAGCCCGGCCGGTGCTGGGCGTTGATGGGGTATGGTACAGCTTGGGTGCGGTGCAAATCCATTTGCTGTGTCTGCCTGCCGTACATGGCGAATTGCCGCCCCCAAAGATGAAACAGCGCAGTCGCCCGCCCGTCCCCCCTCACTCCTTCCCTTCTCCCCTCAGTGGAAGAGAAGGGAACGAAATCTCGCTTCGCGAGTCTAATGTTGAGCCTGAAGCTGCGGTAGCAAGGCTGGAGCATGGCGGGCGCGCCCGCCACCTGGCTTTGCTGGTCACTGATTGGGAGGGGTTGCGTTCATGTTTAACTCAAAACAGAATCACATACACCTTGAGCCAGTCTGGTCGGCACGCATTATTTTGTCGAGATCCGGATGCGAATGTACTCGAACTGATTGCGGTCACGGCTGGTCCGTTATAGAATCTGGGACCAATCAGATACGATGGATGGCGGACAGCGGTCGTTTTGAATGGCGGTTGGGGGTAAATAAGTTAAAAAAATGAGGAGCAACACATGATTTTTAAATTTAAATTTTTGGTGAAAACCGTCCTGGCTGTCGCCATGATATCTTCCGGTTTGGCCGCTGCAGCCACGCCTCCCGATGCGGATCAAATTCGCCGGGGCGCATACATTGCCACGTTGGGTGATTGTGTGGCCTGTCATACTGCCAAAGGGGGCAAACCCATGGCGGGTGGTTTGGGATTGGCCACGCCATTTGGCGTGGTGCATTCTACCAATATCACGCCGGACGTGACCACAGGGATAGGTACCTATACGTTCGAACAATTTGATCGGGCCATGCGCAAAGGTGTTGCGGACGATGGTCACAATTTGTATCCGGCGATGCCTTACCCCTCTTTTGTTAAAATCGCCCCCAATGACATGCATGATTTGTATGCCTACATCATGCACGGTGTGGCACCAGTCAATCAGCACAATGTAGCCAATACCATGCAGTGGCCATTCAGTATGCGTATTGGCCTCGCGTTTTGGGATATTCCGTTTTTAAGTACAACACCCTTCAGATACAACCCTGCCCAATCACCACAGTGGAATCGCGGTGCTTATATCGTTGAAGGTTTGGGCCACTGTGGCGCGTGCCATACCCCACGCGGAATTGCTTTTGAGGAAAAAGCACTGACTGATTCGGGAGATGACGGCAAATATTTCTTGCGGGGTTCGACCATGGAAGCTTGGCGCGCAGTGAATTTGCGTCACTTGTGGACAGGACCGGAAGTTGCCCAATTTCTTCAATCCGGGCAGAATGGTCACGGCACAGCTTATGGCAGCATGAGCGAAGTCGTGCATTTTAGCAGCCAACATTTCAGTCCTGGCGATGCGGCAGCGGTAGGAGAGTACCTCAATGCCTTGTCACCAAATCCTGACGAACAACCTCATCAAGCGGCGATTTCAGCACAAGCCAGCGCCGATGACCTGTATCGCACACGCGGCGGTCTGGGTTACACACAGTTTTGCTCTACCTGCCACCAACTGGACGGAAAAGGTGCGACACGCTTTTTCCCCCCCCTGGCCAGTAACACTTCTGTCACCGGCAGTGACCCCACTTCTGCCATCCATGTGGTGTTAAGCGGCTGGAAAGCACCAGTGACCCAGGCAGCGCCTCGCGCCTTTGCGATGCCGAGTTATGCCAGACTGAGCGATCAGGAACTGGCAGAAATGGTCACCTTTGTCCGCACGCGTTGGGGAAATCAGGGCGAACCCGTTACGGCAGATCAGGTGCATAAAGTGCGTGAGGAGATTGCACTCAAAGCGGCTGAACCCTCCCGGTTTGTGGTGCCTCGTTATGCGGCGATGCTGAACAGCCCCAATGCTGCCCAGTTGATTTATGGCATGCGGCTGATGCAGGACACCAAGCAGATGTTACCCCATAATGTGGGTGACGGCTTAAGTTGCAACAGTTGCCATATCAACGGCGGTACAGTGGCTAAAGCTTCACCTTATGTCGGTGTGGCGGCGATGTTCCCCAGCTATGCACCGCGTGCCGGGAAAGTTATTGATTTCAGAGACCGGGTGAATGGGTGTTTCACACGTTCCATGGCGGGTACAGCGCTGGATAAAAACTCCAGAGAAATGAACGCGATGATTGCCTATATGGACTGGATGCGCGGCGATGCCAAAATGGGACAGAAAATCCCGGGGCGTGGCGTGGGCAAAATTGCCAAGACCATTCTTCCCAATGTCACGCACGGCAAACAGGTGTACGACAACCAGTGTGCCGTGTGCCATGGTGCCCATGGAGAAGGCATCAAGCGCGCCGATGGCAGCTATCTGTTCCCCGCATTATGGGGTGACGAGTCGTTTAATATCGGCGCAGGTATCGCCAAAACCTACACTGCAGCTGCTTTTGTGAAAAACAACATGCCAATAGCCAACACCACGCATTATGTGCAGGGCGCGGGTGGTTTGACCGATCAGGATGCTGTGGATGTGGCCGAATACTTTACCCACATGCCGCGTCCTGACTTTCCCAATAAAGTGCATGACTGGCCGAATGGCGGGAAACCATCGGATTCGCGGTATTGATTCACGGATAGTCGCTACAAACAAAAAACCTTGCTTTTTCAAGGCAAGGTTTTTTGTTATTTGGGGTGTGTGCGTCGGGATGTGAAAATGGGCTGTAGACTTACAGCCCTGCGGGTGACACCAAAGGCTTTACGTATGGTCATTCACCACGTAACTTGATGTTCAAACCCTTGAGAAAATACCTGAGCAACTGATCGCCGCACTGACGGTAGTTTTTGTTGTCCGGATTACGGAAAATCGCGCTCAATTCCGGTTTGGAAATTTCGAATTCAGCCAGTTTGAGGATGGCATGTAAATCATCTTCCTTGAGATCGAAAGCAATGCGTATTTTTTTGAAGATAAGGTTGTTGGTAAGCCGTTTGATCGGGGCAGGTGGCGTGTCGCGTGCGCCGCGCTGATGAATAATCAAACCGTCCAGAAAAGCCGCCAGCAAAGCGTCATCACATACGGCAGCGTCAGGGTCGGCTTCATCTTTTAGCAGCGGCGCAATGGCAGCAACATCCACCGCATATCCCGTCAACCCGACCATGTTGGCAATTGCCGCATCCGGCAGGTCCAGCGCATAGCGTATGCTGCGCATTACATCATTGTTATTCATGACTTGTCGATTCTCATTAAGTTTGGCAATGTGCGGATTTTACACTGTCCTTAATCGCTTGCATTGATTATTGCCAGCATGTCCGTGCCGTAGGCTTCCAGTTTGCGCGTGCCGATACCGGATATTTCGCCCAATGCGGCCAAAGTTGCCGGGTGGCATTGCGCGACTTCGATCAGCGTGGTGTTATGGAAAATGACATAGGCGGGCACATTCAGCGTACGGGCAACTGTTTGCCGCCAAGCCTTTAATTTTTCGAACAGGTGCTCATCCTGGATATCCACCAGAGTGGTCAATGGGCGGTCAGATTGGCGTTTGGCTGGTTTCAGCGCCAAGTCCTTGCGCAACCACACCTGCACCTCACCTTTGAGTACGGCGCGGCTTTGGTCAGTCAGCGTCAATGCGCCAAATGCCTCATGGTCAACGCTGACAAAGCCATGCGCCATCAATTGCCGCAAGACCGCACGCCAGGCTTTTTCATCCAGATCGCTGCCGATGCCGAAAACACTGAGTTGTTGATGACGCCATTGCTGAACTTTGTCGGTAGACTGCCCACGCAGCACATCAATCAAATGCCCGGTACCAAATCGCCCACCCGTGCGATAAATTGCCGACAAGGCTTTTTGTGCTGCCACCGTGCCATCCCACGTTTCGGGTGGCACCAAACAGACATCACAGTTGCCGCAGGGTTCGGCAGTTTCGCCAAAGTAATCCAGCAGCAGCACACGGCGGCAGCGCGTCGCTTCGCACAGTGCCAACAATGCTTCCAGTTTGGCCTGTGCCATACGTTTAAATTGGGGTTCAGCTTCGCCACTTTCGATCATGCGTCGTTGCTGCACCACATCGTTCAAGCCATAAGCCATCCATGCATCTGCTGGCGCGCCATCGCGTCCGGCACGCCCAGTTTCCTGATAATAACCCTCAATGCTCTTGGGTAAATCCAAATGGGCAACAAAACGCACATCAGGTTTGTCTATGCCCATACCAAAAGCGATGGTTGCCACCATGACGATGCCTTCTTCACGTAAAAACCGGTCTTGATGTCGTCGTCGGATCCCAACATCCATTCCGGCGTGATAAGCCAAGGCAGCGACGCCTTGTTTTGCCAGCCAGAGCGCCGTTTCTTCTACTTTGCGTCGCGATAAACAATACACAATCCCCGCATTCTGTGGGTGCTGATCCTGAATAAATGCCAGCAATTGCTTGCGGGGGTCATTTTTTTCTACGATTTGGTAACGAATATTTGGTCGATCAAAGCTGGAGACAAATTGCCGGGCGCCCTCCAGTTGCAAGCGCGCCACAATCTCGGCGCGAGTTTGCGCGTCCGCCGTTGCGGTCAGTGCAATGCGCGGCACAGCAGGAAAGCGTTCATGCAACACCGACAGTGCAATATACTCAGGGCGAAAGTCATGTCCCCACTGCGACACGCAATGGGCTTCGTCTATGGCGAACAAAGCCAGTTCGGTCTGTGCCAGCAATGCCAGGAATCGGGTAGTCACCAGGCGTTCTGGCGCGACATAGATTAAATCCAGTTCGCCCGTTACAAATGCTTGCTCTACCTCGCTTGCCTCAGTCGCCGACAAAGCTGAATTAAGATACGCTGCCCGCACACCTGCCTCGCGCAAAGCCATGACTTGATCGTGCATTAGTGCAATCAGCGGGGACACCACTACGCCGGTGCCATGTCGTAATAACGACGGGATCTGATAACATAAAGATTTCCCTCCGCCTGTGGGCATCAATACCAATGCGTCGCCGCCGCCCGTGACGTGGTCAACCACATCGGCTTGTCGGCCACGGAAGGCTGGATAGCCAAAAACACGGTTCAGTATCGATAATGCAGTAGACATAAAAAAAGTGAACGATGAATGATGATGCGGGATGTGAATGCCATTGGCGCCGGTTGGGTTTGTCTGTCAATCTGTTTGTCTGTGGTTTTATTCGTCAGACACTGTCCTTCGCTGCCTTTTGGTATTGCCCAGCCGTTGTTTGCTCTCCAGTCGGCGTTGCTGTGAAGCGCGAGTCGGCCTGGTCGCGTGGCGTAACCTGGGGATTTTAATCGCTTCGCGAATAAGTGCCGTCAGGCGCACGCGTGCATCGTCGCGGTTACGTCCCTGGCTGCGGAAACGCTGCGCTTCGATAGTGAGCATGCCATCCTGGCTGATGCGTCGGCCAGCCAGCAAGATCAGTCGGGCGCGCACTTCTTCAGGTAAAGAAGGGGAGTGTATGACATCGAAACGCAATTGCACTGCGGAGGATACTTTGTTGACATTTTGCCCGCCGGGACCCGATGCGCGAATAAATTGTTCCTGGATTTCGCTTTCGGCGATGGAGAGGGTTCGATTGATACGGATCATCGCGCCGATTTTACACCTGCTTTGATTAAGTGAACAGTAGCAGGGAGGCCGCCACAGATCATGCCGTTAGCGTGAAACTCACGAAGCGGGATTTCGCTTGTCCGGTGCTCCCCTTGAGGGGAGCGCGCAAGGAGTAAGGGGAAGGGCATGGCGACGTGTTGTTTCATGATTTGGGGCGGCAACATCACCATGTCCGTTATACCGGAAAGCATCGGAGGTTTTGTGCCGCGACGAATGGTTAAATTCTGTGGAACTTGAGAACCCCTTGTTTTGACTCGCTCTCCGTGCATAAATTAGTACGCCTGTCGACATACAAGCTTGATCCTGGCATTTTTTTGGCTGCCTTTTTTACCTCAGATGCCACCATCGAAATGTCATGACAGTTTTGATATTGTCCAGACATGATGGGCGCAACGCCGACAGACAGACTTGGAAATGCATACTCAACCGGATTGCCGCGCCTGTCTTCCGTGCTGTAACCAGCAGTACCCAGTCCTGCCTGGCGTACATAATTCCTTACCGCATTATCAAAATCCCGCAAAATCCGCTGGCAACGCCATTCCCAGTCAGTGCTTTGAAACAACACAAAAAAGTCATCTCCACCAATATGACCAACAAAATCAATGTCATGATCGGCAATTGCCATCAACACGCGTGCGGTAAGCTTAATCACTTCATCTCCGTGCGCATAACCAAACACATCATTAAATGGCTTGAAGTTATCCAGATCCGCATAACAGGCACAAAAATCCTCGCCATTCGCGAGCAATACTTCAATTTGTTCATTAATCGGCACATTTCCAGGCAGTAAAGTCAACGGATTGGCATAACGCGCTTCCAGTATTTGCAGTGTCGTCATCTCTTGCATCAATGCAAAATTGGAGCCGATGCCGACGTAATTGCCTTCATGCGTTAATATAAAGCCATCGGCAAATCGTTTATGCCCTTGCGCCAACACCAAATGACTCAATGCCACAATGGGCATGTCCAACTCTGCCGCAACAAAGGCCTTGTCCATAAATAAAGCGCATGATTGTCGCGCATATAATTCATGAACATATTGTCGCGAAAATTTATCTACCAGCGTTCTATTCAATACGCCGACAGGTACGTTGCCATCCAGCACAGGTAAAATTTCCAGATCAGGATGCGCGAGCAATATTTCATGCGCAGCGCCACTTGTTGTCTGCACGCTGACCGTGGGGGTTTTGGTCAACAGGATACGCGCTTGCGGGCCGCGCCGCAGCACCGTTTTTAGCCACAATTCATTATCTGAATAAGTCACCCGTAAACAGGCTAATGCCGCCATACTTGCCGTTAATTGCGGTTGGGCCAGAGGGCGCGCAATAAAATAGCCTTGTCCACAACATATCCCCAACTCTTTTAGCAGCAAAAATTCAGCCCGGTCTTCTATGCCTTCGGCGATTAAAATCGCATTACTCTTATCGGCAATCTGCTTGATGGAACGAACGAACTGTAAATTAACCGGGTTTTTATCGATGCCCGTCACAAAATGCTTATCAATTTTGACATAGGCAGGACGCGCTTCCGACCACAAGCGCAAACTGGAGAACCCTTCACCCAAATCATCCAGCGCCACATCAAATCCCCGCGCTTGCAATACTTTAATCCCTGCCACCACTTTGGCGCTCTCCATTTGCGGCACACCCTCGGTCAGCTCAAACACAATCCGCCCAGCCAAAGGGCTCGCGGCGCCCAGCAAATCGGCCAATAAAGGATTGTCCAGCACCCCGCTTAACAAAGCGTAGGGGCTGATGTTGGCGAACAGTTTGCCTGGTAACGAGAGGGCCACAAATGCAGACATTACCTGGAACAAACTCAGACTTTCGAGCGGTAACAGTAAATGATGCTGTATGGCCGCTGCAAATAAATCTTGCGGCATTCGCAATTCGCTATCAACCGGCCCCCGAATTAAACCCTCAAAACCCATCACAGTGCCATGATGCATATCCATGATGGGCTGAAAAACAGGACATAAATCATGTGTCTGCAATATTTTCAACAAAGCATCTTGCTGCATGATGAATACACTTTCGTCATATACCGGGTACGCCACCGTATCAGAGTAATGTGACAATTTCGAGACAAGGACACTTAAATCCAGAATTTTTGATGAGGTAAACCGATTGCGGGCATAACATAAAAAGCAACACGTGCCTTTGTTGATTTGTTGTTTTACATGAAATTTTTTGGTATTTGTGCAAGATTTCGCTACTCAAGAGGAGGTTCAGAGAGAGTGCGCATTCATTTGTGCCATCAATAAATTATTGGCGGAGAGGGTGGGATTTGAACCCACGATACATTATTCATGTATACCTGATTTCGAGTCAGGCGCATTCGGCCACTCTGCCACCTCTCCGTAAGCCGGTCATTATAGCGTTTTCTGGCTTGAACTTAAAGTGAGATTTTTATTCTGTGGCTGTACCGGCCCCGATTCCATAAAAAAATCTCCAAATTCTCATGTACACTCTGTACACTTCAGTTTTTGCTTTTTTTTCGTCTCGACCGGGCTGCGTTCGTTCCTTCGTGCAAAGGCCTCAACCTGAAGGTGGTGCGATATTCTAAAATCTGATCCTCCCGCTGGCTGGAAGTCCAAATATACACCGCATATACCCTGGTGGTTATTTTGGGTGCTGGTGCCCGTTTTGTTGCTGGTTTCGGATGGCGGGCAGCATCCATCGGTCGTGTCGCCCGTGCATTCTGGTGAATTGATTGTGCTGACTCGTAATGGCGCAGCATGCCATTTTGAAGATGCCAGCGGCCAGTACAGTGGCCTCGAGACTGATATGGTCAATGAATTTGCCCGACAATACGGCTATCGTGTGCGTTGGATTGAATTAAATAATGTCGATCAACTGGTGTCGCAATTGGTTCAACAGCAAGCGCACATCATGGCGGCCGATCTGGATCTGTCAGCCGCCGAACAGCGCGTTTTGCGTGCCGGTCCTGCTTATTTGCCTCAAGCGCAGGTGATGGTTTACAACACGGATGATATACAACCTAAAAATTTTTCGGCCTTGCTGGGCAAGCGCTTGGCTGTGGTAGCAGGTACCCAGCATATTGATACGTTAAATTCGGTACGCGCTCATTTGCCAGGTTTGCGCTGGATAGCCGTGAGCACGGCATGGGAAGAACAATTGCTCGATAGTTTGTCGCATGGGGAATTTGATGCGGTGCTGGTCGATTCAGCTTCGTTTGCTTTGGCGCGTCACCTTTACCCAAATTTGGACATCGCTTTCACTGTGGGTGAGGAGGCGCCCCTGGCCTGGCAGTTCCCAATAAATACCAGTCCCGTTTTGTGGTCCCAGGTGCAACAGTTTTTTAAGAGCATTGAGCAAAATGGTGAGCTGGATCGCTGGATCGAGCGTTATTATGGTTATGTAGATCAGTTAGAGGATACAGACATCAGTGGTTTTCTGGAAAGAATGCGTACCACTTTACCCAAATTCCGGCCTATTTTTTATCGTGCACAAATTGCTTCGGGAATCGATTGGCGTTTATTGGCGGCCATCAGCTACCAGGAATCGCATTGGGATCCGTATGCCACTTCACCGACGGGGGTGCGGGGAATGATGATGATGACCACGGATACGGCGGATAAAATGGGGGTGACGGATCGGCTGGATGCAAAACAGAGCATATTGGGTGGTGCGATGTACCTGTCGGAGTTGATGGCCTTGCAACCCGTGCGTCTGGAAGATCCGGACCGCGTGTGGATGGCGTTGGCGGCTTATAATCAGGGGCAGGGCCATGTTGAGGATGCGCGTGTTTTGGCACAGCATCGGCATTTGAATGCGGACGCATGGTGCGATGTGAAGCAGACCTTGCCCCTGTTGTCGGGCAATCTGCACCAGTATGGAGTCAAGCATGGTTATTGCCGGGGTGGTGAAGCGGTGATTTTTGTTGAAAGCATCCGCACCTATTATGATATTCTTAAAAAATACGAAAAGCCTTATACGCCGTCTTTGGAGCCCCGCGACCTTGTCGGTTCAGGGATTTAAGCAAAGACGCAAAGTGGTTTTGATTTTATTGATTTGTTTTGGCCGGAGTGAAACTCTGTTGCGCAATGGTCCTGGTTAAATTTTATGCGACATTCATCATCCGGTAATTCTTTGCCCGGTCCCACCGATTGGCGCACTTTTGGCCGTTTATTGCCCTATTTGCTGGAATACAAGTGGCGGGTGATTGTTGCCTTAACGCTTTTAATCGGCAGCAAGCTGGCCATTGTGAGCATCCCCATTGTGCTCAAAAACCTGGTTGATCACTTTACGCATGTCCCCCCTGTGATGACGGTGCCTTTGGGCTTGCTGCTGGCCTATGGCGCGTTACGGTTGACCACCACGGTGTCGTCTGATTTGCGCGATATTGTGTTTGCCCGGGTGACGCAAAATGCAATTCGCCGTATTGGTATTGAAGTGTTCGGTTATTTACATGCCTTGTCCCTGCGTTTCCACCTTGAACGCCAAACCGGTGGCCTTTCGCGTGATATTGAGCGCGGCTCGCGGGCGATCTCCTCTTTAATTCAGCTCAGTCTGTTCTCCGTGTTGCCCACAATACTTGAAATCACGATGGTTTCCGGGATTTTGCTGGTGCGCTTTGACTGGACCTATGCCGTCATTACCCTGCTGGCTTTGCTGATTTATATCGCCTTGACCTTGTCGATCACCGAATGGCGCACGCACCTGCGTCGCAGGATGAATGAAATGGATTCTTTGGCCAATAGCCGTGCCATTGACAGTCTGCTCAATTATGAAACCGTGAAATACTTCGGCAATGAAAAATTTGAATCCGAGCGGTATGATGCCCAGTTGCGACAATGGGAAGCGGCTGCGGTTAAAAATCAGGTTTCATTGGGAATGCTGAATGTGGCGCAGGCCACCGTGATTGCTGCCGCAGTGACGGTGATGTTGACCCGTGCTTCGATGGGCGTGGTGGCGGGGAAATTAACTGTGGGTGATCTGGTCATGATCAATGCTTTCCTGATCCAGATGTTTATCCCGCTGAATTTCCTGGGGGTGATGTACCGCGAAATTAAACAATCCTTGACCGATATTGAGCGTTTGTTTGATATTTTGCGCACCAACCGTGAAGTGCAGGATGCACCGGATGCCAAGCCATTGGTCTTGCGTGGCGGGACCCTGAGTTTCGATCAGGTGCGCTTCGGTTATGATGCCGACCGTTCAATATTGCAAGGGGTGAGCTTCAGTATCCCGGCAGGCCATAATGTGGCGGTGGTGGGCGCCAGCGGCGCAGGTAAATCCACGCTGGCAAGATTGTGCTATCGTTTTTACGATGTCAACAGCGGCGCCATTCGTATTGATGGCCAGGACATTCGCTCGGTCACGCAAACCAGTCTTCGGGCGGCAATCGGCATCGTTCCGCAGGATACTGTATTGTTTAATGACACCATTTATTACAATATTGCCTATGGTCGTCCGCAAGCCAGTCGGGAAGAAGTTGTTGAGGCGGCGCGTGCGGCCCATATTTTATTGTTCATTGAATCCTTGCCCAAAGCGTGGGAAACCCAGGTGGGCGAGCGCGGTTTGAAATTGTCGGGTGGTGAAAAACAGCGCGTCGCCATTGCCCGCACTTTGCTTAAAAATCCGGCAATTTTGATCCTGGATGAAGCGACCTCGGCACTGGATACCCACACCGAAATGATTATCCAGACTGAGTTGCGAGAGATTTCCCGCAATCGAACCACCTTAATTATTGCGCATCGCTTGTCCACCATCGTGGATGCTGATACGATTTTGGTGATGACGCAGGGTGAAATTGTCGAAACAGGTACCCACAAAGCATTGCTGGCGCAGAATGGCCTGTATGCGCACCTGTGGTCTTTGCAGCAAGAAGAGCGTGAAATTGTGATTGAATCAGAACTACTACTGGAGAAATGAAGATGCATAAAATGGATTTGGTTGCACTCAACGAAGAATTTGGCATGATTAGTACCCTGAAAATTGAAGATATTTCAGGTGTGCCCGTGTTGATCATTAGCACCCCACTCGCTAATGCACGGATTGCCTTGCAAGGCGCACAAGTTCTCGCATGGCAACCTGCCGGGCATATGCCAATATTGTGGACCAGCCACCATGCTGTTTATCGACCCGGTCAGGGAGTGCGGGGTGGCGTACCGGTGTGCTGGCCCTGGTTTGGTACGGGTGAGAAGGGGCAACCGGCGCATGGTTTTGTGCGCACACGCATGTGGACCTTGCGCGAAACCAATTGGGTGGGTGATCGCTTAATCGTGCGCATGGGTTTAAGCGATAATGCGGACACCCGTGCCATCTGGGATCATGGTTTTGATCTGGAGCTGCAAGTGGATATTGGTCGAACATTGGTCATGCGTCTGGTGACCCATAATACAGGGCATAAAACATTTCATATCACTGACGCGCTGCATACCTACTTCTTTGTTGGTGACATCGCGCGCACCACGGTGACCGGTTTGGACAAAACCACTTATTTAGACAAAGTGCTGGATTCTAAGCAGCACGTACAAACAGGCCCAGTCACCTTTACAGGTGAAACGGACCGTATCTACCTGGATACTACATCCACCTGCGTGATTCATGATCCAGCGCAAGACCGGAGAATCGTGGTGTCGAAATCGGGCAGCCACAGCACCGTGGTGTGGAATCCATGGCTGGACAAGGCAGCAAAATTTACTGATATGCGCCCTGAAGAATATCAGCACATGCTGTGTGTGGAAACGGCTAATGCGGGTAAAGACAGTATTGCCCTGGCACACGGCGAGCAGCATGTGCTGGAAACCGAAATTAGTGTGGAGGTGGCGGCATAGCAGGAAACGCATCGTGTTTTCATTGTTGTTTGGCTTGCCTCGCACCGTATGGTTGTTGGGCTTGGTCAGCCTGTTTAATGACGCCACCAGCGAATTGATTTACCCGCTGGTGCCGCTTTTTTTGGCTTCGGTATTGCTGGCAGGTCCGCGCACACTGGGTTTGATTGAAGGTGTCGCGGAAGCCACTGCCAGCCTGTTGAAACTTTTTTCTGGCGTATTGATGGATCAACGTGGGCATGCCAAAGGTTGGGTGGCTGCCGGTTATACGCTCGCAGCGGGCTCGCGCCCGCTATTCTATTTGGCATCCAGTTGGCCTATGGTGTTGCTCCTGCGTTTTACTGACCGGGTGGGCAAAGGTTTGCGCACATCTCCGCGCGATGCTTTGCTGGCAAATGCCGTGAACGAAAATCAACGGGGTTTGGCGTTCGGCTTGCATCGTACCATGGACAATGCGGGGGCAGTGGTAGGTCCTTTGCTGGCGGCCTATCTGTTGGCGCATGGGATGCCCTTGCGTCAAGTTTTTTTGTGGGCCATCATTCCGGGACTGATCACGCTGGCACTTGTTTTGGGCGTTAAGGAACCACCAGCCGTATTAAATCGAAAGGTGACTCCTTTTTCATGGGATGTCATGAGTTTCCCGCCGGTATTCAAGCGTTACCTGTTAGTGGTGGCTTTGTTTACATTGGGTAATGCATCGAATATGTTTTTATTGTGGCGCGCGCGCGACCTAGGCCTGGCTGAATATCAAGTGCCCTTGTTGTGGGCGTTGACCTCTGCGGTGGCCATGGTTTTGTCCACGCCGTTGTCTGCATTGTCTGACCGGTTAGGTCGGTCACGGTTTTTACAGGTGGGTTGGCTGGTGTATGGCCTGTTTTACCTGTTATTGGGTATTCATGGATTTAAAACGGTGTATTTGTGGCCGATCTTTGCCGCTTACGGCGTATTTCTTGCCGCAACCGAAGGTGTTGAAAAGGCACTGGTGGCCGATCTCGCGCCGCCCAATCAGACGGGAACGGCATATGGCTGGTTTAACCTGACGGCAGGAATCATGTTGTTACCGGCTTCACTGGTATTCGGCTGGTTGTGGCAAACGGTGGCAGTCAGTGTGGCGTTTGGTTTTTCTGCCGCCTGCGCACTGAGTGCAGTGGCGTTGCTTAAATTTTGGGTGAGGTTAGCTTGACACGATGAACGAAATTAACAGGTCTCATTGCAACAAACGCCCTTGTTATTTGGGCGTTGCGGGGTTGTTCGCCGTACTTCTGGCCTGGGGTGGCTTCGCTGCCGCAGCGGTGCCAGGGATGGCAAGCGAAGGCGGCGACATACTCCGTGCCACCCTGGTTAACGGTCTCAGAGTCATTATCGTGCGCAATGCCCTGGCGCCAGTGGTCACAACCCAGATCAATTATCTGGCAGGATCGAACGAGGCGCCTGACGGTTTCCCCGGTATGGCCCACGCCCAGGAGCACATGATGTTCCGCGGCAGTCCGGGGCTATCCGCTGACCAGTTGGCAGCCATCAGCGCAGGTATGGGTGGCAAGTTCGATGCCGATACCCAGCAGTCGGTGACCCAATATGCTTTCACCGTGCCGGGCAAGGATCTGGACGTGGCGCTCCACATCGAAGCGATCCGCATGGCTGGCGTGCTGGATAGTGAGGCATTGTGGGAACGGGAACGGGGCGCCATCGAGCAGGAAGTGGCTCAGGATCTCTCCAGCCCGGACTACGTTTTCTACACCAGGCTTTTGACTGAAATGTTCAAGGACACGCCCTATGCACACGACCCCCTCGGTACCCGTGCGTCCTTTAATCAAACCACGGGTGCCATGCTGCGGGCATTTTATGATAAATGGTACACGCCGAACAATGCGGTGCTGATTATCGTCGGAGATGTCCAGCCCGAGCAGGCACTGGCCAAGGTCAGGGCGCTCTTCGGCGGCATCCCTGTCAGGCCGCTGGCAAAACGTCCGGTGATCCATCTCGAGCCTGTGCAGGCGCAGACGCTGCGTCTCGATACGGATCAACCTTACGGCACAGCGGTTATTTCCTTCCGCATGCCCGGTTATGACAGCATCGATTATGCCGCTGCGGAGGTGCTTTCCGACGTGCTGAGCAGCGAGCGGGGCGAGTTGTATGGTCTGGTGCCTCAGGGCAGCGCTTTGTCGGCCAGTTTCTCCCTGAGCACATTTTGTCAGTCGGGGTTGGGGTTTGCCGTCAGCACTTTTCCAAAAGACGGTGACGCCAAGGCGCTGCTCGAACAAATGCGTCATATCCTCGGGAATTACGCAAAAAAAGGCGTATCGCCTGACTTGGTGACCGTTGCCAAAAAGCGCGAGATGGCGGCTGCCGAGTTCCAGAAAAATTCGGTTTCGGGCCTGGCTTCCGTCTGGTCCCAGGCGGTTGCCGTAGAGGGGCTGGCGTCACCCGATGACGGCGTTCGGGCGATTCAGGCCGTGACGGTGGCCGACGTGAACCGCGTTGCCAGACAGTATCTCGATTTCGATCACGCCATTTCCGCCATTCTGACGCCGCAGATATCCGGCAAGCCTGTTGTCGCCAGGGGGTTTGGTGGCAAGGAGTCGTTTGCCCCCAAACAAGTCAAGGCTGTGAAGCTGCCGGCATGGGCGGAGAATGATCTGAACCGGCTTACGATTCCTGCCTCGACAGTGCATCCCGTCGTCACCGTGCTGTCAAACGGACTCAAGCTCATCGTGCAGACTGAATCGATCAGTCCTACAGTCAGCATCTATGGGCACATCGACAACAAACCAGATCTCGAACAACCTGTGGGACAGGAAGGTGTCAACGACGTACTGGGCCAGTTGTTTTCCTATGGCACGAAAACCCTTGACCGTGTGGCCTTTCAAGAAGCGCTGGACGCGATCGCCGCTGATGAATCCGCCGGTACCGATTTTTCCTTGCAGGTAATGAAAAATAATTTGCATCAAGGGATCCGTTTGCTGGCTGATAATGAGCTTCATCCAGCCTTGCCGGAGGCTGCATTCAATATCATCCGGCGGCAGGTGGCGGCGGCCGTGGCTGGCGAATTGCAAAGTCCCGGCTACCTGACAAATCGCGCATTGCACGCCGAACTTTTTCCAAAACAGGATCCGACTTTGCGGGAGGCTACGCCGGAGAGCGTCTCCTCGCTCAGCATCGACGACGTGGAAAATTATTACCGTCACGTATTTCGTCCGGACCTTACCACCATCGTTGTGATCGGCGACGTGGTACCGGAACAAGTCAAAGCGGAAATAGAAAAATATTTCGGTGCCTGGACAGCCGTGGGGCCGAAGCCTGAAACACAACTGCCGGGCGTTGTACCCAATAAACCATCCACAACAAGGGTACCGGATGCCAGTCGGGTGCAAGATCAGGTGATCCTGGCCGAAACCCTCGCGATCAACCGGTTCGATCCGGATTATTATGCCCTTGAGCTGGGCAATCACGTATTGGGCGGGGCTTTTTACGCCACATGGCTTTATCGGGATCTGCGTGAGAAGAGAGGTTTGGTCTATTACGTCGACTCCAGTTTCCAGGTAGGCAAGACGCGGGCAGTGTACCTGGTGAACTACGCCAGCGATCCATCCAGCGTGGTCAAGGCGAGAGCGATTGTTGTCCGCGACCTGGGGCAGATGCAGAATGCGCCTGTCTCAGCCAGCGACCTGAGGCGGGCCAAGACCCTGCTTCTGCGGGAAGTGTCCCTGTCGGAGGCAAGTGTCGACCACATCGCCACAGGACTTATCTCCCGGGCGGTGCTGGGTCTGCCCCTGGATGAACCGACACGCGCCGCCCGGCGCTATATCAGGTTGACGGCAAGGCAGGTGCAAGCGGCTTACGTGAAGTGGATTTCTCCTGCCAGATTGGTGCAGGTAACAGAAGGCCCACAATAATGGGGGTAGACCACGGTTTTCGACACGGGGATTTCCCTGGTTGGCACGAACGAGGCGGTAGGCGAACATGAGGATGTCTGTCCGCCATCCCTTGTCATATTCAGCATCCATCCACTGTCCTTCCCCTTCGCTATACAGGGTAGACTACTCCACTTTGTTAACGGGGAGGCTGCATGCAGATTCACTTGCATTACGGCCCATTTTTTTGCTGTTTGGAAAAAACTACGACACTGGATTGCTTCAGCGCCGCTTCCCCATACTACCGGGGCGTATGGACAACTCCCAGGACGGAACTTTGACCGGATAGATATATCCTTTTTCCTTGCTGGTTTAAAACCCCGGCCTTTAGGCCGGCAGGAGCGCCGAACCCCTCCCTGACTAAATATCCACCGGCCTGAAGGCCGGTGACCTCATTGCTGCCGTGACTGCGAACGACCTGCCCTCGTTTTCTAGGAGCCTGTCGGACTTGAAGAATCGAAGCGAAGTGGTTCAAGCAGGCAAGCCGCAAAGCGGCTGCTCGCAAAATTCGGCTGGGCGAGGGCAGCTTTTGCGAGTTTTTTCCTACCGGAAAAATACCTGCTTACCCCACTTGCCGGTTTTGCCGGTCAATAGTTGTTCTATTGACCAAAAAAGCGGTGAAATATGCACCGGTCAGGCGGATTTGCAGCCGATTTCCTTTAAGTCCGACAGGCTCCTAAACACGCTGGGTCAGTTTCGGTCGGCATCAACGCACTTGGTCCAAGCTGGGTCTGCCACATAGGCATTGGCCCAATTCAGCACTTGTATGGCAGGCATCGGCCTGGCAATGCCGAAACCCTGCGCCAGGTCGCAACCCAGGCGCAACAACAGCACGCCATGCCCGGTTGTTTCCACCCCCTCAGCGATAATTTTACGATTAAAGACCTTGCCAATGTTGATCACCGCTTCGACCACGGTTAAATCATCACGGTCATCCAGAATGTCGCGCACAAAAGCCTGATCGATTTTAATGGTTTCAGCGGGTAATTGTTTTAAGTAACTCAATGAAGAGTACCCTGTCCCAAAATCGTCCAATGAGAAACTCACCCCCAATGCCTGGCAATCACGTATCAACTGATTAATCTGGTTAATATCATTCAAAGCAACCGATTCCAGTATTTCTATTTCCAGCAAATGAGCGGGTACATCGGGATAACGCGCCAGTGCGTCTTTAAGGTGTTGCAAAAAATCTCCACTGTGGAAGTGCAATGCAGCGATATTGATGCTGACCACCCACGACTTACCCGCTTTAAGCCAGACCGATATTTGCTGCATGGTTTGATCCATTACCCATACGCCAAGATCAATAATCAGATTAGTCTGTTCTACTTGAGGCAGAAAATCCAATGGCAGTATCAAGCCTTGTGTGGGATGTTGCCAACGCAATAGTGCTTCCATGCCCACAATCACCCCTGTACGCATGTTTACTTTAGGCTGGTAATACAGAACAAACGCATTGGACTCCAATGCTTTTTTGATTTGTTTCAGTGTTTGATGACTGGAAGTGACTTGCCTGTCCAGCACGATGTCGAACAGGTTATATTGATTACGGCCACGTTGCTTGGCTTGATACATTGCCTGGTCTGCATGGCGCAACAGAGTGTCTGTATCTGATTGATCCAGCGGGTATAATGTGGCACCTATGCTGGCAGATAGGGTGATGCGTTTGTTGTGAATAAAATAAGGCATTGATAAAGAGACCAGCACGCGGTCCATAATTAATTCAAGTTCATCCACATCATTCACATCACTCAGCAGTAGCACAAACTCATCACCCCCTAAACGGGCCACGGTATCATCACCCCGGACAATAGCGGTTAATCGTTTGGCCACTTCAATCAACAGCACATCGCCAATATCATGACCATAACGGTCATTAACGGGCTTGAATTCATCCAGATCGATGATGCATACCGCCAGGAGGTTTTGCTGCCGTTGTGAGCGAGCAGTGGCGTGATTAAAACGGTCAGACAGCAGCACACGGTTAGGTAAATTGGTGAGCGTATCGTGGGTTGCCTGCCAGCGGGTAGCATTCAGTAACCGGTGTTTTTCTGTGACATCATGGAACACCAGTACACATCCCATCAATGTGCCATCCGCTTTAAAAATTGGGGCTGCTGAATCTTCGATATTATATTCTGTACCCTGTCGTGAAATAAGTACCGTATGGTTAGCCAGCGTGACTGTTTTGCCGTCACGCAATACCGAACTCACAGGGTTTTTTATTTTATGACGAGAGACCTCATTGATAATGTTGAATATCTCGGACAGGGGTTTGTCTTGTGCTTCATCCAGTGTCCATCCGGTTAAATTGGTTGCAATGGGGTTCAAAAATGTTACCCGTCCCAGCACATCTGTTGTAATGACACCATCGCCAATGGAGGCCAGCGTCACTTCAGCAAGTTCTTTTGCCAAATAAAGTGCCTGCTCACGCTCCGTCAGCGATTTTTCCAGTTCATCTGCATGCTGCTTCAATTGCTGTTTGGCAATTTCCAGTGCTTTGTTTAACTGATGCAGCTTGCTCATGTCTCGAACCGTGATCAACATCCCCGTGACATTTTCTGCATCATCCTTAATGGTTCTAACATTTTTCGAAACGTGCACCATGGAGCCATCGCGCCGTTTAAATATCGTTTCCTGATCATTGCATTCCCCTGTTTCTTCTATCAACTTCATGCAAGCATTGAGGATGTCCATATCTCCCAGATGCTCAGTGATAAAAGAGCCAGTCAACTCTTGTTCTGTATAGTTAACCAATCGACAGAAAGCTGAATTGACATACCGAATATGCAGTTCAAAATCGATCGTAAAAATTCCGTCAGGTGAGTTTTCCAGAATCTGCTTTAGAAATACCTGTTCTTTAATATGGGCATTCGTTTCAAACATGGCTGACCCCATCTCCAAATGCAACAGGATCAGTGGCTGCAGATCCATTGTTTGCAGTAAACACAATATGACGAAAGTTCATGATTTTTTCCGGACGTCTTTAAGTTGGCATCACTTACCCGAACAATTCAACCCCGGTT
Source organism: Pseudomonadota bacterium (assembly GCA_021786845.1). Taxonomy (GTDB): domain Bacteria; phylum Pseudomonadota; class Gammaproteobacteria; order Burkholderiales; family Sulfuriferulaceae; genus Sulfuriferula. Next base: position 3,692 of record JAJYMO010000079.1, on the reverse strand, counting down.
AGGGTGCCCAGATTTGTCCCGGATTGGCGCCTCCAGCACGAATAAAACGTGCGACCCATCCTTGGGAGGAATGTGCTCTAACCGCCGAGCTATGGAGGCAAGTTGCGTGATTTTACGCCTTTTGGCGTGTTTTGAAAATTTTTGCTTTGACTCTGTATCATTCCGGACAGGCGGCTGGTGATGGACTTTAGGCAGCAAGCCTATTAAGATGAGACAATGTGCCGGCATTCAGCAAACTGTCAGTGGCTGCATCATCAGCTTGGGAAATACCCACAGAGGATGACATCATCAACCTGATAACCTGGGCACTCATTGACGATTTGGGCCAATATAATCCTTTTGTATTCTTTTGTTTCTGATATGGAGAATGACATGAATGTTTTAAAGCAACTGGAAATACACCTCAAGCAGGGGCAGGAAGATGATGCCAATCCAGTGTTTGAGCGTTTGATTAGATCACTTTGTTTAAACAGTAATTTCAATCTTGCCGAGCTCTATGAACTTAATTATGAGGATTTTGAGCTGGCGTTGAAGGTGTTAAAAAGTTGGCGATTGGACAGATATACCAAAACCAAAGACCGGTTAAAGGAAATGTATCAATTGATGGAGGCAGCTTAGGCGCCAGAAAACAATAACTTGAATATTCAGACTTCCCTCCATTTCACCAGTGCAGTGCACGGTATTGCGCAGTTTTCTTATCCAGATGACCGTGCATGCGTGACAGGATGTCGTTGATGACTGTCATGCCGTGCACGACAAATGATCCCTTGTTAAGCATGACGCATTCGGCGCGTACTGACATGGCTGCATCGGTAATTTCTGCGCGTGAGGGTAAATTCTGTTTGATCAGGCTTTCTAATACCTGAGTAGCCCAGATCACTGGAACATGGGCAGCCTCACACAGCCACAGCATTTCTTCCTGTATTTCAGCCAGCCGTTCATAGCCAATTTCCACTGCCAGATCACCCCGGGCGATCATGATGCCAAAAGCACCGCGCCCGGCACCACGGATGATGATTTCGGGCAGGTTCTTGAGGGCTGCTCGGGTCTCGATTTTGGCGATAACGCCGAGATGTGAAATTTTGCGTTTTTCCAGTTCAGTTTGCAGCAGATCCAAATCTTCACCCCGCTGGACGAATGACAAACCAATCAGGTCTGCATAGTGTGCAGCGAAGTCCAGGTCTTGTAGATCCTTCTTCGATAACGCGGGTAAATCCAGTGCGCTATTGGGGAAATTCAAGCCTTTATCCGGGCCAATTTTGTCGCCGGAGGCGCGGGCTTGTGTGATGTGCAGCCAGGCGCCGTGCTCATCAATTTGTTTGATCAGGCATGCGATGCGACCATCATCAATCCACGCCGCTTGTCCGGCGCGCAAAAAATCAAATACTGCCGGTTCGGTGCACGGAATGTGTCCTGGCGTGATGATGTCGCCGGTTTTGTCGCGAGTTTCAGCTTGTCCGGGCGTCTGGGCGCGTGTCAGGAGCAGTGTTTCGCCCTGCTTGAGCAGAATGTGGGCAGGCGGGGCAATAAAATCCCCGCTCAACGCCGTGTGCTCAAGGGCTTTATGCGAGGAAGTTCCACCGTGAAGTTTGAGCACAGTGCCAGGTGCGAGGTAGGCCCCTTCTTTGCAGGTGACGCTGACTTCAGTGGCTGAAAGACGTTGCGACACCAGAAATTCGCGCTTGCGCTTGCGCAAATCGCGAAAACTGATCCGCTGACCGGGCTTGAGTTGTCGCAGCCATTTAGCTGGCACGCTTAATCGGGCCGGGGCACCCTCCGGCGTGGCGGCGTATCCCGGGTTGGTGGAGCCGTCCAGAATAAGGCTTGCCGGTTGCAGTGTATGGCCATATTCATCACGTTGTATTTTGATGTGCAGGATGGCTGGTCCTGGCATCATTGCGCCGGTACGTAATTTTGGACCGCCCAGATCAAACAGAATCTGGCAATGTCGCCCCGTTTCTTTGCTGGCATGACGGATGTTGTCCACCATCTTCAACCATTGTGCCGCATTGTCATGCGCGCAATTGATGCGGGCGCACCCCATGCCGGACACCAGCATCTCATGTATGAGCGTGTAATTGTCGGCAGCCTCTACTGGCAAGGTCACCATTAAGACAGTCGTGTGACCATCCTGTTTGAACAGTTCAGATGTATGCTGCACCAAAAGCTGTTGTTGCTGCTGCATGTTGAGCCTGGCAGCAGTCAACCCGCAATTTTCAACGGCAGCCCCGGACATCAGCTTGAGTGCGCCCAGGACAGCATCCAGCGTAGCGAGTGCATGTGCTTCAGAGCGTCCCAGCGAAGAAAGCCCGATGTGTGTCAATTGCGTTTGCAGGTCGCGCAAATCATGACGGCGCAATCCGATATAGGCAGCCAGGTTAGCCGCACTGGTCTGGTATTTATCATGGTGCAGGAACCTGTTCCATTCAGCCAGTAAAACCTGTTGGGTTTCGATGACCGAGTCGCGCAACTGATTGACTTGTATCATCATGTTTCTGATTTCCACCAGCATTGAATTGGAATTAGGCATATAACAGGTAACCTGGGATAATCATCACGCAAGGGTTGATTATGCAACAGTTAATTGTGCAACAAAGGTCGGAAAACCAAAATGCTTGCTTGATGCTAGCGCGGTATTAATACAATTTGATGAAAAAATGGTTCACAAAATTTTTAATTTTTGCTAACTTAAGCTAGACGTGCAACTTTTTGGGGTGTGTTTGAGTGGCGCACCTTCCCCTTGGTCAGGTCTTACCTTTGACATTTTAACTCAGGTAAATCGTGAGGTGGAATTAGTAGAAAAAGATTGTCAAACGCAAGGTCAGTTTTCTTGACCATAATTTATCATAAACCGTGGCCTGTCCCCTATTTCCCGGGCGGTGGATAAGGCTTTATCTGGTTTGGTAGTTCCTTTAAGTTCTGGCTGTTAGAATATGCAAGTGGTTGTGCGGGTGTTTGTTGCTGTGGTGTGCGGTGCATTGCGGCGGCTTTATGTTTCTCCGTGTCCCACCAGTGCCACACGAAACAAAAAAGACTTGGAAAATAAAATAAAGACTTGGAAAATAAAATATTGACTAACCATTTGATTTGCATGGCGCCCCCAGCACGAATCGAACGTGCGACCCCATCCTTAGGAGGGATGTGCTCTATCCACTGAGCTATGGGGGCGAGCCGCGTGATTCTACGCCCTTTGGCGTGTTTTGGAAATTTTTGCTTTGACGCTGTATTGGTATAAAGCAGACATGTCCCAAATTTTGGATGGAAAAATTTTGTTTACCACAGGGGCTTATCACACACCGATATATTAAACCCAAAGAATCCATTAGGCGACCCTGCGAGCCTGTGTGAGCGCTGGTGTCCAATTTTTTACTCTTTTTCCCGGTTTGTTCGATGCACACCGTTTGCGATAGGCTTCGCTCAACCCAAAAAACCGTCCTGTAATTTGTCGCGCCATTAATTGTGCGCCCCAATGGATTGTTTGGATTTAATTTGATTATCGGGATAATTAATCCCATCGTTTCTGATATGGAGGATGATATGAATGTGTTAAAACGATTGGAGAAACACCTCAAACAGGGTCAAGGAGATGGTGCTAATCCGGTATTTGAGCGTTTGATCAGGTCGCTTTGTTTGAACGGAAGTTTTAATCTTGCAGAACTGTATGAGCTTAATTATGAGGATTTTGAGCTTGC
>JAJYMO010000094.1 GCA_021786845.1 Pseudomonadota bacterium | reverse complement strand
CTAGATGATGGCGAGGCAAGTTGCAAGACAGTTTTTTGGATTGTGAGAAGCCCATCGTGAGCAAGGGACGCCGAACAAGCCAGAAAATGGTGCTTGTGACCGCCAGTATTCGCACAGAACCGCAGAGCCGCTTAATGGATTATTTGCTTTAAATGGTTGTACATCGCAAAAAGTATTTTTAAATCACTCATGAAAAACATTTTTTTTACACCATGGTTTAGCTTTTTTCTGCTGTTGTTCATTGCACCAGCGTATGCTGACTCATGTACAGTCAGTAACGATTTCTGGTTGAAACCACGCTCTGGCAACCTGGTGTTGACCAACCCGGACATCGCCCCCTGCATCCATGCTTTTCTGAACGACCCACAGAGTGACCTGCGTATAGCCTACCCGGACAATGACGAATCTGCTGTGGACGCCAACGAGCTCCGCCAATGGCTTATCGCTTTGGCTTTACCCGCCACGCACATCCACTTGCAGGAACAAACAGGCATTACCGCCATTCAACTTGATACCATGCCCTCATCACAACATGACTAAAAAAAAATCTTCTGCAATGACTTCCGATTCCCCCCGTCAAGTTTCCCGCGTGGCGGCAATACAGATGGCCTCTGGCCCCAACGTCAGCGCCAACCTGGCAGAAACAGCCCGACTGATCGCCATGGCGGCCAAGCAAGGTGCCAAATTGATTGCCTTGCCAGAATTTTTCGCCTTCATGGGCGTAAAGGACACCGACAAACTGTCAATTCGGGAAAAAGAAGGTGATGGTCCGATTCAAAGCTTTCTGGCCAACACCGCCAAAAAACACAATGTATGGCTAATAGGGGGGTCAGTTCCACTCACCGCCAGCGTGCCCAACAAAGTACGTAACAGCTGTCTGGTGTATAATGGTTTGGGTCAACGTGTTGCCAGGTATGACAAAATTCACCTGTTCGGTTTAAATCTTGGTACTGAACGATATCAGGAAGAAAACACCATTGAACCCGGTAATCAAGTGGTTACTTTTGATTCGCCTTTTGGTCGCATCGGTTTATCCATTTGTTATGATCTGCGTTTTCCTGAACTTTACCGCGCCATGTCAAACGTGGATTTAATTGTCATTCCCTCTGCATTCACCGCCACCACCGGTAAAGCCCATTTTGAAACGCTGGTACGTGCCCGTGCCATCGAAAATCTGGCCTATGTGATAGCGCCGGCGCAAGGTGGTTACCATTTGTCAGGACGCGAAACCCACGGGGATACCATGATTGTTGACCCTTGGGGGGTCGTACTGGATCGCTTGCCACGCGGCTCAGGCATCGTCATGGCCAGCATTAACGCCGATTACCAACAACACCTGCGTAACAGTCTGCCAGCACTGTCCCACCGCACGCTGGATTGCAGCCATTTGAAAGTGAAGAATTCAGGTTAAACCGGATCGGCAACACACAAGAGAAAGATCAATTTATGAAAACACTTAACGGAATTTACACACCCAGTCCGGAAGCTTTACTGGAAACCGCACGCATCACTTTATTTGCCCCCAACCAGCTGGAATCCCACCATCTGGATGAGGTATTTAACCATTTAATGCGGCATCAACTTGATTACGCCGACCTGTACTTCCAATACACCCGTTCTGAGGGGTGGAGTTTAGAAGAAGGCCAAGTCAAAACAGCCAGTTTCAACATAGATCAGGGCGTCGGTGTACGTGCTGTATCAGGCGAAAAAACCGCTTTTGCCTATTCAGACGATATCAGCCACAGCGCCTTGCTGGCCGCCAGTGAAGCCACTCGTGCCATTGCCAGAATTGGTGCGCACCAACGACATCATGCGGTGGCAAACAAATCAGGCCACGCACTCTATCAACCGATAGACCCTTTAACTTCTTTACAAGATGCAGAAAAAGTCGCTTTGCTGGAAAAACTGGAGCAATACGCTCGCGCCATCGATCCACGAATTACCCAAGTGATGGCCAGCTTGAATTCGGAATACGATGTGGTCCTGATTGCCCGTTCGGATGGACACCAGGCTGCCGATGCGCGGCCACTGGTCCGTCTGTCACTGCAAGTCATTGCAGAACAAAATGGGCAACGTGAGCAAGGCTCTGCCGGAGGCGGCGGCCGTTTCAGCTACGACTATTTTAGTGATCAGATGTTGCGTCACTATGCGGAGCTTGCCGTACATCAGGCACTCACCAATTTAACCGCCGAACCCGCACCGGCCGGAAACATGACCGTCGTATTGGGCGCCGGCTGGCCGGGCATCTTGCTACACGAAGCCATCGGGCACGGTTTGGAAGGCGATTTCAACCGCAAAGGCAGTTCCGCCTTCAGTAACCGCATTGGCGAAAAAGTCGCCGCGACGGGCGTCACGGTGGTCGATGACGGCACCTTGGCCAACCGGCGCGGTTCACTCAATGTGGATGACGAGGGCAACCCCACCCAATGCACCACACTCATCGAAAACGGAATTCTTAAAGGCTATATGCAAGACAGTCTGAATGCCCGGTTGATGGGCGTCGGCATCACTGGCAATGCGCGCAGGGAATCTTACGCGCACATTCCCATGCCCCGCATGACCAATACCTACATGCTGAATGGTCAGCACGATCCACAAGAAATCATCGCTTCTGTCAAAAATGGTCTGTATGCCGTCAATTTTGGCGGCGGGCAAGTTGATATTACCAGCGGGAAATTCGTCTTCTCTACCGCAGAGGCTTACTTGATTGAAGACGGGAAAATCACCAGACCGGTCAAGGGTGCCACTTTAATCGGCAATGGGCCTGATGTCCTCACCCGCGTGTCCATGATCGGTAATGACATGGCACTTGACCCCGGCGTTGGCACTTGCGGTAAAGAGGGCCAGAGCGTACCGGTCGGTGTGGGACAACCCACCCTGCGAATTGATGGGCTAACTGTTGGGGGCACGGCTTAATGACCACACCCGCTTCGTCCACGGTACGTACGCGCTTTGCTCCCAGCCCCACCGGATATTTGCACATTGGCGGAGCAAGAACCGCATTGTTTTCCTGGGCGTTTGCCCACCACCATCGCGGCAGTTTTATTTTGCGCGTAGAAGATACCGACCTTGAGAGATCAACGCCGGAATCGGTGCAAGCTATTTTAGATGGTATGCACTGGCTGGGCATAGACTACGATGAAGGCCCTTTTTACCAAATGCAACGCATGGCGCGCTACCGCGAAGTCATCGCTCAAATGCTTGCCCAAGGCACTGCTTATTACTGTTACGCCAGCCGTGAAGAATTGGAGTTGATGCGGGAAGCGCAACGCGCCACTGGTCTAAAGCCACGTTATGATGGCCGCTGGCGCCCCGAACCCGGGAAAGTTCTGCCACCCATTCCGCAAGGCGTACAACCTGTCGTACGATTTAAAAATCCTGTTGGCGGTCAGGTGGTATGGAATGATTTGGTCAAAGGCACACTGCGCATCAGTAACGATGAGTTGGACGATCTCATCATTGCCCGCGACGATGGCACCCCTACCTACAACTTTTGTGTCGTGGTCGATGACAGCGACATGCAAATCACCCATGTCATTCGCGGCGACGACCATGTCAACAACACACCACGCCAGATTAACATTCTCAAGGCATTGGGTACCACGCCACCTCACTATGCGCATGTACCCATGATCCTGGGTGAAGATGGTGAGCGCTTGTCAAAACGGCATGGTGCCGTCAGTGTGCTGCAATATGAACAGGATGGTTTTTTGCCGGAAGCGCTGCTCAATTATCTGGCACGATTAGGTTGGGCACACGGTGACGCAGAAATCTTCAGTATGGCGCAATTTTCAGACTGGTTTGCGCTGGATGCCATCAGCCGTTCTCCGGCCAGGTTTAATTTGGAGAAATTGCTGTGGCTCAACCAACACTACATCCAGCAAGCTGAACCCGATCGCCTGGCGGCACTGATACGTCCCGGACTGGAAGCCGCGCTGGGTAAGCTTACCCACCAACCCGCGCTCACTGATGTCGTTCTGCTGTTACGCGATCGCGCCAACACCCTCAATGAGTTAGCCCAAAGCGCACACCTTTTTTATCACTATCAATCACCAGACGCTTCAACCCTGGCTGAACATCTTGATCCCGCTGCAGTGCCTGCGTTGCACAATCTGATGGAACGTTTCAATTCAATTGCCTGGAATCGGGAAGCCATTCATGATGCGATCAAACAATGCGTGACTCAATTCCAGTTAAAAATGCCCAAAATTGCCATGCCTTTGCGTTTGATTGTGACGGGAGCAACACAAACCCCCAGCATTGACGCCACGCTGTGGCTGATTGGACAATCGGTCACGCTGGAACGTTTACATCAGCACCTTGCACAGGCTGACCCAAAATAAGCCATTTAATGGCACCACGGGCAGCCAAATGTTTTTGAGGTCGAATATTATGAATCCATAATACACCTGCATAATTTCTGTTATAATCACGCGTCGGTTTACGTTAAACCGACACCTTCTATCAATCAACATTGGAGACACATGTGGCCGACAAGCTGTTAATTATCATGGTCAATACTGACCCAAGCAATGGCTCCGAATTGGGAGCACCTTTTTTCCAGGCAACTGTGGCAGCTGCCATGGAATACGAAGTCGAGGTCATTTTGACTGGACGTGCAGGCGAGCTTGCTGCAAAAGGCGTTGCTGAGAAGCTGTTTGTACAGGAAGGTTCACCAAAAAGCGTGTACGAATTCATCAAAGACGCACACGAAGCTGGCGTTAAGTTCAAGGTATGTACCCCGACCCTGGAACTGTGGGGACATGATCTGATCCCTGAAATTGAAGAAACTGTAGGCGGCGCCTATGTGATTCAACAAGCCATGGATGACGATGTGGTGACACTCACCTACTAAATCCAGCTATACTGGATCAGGCATCTCAAAAAGCGGAGTTACCTCTCCGCTTTTTTTACGCCGGAACGCAACCAAAAATTGAACTTATACGACGGGGCAAAGTCTATTTTGACAATAAGCTTGCAGACAGCATTTTTCTGTATCGACAAGCATTCAGGGACAATAAAACACGATGGATAATCGTGAACTTGATCAACAATTGGTTGAACGCGTACAGCGCGGCGACAAACAGGCTTTTAGCCTGTTAGTTGTTAAATATGAGCGGCGGCTGATCAGGCTGCTTTCGCGCTTAATACGCGATCCGCATGAAGTTGAGGATGTGGCGCAAGAAACGTTTATTAAGGCATATCGGGCACTTCCCTCTTTTCGGGGCGATGCTGCTTTTTACACCTGGCTGTACCGGATTGGTATTAACACAGCAAAAAACTTTCTCATGACGCGAAATCGCCGCGCACCTACCTCAACGGAATACGATGCGGAAGAGGCCGAGGGTTTTGAAGATGCAGGCGCGCTACAGGAGTTGAACACACCCGAAAACATGCTGCTTTCCAAGGAAGTGGCGCAAGTGGTGAATGAGGCAATGGCTCAATTACCCGAAGACCTGCGAACCGCTATCAGCTTGCGAGAAATTGACGGCTTGAGTTATGAAGACATCGCCGAAACCATGGGATGCCCAATTGGCACAGTCCGATCACGTATATTTCGTGCACGGGAAGCGATTGCGACACAGTTGCGCCCCATTCTTGGGACGCATGAAAGCACCCGTTGGTAACTGCTTGTTAATATATAAAGGAAAATGACATGTCACACCTTGCCTATGCCAACAAACCCCATCAAACAGATGGCGGACACGATTACATTGCGCTCATTTCTGCAGGATTCGACGGGGAACTGGACGATCAGGAGCTGCTGACGATGCTGGACAGACATCAAAGCGACATCAATGCATCGTGTTGGCAAACCTGGCAACTCATCGGTGACACGTTGCGTCAGTCTCCCTCCACCCATCCTTCTCAACTCGCTCAACGGGTCGCTGAACAATTGAAACACGAACCCACCGTTCTGGCACCCAAGCCACTGCGTGCCATGCACACAAGACACATGATGTCACTGGCTGCCTCGGTTTCCGTTGTGGCATTGGTAAGTTGGAGCGCGCTGCATCTTGCCTTGATTTCACCACATACGACCCAATTGGCCAGCAGTGCGCCTGCCTCATCACACGCCATCCAGATTGCCCAAATTGATCCAGCGCGCCTTGCCAGTTTTGTGGCTGCGCATCGCGATTTTGCGCTGAGCGCCGATTCGCCCGACACAGACACTTCAACACAAAACACTGCGGAGCCAACTCAGTGAAACTTTGGCTAACCTGTCTCCTGTTTGCTTGCATGCCTGCATGGGCGGATGCACCAACCACGCCAACTGATGCCGCTACCTGGCTGAACCGCGTCGCTCAGGCCACCCATCAGTTAACTTATCAGGGTGTTTTTGTTTATCAAAGCCAAAACATCATGGCCATTTCACATATCAGTCACCTAATTGATAATAATGGTGAAATTTCACGCCTTGACGCACTTTCCGGCCCGCCACACGCCTTCCTGCGCATCGATGGCAGCGTGTATTGTTCCTTCCAAAACAAACCATCCGGTGATATTGAACACCGTCCGCACCACTCTTTTTTCCCGGAAGTATTGCCTTATCCGAATACGCATCTGAACAATTTTTACCAGGTACGCTCATTGGGTCACGCAAAAATCGCCGATCATGATTGCGAGGGTGTGCTGCTCATTCCCCGTGATGCCTACCGGTACGGTTATGCCTTGTGGGCAGACAGCACCAGCCATGTTTTACTGCGATTGATCAAACTGGATGCGCATGGACAAACCGCATCACAACTTACGTTCACTCAAATCGATATCGGTCATGCCCCAACTCGCGCTCAACTTAGCATTGATTTCAATGACAAGTTGCCCATCAAGCAGAGTGGTAACGAAACTGAACCCAAAGCCGTTTGGCAAATTACCAACCCGCCATCCGGGTTTCATCGTGTCACGGAAACGGTGATGACGCTGCCTGATCACGCTCAACCCATCACCCATTTGGTCTACAGCGACGGATTGGCTACTGTTTCCCTGTTTATTGAACGCCAGACACAACCAAACACCTTTCATCAACAGGGATTAGTGCAACAGGGTCAAATGCTGTTGTATACCCGGCCAATGGGTCAGTACCAGGTGACCGCCGTGGGGGCGGTACCATTGGCCACGTTGGTATTAATGGCGGATAACTTAGCCCCCATTGAGAGAAAATAATGGAAATGAATGCGCGCGTGCTCGTTGTCGAATCTGACCATACCATTTGGGTAGAAGCCTTGCCCAATACCCAGGGATGCTCCAGCTGCTCCAGCAGCCAAAGCACCCAAGCCAGCGGTTGCGGCGCGGACAATATTGGACGCATGTTTACCGGCAATGCGCCCCACCGGTTCCGCGTGATTGACACGATGGGTTGCCAAACCGGCGATCAGGTGCTCATCGAAATTGCAGATGGTTCTGTATTGCGCAGCGCATTCGTTGTGTACCTGCTCCCATTAGGTCTGGTTTTTTTCGGTGCCATCCTTGCCTCGCACCTGAGCACATCGGCCTGGTCCGATCCCGCTGCCATACTGGGTGCCGGATTGGGGCTCATGGTGGCCGCTGTTTGGCTGTGGCAATTTAATCTTCGTGTTCGTCACAACCCAAAATACCAACCCATCGTGTTACGTAAACTTTACACAGCCAGTTTTGTACTGCAACCTCATTAACGATCCCTTCATTCAAGTTAAAATGGCTATTCTTCTCATAAACCGTCATGACACCAACACATACAGCCGCCTGAATGACTCCACTTAGCGAACCAGCCATCTCCCTGACAGTCTATCTGCGCCCGTACTGTCATTTGTGTCACGACCTGCTTGAAGGCTTGCGTCCGTTCCAGGCGCGTTATGCCCTGCACATTACCACCGTCAATATCGACAGCGACCCGGCACTGGAAGGCCGTTACGGTGAATGGATACCCGTACTCTGCGATGCGGATGGTCAGGAAATCTGCCATCATTTTCTGGATGAGCGCGCACTTACTGCTTATTTAGCAAAAATCCGTTAAAATGTCGGCTTACCCAGCACACACTGGCTTCATTGAGCACTTCGCACCGTCTACCTCACACAGCTTACTCGTACATGGAATATATCCGTAACTTCTCCATCATTGCCCACATTGATCACGGCAAATCCACTTTAGCCGATCGTATTATTCAACATTGTGGCGGCTTGTCAGACCGTGAAATGGGCGCGCAGGTACTGGACTCCATGGATCTGGAAAGAGAACGCGGCATCACCATCAAAGCGCAGACTGCTTCCTTGCAATACCATGCGCGCAATGGTCACACTTACCAGCTCAACCTCATTGACACGCCTGGGCACGTCGACTTTTCCTATGAGGTCAGCCGCTCTTTGTCTGCCTGCGAAGGTGCATTGCTGGTGGTGGATGCATCGCAAGGCGTCGAAGCCCAAACCGTTGCCAATTGTTACACTGCAACTGAGCTGGGTGTGGAGGTCGTGCCTGTGCTCAATAAAATTGACTTGCCTGCTGCCGAACCCGAACGGGTGATCCAGGAGATTGAAGACATCATCGGCATTGAGGCCACTGATGCAGTAAGGGCTTCCGCCAAAACAGGTCTGGGTGTTGAAGACATTCTGGAAAGTGTGATTGTCCGGATTCCTCCTCCCAAGGGCGATCCGCAAGCACCGCTTAAAGCCCTGATTATTGACTCCTGGTTTGACAATTACGTGGGGGTTGTCATGCTGGTGCGTGTCATGGAGGGCACGCTGGCGATCAAACAAAAAATTCGCCTGATGGCCACTGGTGCCGTATATCTCACTGAACAAGTGGGCAAATTCACCCCCAAACCACAACCCTGCCCCCAGCTATCGGCTGGCGAAGTCGGTTTTATTATTGCTGGCATCAAAGAACTGAAAGGGGCAAAAGTTGGGGACACCATTACCCTCGACAACCGCCCTGCCGACACCCCATTACCCGGATTCAAGGAAATCAAACCGCAAGTGTTTGCCGGTTTATATCCAGTGGAATCACACGATTACGATTCGCTGCGCGACGCACTGGAAAAACTCAAACTCAATGACGCTTCCCTGCAATATGAACCTGAGGTATCAGAAGCATTAGGCTTTGGCTTTCGCTGTGGTTTCCTGGGGTTGTTACACATGGAAATCGTGCAAGAGCGTCTGGAACGTGAATACGATATGGATTTAATCACGACAGCACCAACGGTGATTTATCAAATTGTATTGCGTAGTGGGGAAGTCATTGAAATAGAAAACCCCTCCAAGCTACCGGAACTATCCAAAATAGAAGAAATTCGTGAGCCGATTATCACCGCAACCATTTTAGTACCTGAAGCCTATTTGGGCAATGTGATGACGCTGTGCACCCAAAAACGGGGATCGCAGACACATATGCAATACATGGGCCGGCAAGTGATGCTGAACTACGACATTCCAATGAACGAAGTCGTCATGGATTTTTTTGACCGGCTCAAATCGGCTACGCGTGGTTATGCTTCGCTGGATTACGAATTCAAGGAATTCCGTTCCGCCGATCTGGTCAAACTGGACATTTTGGTCAACAATGAACGGGTAGATGCTTTATCGCTGATTGTGCACCGCGCCACCAGTCAGTACAAAGGGCGTGAACTCGCCAGCAAGATGCGTGAGTTAATTCCACGCCAAATGTTCGATGTGGCCATCCAGGCGGCCATCGGCGCGCAAATTATTGCGCGAGAGAATGTCAAAGCTTTACGCAAGAATGTCCTGGCCAAATGTTACGGGGGCGACATCTCACGCAAACGCAAGTTACTGGAAAAGCAAAAAGCGGGTAAGAAACGGATGAAACAGGTCGGCAATGTGGAAATTCCTCAAGAAGCCTTCCTCGCCATTCTGCAAGTTGGTGACAAATAAGTTCCATATTTTACAAGGCATACCCCATGAATTTCGCACTGATTATGTTCATCGCACTGCTGGTAACCGGATTCATCTGGCTTATTGACAGCTTGTTTTTCAAATCCAGACGCGCGAAGGATGCCAAAATCCCCGTGTTGACTGAATATGCCCAAAGTTTTTTTCCAGTCATTCTGATTGTATTTCTGTTGCGTTCATTTTTGGTAGAACCGTTTCAAATCCCTTCCGGCTCAATGCTGCCCACCCTGAAAATTGGCGATTTTATCCTGGTGAACAAATTCACCTATGGCATACGTTTACCGATACTTAACAAACAAATTATTGAAATCGGACATCCCCGGCATGGCGATGTCATGGTATTTCGTTACCCCATGGATCCCAGCCTGGATTACATCAAACGTGTGATTGGTTTGCCCGGCGATGTGGTCAGCTACCGCAACAAACGGCTTAGCTTAAACGGCGTTCTCGTACCTGAACAACGCGATGGGTCGTATGACTATGTCACCAAGCACCTCAATGACGTCACCAGCGAACGATATATAGAACAATTAGGTCGACATACACATGCTATCCTGGTGCAACCGTCCATGCCTACCCTCTTTGTCGACCAAGTCAACAGCCAGTTCCCCTATCGGCAAAATTGCGATTACGACTCTGATGGTTTCACCTGCAAGGTGCCCGCCGGTTATTATTTCATGATGGGTGACAACCGGGACAGCAGCAATGACAGCCGTTACTGGGGTTTCGTTCCCGATAGCAACATCGTTGGCCGCGCCTTCATGGTCTGGTGGAATTTCGACGACCTGCATCGCATAGGCCATTTTATTGAATAGGGGTATACCATGCATGCCACACAACGCGGACTGGGCTTATTAAATTTTATCCTGTTTAGTGTTGCCGCCGTTTTTATTGTTACCACAGCCATGAAAGTGATACCCGCCTATTTGGATGACTGGGAAATTCAGCGCGCCTTCACTGCAATAGTGACTGATCCTTCATTAAAAAACGCTGCAGAGTCGCAGATTCGGGATGCCTTTGTCCAAAGATCTAAAATGGACAATATTACCAGCATCAGCCCTGATGAGATAAAAATTGATCAAACCGGTAATCAATTGGTTCTGAGCGCTCACTATCATGTCGAAAAATCAATTATTGGAAATTTTGGGTTTTACATTAATTTCACACCCAGTGCCAGTTCAGGTTTATCATCCAAAGACGAGAATTAATCGCGCATCATGGAAAGCTACAACATGCAAACAAACACCCTTTTTATTATTTCACCCCTGCTTCCGGAAAAATGAACACCACCCCGCTCGAAAAGCACATTGCTTATGTATTTAAGCAAAAAAATCTGCTTAAACAAGCACTGACGCACAGAAGTTATGGCACACCCAATAACGAACGCCTGGAGTTTTTGGGTGACAGTGTCGTGAATTGCGTCACCGCACAGTTACTGTACATTCGATTTCCTGCACCAACTGAAGGCGTGCTTTCCAGATTGCGCGCCAACCTGGTATGCCAACAAAGCCTGTTTGAAATTGCTGAACAAATTCATCTGGGCCAATACTTAATGATGGGGGATGGCGAATTCAAAACCGGCGGCCGCCAGCGCCCTTCCACACTTGCCGACGCACTTGAATCCCTGTTTGGCGCCATACTGTTAGATGGTGGATTTGATCAAGTCAATCAAGTGATTACTCGTTTGTATGCAGAAAAAATTGCCGCAATCAACCCGGACATTCCCGATAAAGACGCCAAAACGCTGCTGCAAGAATACCTGCAAAGCCACCACTTACCCCTGCCTGATTACACGCTTGTCCAGACCAGCGGGCAAGCACACGAACAAATTTTTTATATTGACTGTATTATTCCCGCTTTGTCCTTGCGCACTCATGGGCAAGCCGCGAACCGCCGGGCCGCCGAACAAGCTGCAGCGGCCATTGCCTGGCAGGCCATTTCTTTGCAACGCCCTATCAAGGCACCCAAGCCCCGCTCAAACACGACGTAAACACTCACTATGCCCAACACACCTGACAACATACCACCCAATGATACCGATTTCCGCACTGGATTCATCGCCGTAGTCGGCCGCCCCAACGTGGGGAAATCCACCCTGACCAATCGCATCGTGGGCGCCAAAATCAGCATCACTTCACGCAAGGCACAAACCACCCGCCACCGCATCCATGGCATCCACACCAGCGACAACGCCCAATATATCTTTATTGACACCCCTGGGTTTCAAACGCGTTACGGCAATGCGCTTAACCGCTCGATGAACAAGTCCGTTACGGATACATTGCATGCCACCGATGTGGTGCTGTTCGTCATCGAGGGAACCCATTTCGATACGCCCGACCGCAGTGTCATTAGCCTGCTGCCTGACACCATCCCCGTCATTTTAATTATCAATAAAATTGATCAAATCAAAGAGAAGAACTTGCTGTTGCCATTTATGGCGGAAATGCAAACCGTTTTTCCATTTGCCGCCATGATCCCTTTGTCTGCGCGCAGCGATGAACAAATACCGCAACTGCTGACCGAAATCCGTCAATTTTTGCCTGTTCATGCCCCTGTGTTCGAAGCCGATGAAATCACCGATAAAAATGAACGATTTCTGGCGGCTGAAATGGTGCGCGAAAAAGTGTTTCGGCTTTCTGGCGAAGAAATCCCCTATGCCACCAGCGTGGTCATTGACAAATTTGAACAGGAAGGCGAATTTCGACGCATCTTCGCCACGATCATGGTGGACAAAGACAATCACAAAGCCATTATCATCGGGCACCAAGGCAGCAAATTACGTGAAATCGGTACCGCCGCACGCCTGGATATGGAACGACTGTTTGGTGGCAAGGTGTATCTGGAGCTGTGGGTAAAAGTCAAATCCGGCTGGGCAGACAGTGACAAGATGCTCAAACAATTGGGCTATGACTAACGAAGCCTGAATTTATGAGCGTTGTCCGTCCGCACCGCATTGATCACACTGCCGGATTCGTTCTGCACAGTTACCCCTTCCGCGAAACCAGTTTAATTATAGAAAGCTGGACTGCCGAGCATGGCCGTGTGGCACTGGTGGCACGCGGCGCGCGACGGCCACGTTCCGCATTACGTGGCCTGTTGCAACCGTTTACGCCTTTACTGCTGAGCTGGTCTGGCAAACAGGAATTGCGCACCCTGCACACCGCACAATGGCAAGGGGGTTTGCACCAACCACAAGGCATGGCATTGCTGTGTGGCTTTTATATCAATGAATTGGTGCTGAAATTATTAGCTCGGGACGATCCCCATCCCGGCTTGTTTGCACCTTATCAGGCTGCCTTGCACGATTTGGCCCATGCTGCCACCGATGTCACGCGCTGTGCGATCATTTTGCGCCGCTTTGAACAACAACTGCTGGCCGGATTAGGTTATGCCCAACCCTTTACCCATGAGGCGGAACACGGTGAAGTGATACAAGCCGAACTCAATTATCATTACCAGTGTGATCGCGGTGCATTGCTGGCCGATGACTTTACGCCGACGCAAGGATTGCGTATCCTCGGTAAAACGCTGCTTGATTTGGCGCACAATGATTACAGCGACGCTATCAGCCTGATTCAAGGCAAACAATTAATGCGCCACATTATCAACCATCACTTAAATGGACAAACGCTTTTTGCCCGCGAACTGTTAAAGGATTTACAGCAATTATGATTCAGCTTGGCGTTAACATCGACCACATTGCCACACTCAGACAAGCACGCGGCACCCTTTATCCCAGCCCCTTACAAGCGGCATTGATGGCAGAAATGGCGGGGGCGGATGCCATTACCCTGCATTTGCGTGAAGACAGGCGGCATATTCAGGATCGCGACGTACTGGATATCGCACAAGCCATCACCAGCCGCATGAATCTGGAAATAGCGGTCACAGATGACATGCTCGAGTTTGCTTGCCGCGTGCGACCGCACGATGTGTGTTTGGTGCCCGAGCGCCGTGCAGAACTCACCACCGAAGGGGGGCTGGATGTCGCGGGACAAACTGTGCGCATTCGCCACGCCTGCCAAACTTTGGCACAGACGGGTATTCGCGTTTCTTTGTTTATTGACCCTGATTTACACCAAATCGATGCGGCACACGCCTGTGGCGCACCGGTAATTGAATTGCACACCGGACACTATGCAGACAGCCAGGGTATCCAGCAACACGAAGCACTCACTCGCATTCATCAGGCCGTGGCCCACGGCCTCGCGGCCGGTCTGCACGTGAACGCAGGGCATGGCCTGCATTACCACAACGTCCAAACCATTGCCGCCATTCCGGGCATACGTGAACTCAACATCGGACATGCCATCGTGGCGCAAGCCCTGTTTATCGGGTGGCAATCCGCCGTATCCGACATGAAACATCGCATGGTTACGGCACGAAGCGCTCTTTGTGATAAGCCAAGCCATTGAGTCTTGCTCTGCTGCGTTGACCGATATGCCGGACATTGCGCAAATCCTGAAAGAAATATCACACACATTTTATATTTATCGTGCTTAAATACGAACTTCATCACCCCATCAGGAGGTTCATCATGGCTTGTAACGTTGGCGGCGCAGACCGCGCTATCCGTATCATCATAGGTATTGTACTGATCGCTCTTGCTGCAACCCACACTGTGGGCGTTTGGGGTTATATCGGTGTCGTACCCCTGCTCACCGGTGCGATGGGTTGGTGCCCTGCCTATCTGCCTTTTGGTATTAAAACCTGCAAAACCGGTAAAACCAGCAAAGCCGAAAAATAAATTAAATTTACCTTTTCAAGGGCAAATTACCTTCTGGCATGATCCGCATTGCCTGGAGAAGCGCTGATTTACCCAATTACGTCGTTCTCACGCAGGAAGCCTGTCCCCGGAGGTTTTAATCGGGGACGGGACTCAGTCTTCGTCAGTGTATTGAGTCCCCGCCTGCGCGGGGGCGACAATTTAACCCGGATTATCCATGAGAACGAAAACTCGTCATTTCCGCCTTCGCGAGCATGACGAAGCGAATGGATTATTTGGGTTTAATCGGTACTCTTAATTCTTTCAAACTGTGTCACCATGCAAAACACCTGAATTCATTATAGATCATGAAGATACTGCTCCTGTTTATTGCGATGACCATGCTTTCTGGCTGTGCAAGCTATCATGCCCGGCCTTTAGACCTTCCTTCCATGGCGAAAGCCTATGAAGACCGCACGCTGAATAGCCCGGCGCTTCAGAATTACATCACTGCGAATTCAGGCCAAAATGCCACCCCTTGGCCGCTTGAGACCTGGGGTTTGAAAACACTGACGCTGGCCGCCTTTTATTACAGCCCCGACCTGGATGTGGCCCGCGCCAAATGGGGAACAACCCGGGCAGCCATCACAACGGCAGCACAACGGCCTAACCCGACACTGTTGCTTCCTTTTCAATACACCGCAGCTTCCCCATGGACGGTTGGACAGTCTCCCTGGACATTCGGCATGGGGCTCGATATTCCTGTCGAAACAGCCGGCAAGCGCGGCTATCGGGTGGCGCAGGCGACTCAACTGTCGGATGCTGCACTTTTCAATATTGGTAATGTTGCGTGGCAGGTCAGATCCCGGCTGCGCGCCACACTCCTCGATCTGTACGCCGCAACACGCCGAGTCTCAATTTTGGCGCGACAGACCGAGACCCAAAGCCAGATCGTCGACATGCTGAAAAACCGGCTCACCGCAGGCGCCGTATCGGCTCTGGAAGTGAATCAGGCGCTCATCACGCTTATCGGAAATCGCACGGATCTGGCCAACGCACAAAAACAGGTACAGGACGCACGTGTCCGGTTGGCATCCGCTATCGGCGTGCCAGCGAGCGCATTAAGCAGCCTTAACATCCGGTTTGATGCCTTCGGGCACACCTATCCTGACATTGAGTCAAGGGATGCCCATCGGCTGGCGACACTGAACCGGGCAGATATTCTGAGCGCATTGGCGCAATATCAAGCGAGCCAGTCGGCACTGCAATTACAAATCGCCAACCAGTATCCGGACGTTCATTTAGATCCCGGCTACACCTGGACCCAGGGTGAGGATCAAATTTCCTTTGGCGCATCCGGTATTGCTCTGCCCATCTTCAACCACAATCAGGGGCAGATTGCGCAAGCCGAAGCGAGGCGATCCGAAGCAGAGGCCAATGTAAAATCCTTGCAGGCGCAGGCTTTCAATGAAACGGACAGCGCGCTGGTTAATTACCATGCCACACTCAAAAACCTGAGTCAGGGTGAAACCTTGCTGGCCACGCAAAGAAAGCAGCTTGCATCGGTGCAAAGCTTATTCAATAAGGGGGAAGCGGATCGATTGGCGCTGGCACTGGCGCAACAAGCCGTCTATGCCAGTGTTCTGGCGCGTCAGCAGGCATTGATTCAGGTGCAACAGGCGATTGGACAATTTGAAGATGCCATGCAACACCCTCTGCCACGTTTAGTGGCTCGTTAATAAATAACTTGAACTTATGTTCAAATCACCCCGGTGTAAAGGAAAACCACTAACATGAGTTCTCTTCGCGGCACTAAACTGGTTCTCGCTCTATTGTTTCTGATTGGGGTGGTGGCATTACTTGCCTGGGGTTTCATGGCAAGCAAAAGTGAACAGATAACGGAACGTCATGGGACTGAGACTCCGAACCAGGCAGCAGCCATGAATGGCCTGCCTACCGTGACGGTCAGCCCCGAAGCTCAGGCGCAAAGCGGCATTCTGGTCAAGCCGCTGGTAGCTACCCGCTATCAGACAGAAGTGACTGCCTACGGCACCGTCATGGAGATGCAACCCCTGATTGACTTTCGCACACGCTATGCCGCAGCATTGTCAGAGATTCAAACTGCTCGCGCAACCGCCATGGCGTCCAAAGCCGAATATGAACGTAGCAGTAGCCTGTATGCCAACAATCAAAATGTATCGCTCAAGGCGATGCAGGTGGCACAGGCAGCCTTCATTACCGATCAAGCCAAAATCGGGTCTGCCACACTCAACGTCAACGATATCCAGGCGTCCGCCCGGCAGCAATTCGGAGAACCTCTGACGCACTGGATTTTTTCTCCCGGTTCGCGGCAATTTCAGTCATTGTTAACGCGCCAGAAGGTTCTGTTGCGCATCACCCTGCCCTTGAGTGAGCATCTCATCGCCCCTGCCACCATCCATCTGACGGCCTACAATCACCAGCGCGTCCCTGCGACTTTGCTGTCTCCTTCGCCCCAGTCAGATCCAGTCCTGCAGGGACGCAGTTTCTTTTATTGCGCGGATTCACCCTTCGCTGCCGGTACTCGAATCGTCGCATATCTGCCCGAGTCGAACCAATTGATGCATGGCACATTCATTCCTTCCGGCGCTATTGTCTGGTTCGGCGGACAACCCTGGGCCTATGTGCAACTGGACAAGGATCATTTCGCTCGTCGTGCAGTGCCGCAACAATCGCCCAGTGAGGGTGGTTTTTTTGTGAGCGAAGTTTTTAAACCCGGAGAAGCCGTGGTGGTCAATGGGGCTCAGCTTCTGCTCTCGGAAGAATTCAGCGCGCAAATCAAGACAGGTGAAGAAAGTGGCGATGATGATTAAAATGAAAACAGCTGTTTTCCCAGAAAGAAAATAAGCCATGCTCACAGGCATTGTCCGTTTTTCAGTCCGTTTCAGAGGCGTCATCATCGCTCTGGCCTGTCTTTTACTGGGTTACGGCATCTACACGGTTTTCCAATCCAGATTGGACGTGTTCCCGGAATTCACACCCCCTTTGATCGTGATTCAGACTGAAGCGCCGGGCTTGTCACCGGAACAGGTGGAAGTACTTGTCACCCAGCAGATCGAAAATGCGCTGGGCGGAACCCTGGGGGTGGAATCCATGCGTTCCTCATCAATTCAGGGACTGTCCATGGTGAATCTGGTGTTTCGCAAAAACACCGACATTTATCGGGCACGACAACTGGTGTCCGAGCAACTCAATGCCGTCGCCGGACATTTACCCAAAGGCGTGAAATCGCCGGCAATGAATCCGCTGACCACCAGCACAGGTATCGTGCTGGGAATTGGACTGACGTCGAACACCCTGTCCCCGATGGACCTGCGCACCTTCGCCGACTGGACGATGAAACCCGGCATTCTGGGCATTCCTGGCGTGGCAAGCGTGACCGTGTACGGTGGCGAGATTAAACAGTATCAAATCCAGGTGGACCCGCAAAAACTGGTGCGTTTTGGCCTGTCATTGCAAGATGTCCTGAATGTGGCGCGGCGCGCAACCGGCGTCCGGGGTGCCGGGTTTATCGAGAACAAAAATCAGCGCATCACCCTCAATACCGCAGGCCAGACCACCACCGCCGATCAACTGTCACAGGTTGTCCTGTTGCAAAAAAATGGCGCCACTGTCAGGTTGGGCGACATCGGCCAGGTGCTGCTGGCGCCAGAGCCGCCGGTAGGCGGCGCTACCGTTGAAGGCAAACCGGGCATCGTCATCATGGTGGAAAGCCAGTATGGTGCCGATACCATGAAGGTGACACACGCCATTGAAGCCGCGCTCACCGGTTTGAAGCCAAGCCTGCAGGCAACCGGGATCACCCTGTATCCGGACCTGTTTCGCCCCGCCAACTTTATTCAGTCGGCCATCAGTCATTTGCGTTTTGCGCTGCTGCTGGGCGCCGTGTTGGTCGTGATCGTATTGTATTTATTTCTGTTCGATGTACGAACGGCTTTTATCTCCGCCACGGCCATTCCTTTGTCACTGCTCACAGCCATTGTCGTCCTGCATTATTTCGGTATCAGCCTGAACACAATGACCCTGGGGGGGCTGGCTATCGCTTTGGGTGAAGTGGTGGATGATGCGATTGTCGATGTGGAAAACATCTATCGGCGTCTTCGGGAAAATAAACGCTTACCTAACCCGATTTCCCCTGCGCAGGTTGTGGTCAATGCGTCGCTCGAAGTGCGCGGAGCGGTCATTTATGCGACGTTTATCGTCGCGCTGGTATTTTTGCCGGTGCTGACGCTGTCAGGCGTTGCCGGAAAGCTGTTTGCGCCGCTGGGAATCACTTACATCCTGGCGATTCTGTCCTCGCTGGGCGTGGCGCTTTTTCTTACCCCAGCACTTTCCTATGCAATGTTCGTGCGTGGGCGACTCAAGCCGGAAGAGCCGCGCCTTATTCGCAGGTTAAAAACCCATTATCGACCCATATTAATCAAAGTTGAGAAGCACTCAAAACTGGTCATGGGCAGTTTACTCATTACCGTCATCAGCGCGCTGGCTGCCTTACCTTTTCTCGACACCGCCTTCCTGCCCGAGCTTCGGGAAGGTCATTACATCCTGCACATGGCCGCTGTTCCCGGAACTTCGCTTCAACAATCCTTGAGTTCCGGACAGTCTGTCAGCTTGGCCTTGCTGAAAATTCCCGGCATTCGTTCCGTTGCCCAGCGGGTTGGGCGCGCAAACAATTCCAGCGATGTGTACGGCACCAACGCCAGCGAGTTCGAAGTCGACCTCAAACCTGGTCTGGGGGCAAACGCTCAAGCGCACGTACTGTCCGAAATTCGTAAAACGACAGCCAATTTTACAGGCTTGGACTTTATCGCAAAAACATTCCTCAGCGAACGCATTGAAGAAACACTTTCCGGTTATACGGCGCAGGTTGTCATCAACATCTTCGGCAATAATCTGGATACCCTGGATGGTCTGGCGCAACAGGTGGCCCAGGCATTGAACAATGTGCCGGGTGCAACAGGGGTAACTGTGCAAGCGCCACAAGGAACACCCCAATTGGCAATTCGTCTGAAACAGGACCAGTTAACGCGCTGGGGTTTTGAGCCCGTCGATGTGCTGGATGCGATCCAGGCGGCGTATGAAGGCATCAACGTCAGCCAGATCTATGAGGGCAACCGTATCTTCGACGTCTCGGTGCTGCTCACGCCTGCTGCGCGGCAGAGCCCTGCCGAAATCGGTTCCCTGCCATTACGCAATGCCGAAGGGATCACCGTTCCGCTGCGTCAACTGGCCGACATCTCTCAAACTAACGGGCGCTATGCGATTCTGCACAGCGGCGGGCAACGTCTGCAAACGGTCACAGCCAACGTGAACGGTTCGGCGCTCAACGTCTTTGTCAATGAAGCGCAAAAGCGAATCAATACACAAGTTACCTTCCCGAAAGGTTTCTACGCGGTATTTACCGGAGATGCCGAAGCGCAAGCGCGATCACGGCGAGATTTATTGATCCATTCCCTGATGGCGGGAACCGGTGTCGTATTGTTACTGTTCATGGCTTTGAAGAGCACGCGCGCGCTGCTTCTGGTGATGGTCAATTTACCGTTCGCACTGGTTGGCGGTGTCCTGATTTTGTTTGCGACGGGGGGAGTGCTGTCATTGGGATCACTGGTCGGTTTCGTTACACTGTTCGGGATTACGTTGCGTAACTCCATCATGCTCATTTCGCATTATGAGCATTTGGTCAATAATGACGGCATGGCATGGGAAATCGAGACAGCGATTCTGGGCGCATCCGAGCGGCTGGCCCCCATTCTGATGACGGCAACAGTCACTGCTTTGGGGCTTTTGCCCCTGGCAATTCAAAGCGGTGAGCCCGGTAACGAGATTGAGGGACCGATGGCGATAGTCATTTTAGGCGGACTCATCACCTCCACCATCCTGAATCTCCTGATCTTGCCAACGCTGGCCCTGCATTTCGGGCGATTCAAGAAGCAACCGGATTTTTTTGAGCATATCGAACAAGGGAAACGCACGTGAATTCATGGCAAAAAGCAATGAGGTCGCCGGCCTTCGAGCCGGTGACCTCATTGCTCAGGCGTCCTCCGGGGAAAGCAACTCTTTTTCAGAAAGCTTCAATGCATCGCTCAGCGCACACATGAATTCACTCACCTTGATTGGTTTGGTCAGATAACTAAGGAATCCAGCCTCCATACCTTTCTCAATATCGCGTGGCATTGCGTTGGCGCTGATGGCAATGACGGGAATGTGTTTCGTTTTTGGATCTTCACGCAGAAGTTCAAGCGCCTGAAAACCATTGATGCCGGGCAAATTGATGTCCATCAAGATCACATCCGGGGTATGGGCGCGCGCAAGCTCTATACCGAGAAGGCCATCGCGCGCGCTCAACATGGTAACTTGTGGATAATCCTCAATGAGTTGCTCGACAAGCATCAAGTTAACTGCCGCAGCTTCACTTACCCCGAAATGATCAAGCCGGTCCTCAATGATTTGCTCGACAAGCATCAGGTTGGCCGGGTTGTCTTCCACATAAAGCAGTGTGCACCGCGCCGGGATGCTCTGGATATTTTCCCGGGCTTGTCGCGCAAATTCTGCGGGCAGGATATTTTCAGCGGCAACTTGTGGCACAACATCCGGGATCAGGTCAATCCAGAATTCGCTGCCCACGCCGACAGTGCTTTTTACGCCGATTTTTCCTCCCATCAGTTCGACCAGTTGTTTGGTTACGACCAGGCCGATACCCGTACCTTCTTCGGCACCAGTCTCCTGGCCGAGGCGATTGAACGGCAGAAACAGTTGAGCCAGCTTTTCTGATGGCAACCCATTGCCGCTGTCTTTGATACTGATGCGTATGCGTTCAGGGGTGCTCATCATGGTGCATGCCACCTCGACCGTGCCATGTTCACGGTTGTATTTGATTGCATTGGAAAGCAGGTTGATCAGCACTTGCTTTACCCGTGTCCGGTCAGCGTTGGCAAACCAGCTGGTATCGAAGGGCAGAAAACTGATATGAATGTCGCGTTGCTGTGCCTGTGGTTCAATCATGGTCTGGCATTCGCGCAGGACATCAAACAGTGACACAGGTTCCCGGGACAGCAATAACTTGCCAGACTCAATCACTGCGAGGTCGAGGATCTGGTTAATCAATTCCAGCAGATACCATCCTGCTTTAGTGATCTGGTGCAGTTTGATGCCCTGGGCCTCGGTTGGCGGTGGTAAACCGCCCTCCAGTAATTGTGCAAAACCGATGATCGCATTGAGTGGGGTGCGCAACTCATGACTCATGCTGGAAAGGAAATCAGATTTCGCGAGGTTGGCTTTTTCCGCCACAGACCTGGCGTTTTCCAGCTCTCTGTCCATGAGTTTACGTTCGGTGACGTCGCGAGCAGCGGCAAACACGCCTTGCAGCTTCCTGTCCCGGTCATAGAAGGTAGACGCATTGAAGGACACCACCGTTTCTTTACCGTCCATGGCGCGCACGGTGAGTTCATAGTTGGAGAGTTTCTTTTCACTCAACACCCGCTTGATGCTTGCCTCGGCCCGCTCTGGATCGGTAAAGTAGTTCTTGAATGGCGCGCCGATCAGCTCGTCACGCGTGCAACCTGTAAGTGCCTCCATCTGCTTGTTGGCGTCGGCAATGATGCCAGAGGGATCAGTGGTGATAATCGCGTCGATGTTGGCCTCAATCAGCGAGCGCGTATAGAACTGCTGGTCGCGCAAACGCTGATCGAGCTTCTTCTGCTCTTCTTCTATCTGCTTGCGTGCGGTATTGTCGGTACCGATCAGCAAATAGCCGATGATGGCGTTGTCATCGTCGCGCAGCGCTGTAACCGAAACGACCGCCGGGAACCGGCTGCCATCCTTGCGGATATAAGTCAGCTCGTAAATATCCTCGATGCCACGCGAAGCCTTAAATACCAAGGCTTCGAAACCTGGCGCAATCTGGGTTTCGAGTTCCGCGCTCAGCGCCCGCGCACGCGCGACAACCTCTTCTGGATCGGAAATATCGGCTGGCGTAATCTTGTTCATCACATCGACGGCGGCATAGCCCAGCATGCGCTCGGCGCCGACGTTGAAAATCTGAATGACGCCCTTCGCATCGGTGGCGATACTGGAAAAATTTGCGCTGTCGAAAATCGCTTTCTGCAATGCGCCCGCTTTCAGCAGGGCTTCTTCCGCCTGCTTGCGCGCGGATATATCGCGTAAAATTCCGGTGAAATAACGCTGTCCACCCAACAGCATCTCGCTTACCGATATTTCCATCGGGAAAACACTACCGTCCTTTCGCCGACCTACAACCTCACGTCCAAGCCCGATCGCTCGTGCTTCATCACTCGCGCTGTAATACTCGAGGGAACCATTCCCATTATGCTGGTCCCGATCAAGCTCGGGTATCAGCAAACTGAAGTTTTGTCCGATGAGTTCTGCTGTCTTATAGCCAAACATTCGTTCAGCGGCTGGATTAACTGTCTCGACGATGCCGCCGCTGGCATGGAGGGTGATGATGCCGTCAACCACGGTGTTGAGTATCGCCTGGATCTGCGCAGTACTGTCGCGCAAGGTCTGCTGTATCGCATATTCCCCGGTGACATCGCGGAACACCAGTACGGCGCCGATTACATGACCATCGCGATCGCGAATCGGTGCGCAACTGTCGGCGATATCGCACTCACTACCATGGCGTGCAATCAGCACGGTGTGGTTGGCCAGGCCCTGTATCGTGCCATGGGCCAGTGTTTCAATAACCGGGATAACGGCAAGTTGACGGGTTTCTTTGTTGATGATGTGAAAAATTTCATCCACAGGATGACCGGCGGCTTCTGTTTGCGTCCAGCCGGTAAGTTGTTCGGCAAGCGGGTTCAGTAATGTCACGCGCCCTTTCGCATCGGTGGCGATCACGGCATCCCCGATGGAGTTGAGCGTCACGGCGAGCCTTTCTTCGCTGGCTTGTAAAGTGATGTTGGTCTGCTGAAGTTGTTTATTTGTCTCCTCTTGAGTTTCAAGCAGATGTTGCCGTTCTGCTTCGATCTGGCAGCGTGCAGAGTTGTCGGTGCCGATCAGCAGGTAGCCGATAATGGCGTTTTGATTGTCGCGCAGGGCGGTAACCGACACCACTGCCGGAAAACGACTGCCATCCTTGCGGATGTAAGTCAGCTCATAAATGTCCTCAATGCCACGCGAAGCCTTAAACACCAATGCCTCAAAGCCCGGTGTAATCGGGGTTCCAAGTTCAATACTCAGCGCTTCTGCACGTGCAATCATTTCTTGCGGATCAGAGATGTCAGCTGGGGTGATTTTATCCAGAACATCGGCAGCCATGTACCCCAGCATGCGTTCCGCGCCAACGTTGAAAATCTGGATGACGCCTTTTGCGTCGGTGGCGATACTGGAAAAGTACGCGCTATTGAAAATCGCGCTCTGCAAGGCCCCGGTTTTAAGCAATGCCTCCTGACGTTGAATTTCGATAAAGCTCTCTAGCATATTGGTAGCGGGATGGGTAATGGTAGAATCATGGACTTTTTTTGGCATAGCTTACCTGATATTAACGTGTGATCTGGGGGGTTGACTGGAAAAACAGGTAGGCGTAGCATTCCGCAATTCAACATACGCATTTTGCAAAAAATAGACGCGCGACCACCAAGCCGTAAATTGAGTGCGTGGATGGGTTTCGGGTAACCGCTTGACATGATGACAATCAAATCCATTACGTTCTGTGCGATGTCACACAGAAGAAAAGATTTTATTGCCTTGCCGGTTTTAAACCCTGACATGAAGGCCGATGAGCTCATTGAAAGACCTGTCTGTGCGTAACCGCATACTCAAGCGGGCTTACTGCAACACACCATTAAGCAAAACAGCAAAGTGTACCAATCAGTTACGCATCCACATCCCGGCGGCAGCCGCTTGTTGTGAATGACACAACCGCATGTCTTGCGCCTTGGACCGCATTCCAAATTGGCGCCGGCGCAAGTTCAGGTGAATCATTAACGAATTTAATAGGAGAGTTTCACGCTAATGCTGAGCTTTCCACCACCCGCCACCCAATGCCTCATACAAGGCAGCGGTATCCCCCAAACGTTGGCTACGCGCCTGAATCAGATTCAAATCAGCTTGCTGATAAGTCTGTTCAGCACTGAGCACGGCCTGCGCTGACACATAACCCACTTGATTTTGTGTGCGGGTCAAGTTTAGACTGATTCTTGCGGCTTGTTCTGCGTTGACGGCGGCGACCAAACCGGCGGCATCAGCATGGAGCGCGTGCAGCGTATCGGCAACGTTTTGCAGCGCGGTCAACACCGTACTGTGGTACTGCGCAGCGGCTTGCACCAGTGCCTGATCAGCGGCACGCTTGCGGTGCAACAAGGTATTGCCGTCAAAAACAGGCTGGGTGATATTTCCCACCAAGGCCCAAAACGGCCCACCCGGCTGGAACATTTGGTTGAATACCGAAGCTTCGCCCCCATAGGCGCCCATGATCGAAAACTGCGGCAATCGTGCCGCCACGGCCACCCCCACATTGGCACTGGCAGCGTGCATTTGAGCTTCGGCTGCACGCACGTCGGGCCGCTGGCGTATCAGCTGGGAAGGCAAGCTGAGCGGCAACGCCGTCGGCAACTGAAAATCCGCCATCTGAAAGGTTTCATCGACATCCTGATCAGGGGTATTACCCACCAGCACCCGAATCAAATCCCGCGTTTGTTCCAAAGACTTTTGCAAAGGCGGCAGCAACTGCTGGGCTGCCGCCAAAGCGGCTTCCTGTGCTGCCACATCCATACGCATGACGTAACCCAGTTGAAATTGCCGCATGGTGATGGCCAAAGAACGGGCGCTGTCGTCGATGATGGTCGAACAGGCCACCAGCTGTGCCCGCAAACTGGCCTCCTGCAACGCCGCTGCCACAAGGTTGGAAGCCAGTGTCACGCGTGCCGCTTCCAGTTGAAAACGCTGCGCATCGGCCTGCGCCTGCAGGGATTCCACTTGCCGCATGTTGGCACCGAACACATCGGGTGTATAACCTACCGTCAATTGCGCCGTATGGAAGGTATAAATGACTGGGCCGTTATAAGGCGCTGGCCCACCCGGATTCTGGTAGGTCTGAATCACTGAACCATTACCCTGAATGCCGGGCGAATTGCCGCCCATGTTTCCGGCCAATTGCTGCCGCGAAGGTGAATAACTCAAGGCCACGCTGGGATAAAAATAGCCGCGCTGTGCAGAAACAGACTCCTGTGCCTGTTGCAAAGCCGCCTGTGCAGCAGCCAAATCAGGGCTGGCTTGCAAACCTTGTTCAATCAAATGATTCAGCTTGGCGGAATGAAAGACGGTCCACCAATCCTGAGGGATGTTTTGCCTGCTATGAAAAGTCTGCGCTGCACCGTCCACATCAACCGCCGCTGCCGTCTGACCCGGCAAGGAGTGGGGTGTATAAGCCATTGCAGCGGGCGGCGCAGGTGTTTTAAAATCCGGCCCAACCGCGCAACCACTCATCAACAGCATACCGAGTACTGTTAAACGCCCTTTTAAGCGCAGAGGTGTCCATCGTGAAGACCGTGCGTCGCACATCACGAATTGATTGTTAATCATGGTTCACCCCCACACCGGGTTTCCGCGCAGACGCCAGATCTAAAATAATCATTTGCAGCGCAGGGCCAACCACCAGCAGCATTAAAGGCCCCAACAACATCCCACCCACCACCACCACGGCCAAAGGCCGTTGCACCTGGCTGCCAATACCATGTGACAGTGCCGCAGGCAACAAACCGATGCAGGCCGACAAGGCGGTCATCAGCAGGGGGCGCATTCGTTGGTCTGCCGCGTTAAACATGGCATTGCGCACAGACTGCCCTTCCAGTCGCAATTGATTAAAATAACTGATCACCAAGATGCCATTCATCACCGATACGCCGAACAGGGAGACAAAGCCAATCGCCGCCGACACGCTCAAATCCAGCCCGGCCAAATACAGCGCCACAATCCCGCCCGCAATGGAAAACGGGATGGCAATCAAGGTCAGCAAGCTGTCGCGCAAGGAATTAAACAAGGCGTACAACAACACTAAAATCAGCAGAAATGCGACGGGCAAAATCATCATCAAGCGAGTTTTGGCTTGTTTCATTTCCTCAAATTCACCTGCCCACACCATGCGATAACCTTCTGGCATTACCACATGGCGAGCGATACGTTGTTGTGCCTCTTCCACGGTACTGCCCAAATCACGCCCACGCACACTAAACTTAACGGGAATAAAACGTTCCCCGCGTTCATGGTAAATATACGATGCGCCAGTATCCAGTGAAATCGTGGCCAAATCACTCAAAGGAATATAACTCACGCCACCCGCCGGGTTTTGAAACCCAACTTTAATGTTCTTCACTGCATTGATGTCTTGACGGAATTGGGGTGCCAAACGCACTGTCAGACCGAATTGCCGGTCCCCTTCATAAATGGTGCCTGCCTGGGTACCACCCATCGCGGCCTGTATCACCGCATTCACGTCACCCGTATTCAGACCATACCGCGCGGCGCGCGCACGGTCCACCTTGATATTCAGGTTAGGCTGCCCCATGACACGAAACACACCCAAGTCTTCCACCCCTTTTACTTGCGACATCTCGTGCATCACCTGATTGGCCAGGTTTTCCAGCACAGGTAAATCCGGCCCCATAATTTTAATTGAGTTCGCACCTTTAATTCCCGACAAGCCCTCTTCCACATTATCCTGAATATATTGTGAAAAATTAAATTCCGTCCCTTTAAATTCGTCTTGAAAATCATGCTGCAACTGCGCCACCAATTTCTCTTTGGTCTCGCCAGATGGCCATTCGTCGAACGGTTTAAGCGGTACGAAGAATTCAACATTATTAAAACCCGACGCATCGCTGCCGTCATCAGGTCTGCCATGTTGCGACACCACAGTGATCACTTCCGGGTACTTGTCCAGAATTTGCCGCATGCGGTTGACCTGCGTATTACCCGCCGCCAAAGAAATGGTGGGCGGCATGGTTGCGCGTATCCATAAATTGCCTTCTTCCAGCGCAGGCAAAAATTCCGAGCCGCTTAAAGAGAGCAGCAATACGGCCAATCCCAGAAACAACGCGCCCAAACTGACGGTTTGATAGCGGTGATTCAATGCCCAATTGAGCACGGGTCGATAAATAGCTCTCAAATGACGCACCAGCCAGGTTTCTTTTTCTTCAAGATGTGCCGGCATCAAATAAGACGCCAAAACGGGGGTGACAGTGAACGTGGCGATGAGTGCACCGGCCAGCGCATAACCGTAAGTGCGTGCCATGGGGCCAAATATCTGGCCTTCCACCCCTTGCATGGTAAATAAAGGCAGGAACGCCGCAACCGTAATCAGGCTGGAAAACAGCACCGCCCGGTCAACCTGAATGGCGCTGACGAAGATCATGCGCAAACGGTGCGACCAATGCCCATCCAGATCACCACGTACCTCAACAAGGCCTTGCTCGACATAGGCATCCAGCATCGCCTGTTGTTCAGCCTGATTCTTCTGAAAATTACGAAACACATTTTCAACCAGAATCACCGCTGAATCCACAATAATACCAAAATCGACCGCGCCCAAAGACAACAAGTTCGCCGATTCCCCTGCAATCAACAGCATGATAATACTAAAAAACAAGGCAAATGGAATGTTGACGCTGACAATCACCGCGCTGCGCAAATCGCCCAAAAACACCCACTGGATAAAAAACACCAACAACACACCGAATATTAAATTATGTAAAACAGTATGCGTTGTGACTGCCACCAGCGTTGAGCGATCATAATAGGGATCAACGTACACACCTTTCGGCAACGTGCCATCGCTGTTAATGCTTTCCAATTCTTTTTTTACTGCAGCCACCACCTGATTGGTTTGCATGGTGCGGTTCATTACCACGACACCGGTAACCACATCATCTTGCGCATCACGCCCTGCCTGGCCCAAACGCGGCACGAAGCCCACCTGACACTTCGCCACGTCCTTCACCAATACTGGCGTACCATTGAACTGCGCCAACACCACATTTTCAATGTCCTGCACATTTTGAATCAACCCCACACCCCGCACGTTGACCGATTGCTGGCCAAAAGCAATCGTGCGTCCACCCACATTCACATTGGCGTTGCCCAAGGCGGTCAACACTTGTGGCAGGGTAACGTGATAGGCTTCCAAACGATTGGGATCAATCTGAACCTGGTATTCCCTGGTGGTTCCTCCCCAGGCCACCACCTGCGCCACACCGGGCACATTGAGTAAACGGCGTTGCACCACCCAGTCCTGCAAGGTGCGCAAATTGGTCAAGCCAAAATGGGGCGGACCTTTTAATTGGTAACGATAAATTTCCCCTACCAGACTGGAAGCCTGAATTTGGGGTTGCACATTGTTGGGTAGCGTCACATTTTGCTGTAAATTCAATGCGGCTTGTGTTTGGGCAAAATAATAGTCCACCCCATACTTGAATGTCACCCGAACAAACGACAAGCCATAGAACGAAGTTGAACGGATATTGTCCACGCCGGGTGTGGTGGCCAAACCCACTTCCATCGGGATGGTGTAATAACGTTCCATCTCTTCTGCGGATAAACCAGCTGCCTGCGCCGTGATTTCCAGGATCACCGGTGCCGGATTGGGATAGGCCTCAATATTGAGCTTATAAAACGCAGCCACACCAATGCCAATAAACACCAGCAAAAACAATAAAATAATTGGACGACGCGTCAAGGAAAACGAAATGATCCCTTTTAGCACGGCAGTGTATCCCTCAATTTCAGTGCAGCTTGAACACGGCGCGCACTCATTTCATGTCCAGTGCATAGGCGTTACTGATAAATAACGCGCCTTCGGTGGCCACCAATTCCCCGCCCTTCAGACCGGAAATAATCTGATTTACACCCTGCTGCCGCATTCCCAAGGTCACGGTGCGGCGATAGAAATGACGCTTATCGGTCGTCACCCACACCGTCATCGTGCCATCTCCTTCTCGCACCACGCCGTCATCAGGCACCGCAGGAGAATGCATCACCGTACCGGTGAGCACAGTGAACGTTGCCATCATTTGCGGCGCAATTAAATTTTGGGGATCACGCAAGTTGGCACGTACCGTAATACGATGTGTATTGGGATCAATGGCTGCAGCGATGTTGTCGACTTTTCCACGAAAAACCTGATCAGGGTACGCCATCAAATGCGCCTCGACTGTTTCGCCCAGACGCATCAACGGCAAATCAGATTCGTCCACATTGGCCAGCAACCACTTTGAGGACAAATCCGATACCACGAACGGTACGGGTGTACCGCCGGGTTGCACCAAAGTGCCCACTGCCGCATTTCTGGCCGTGACCCGCCCTGTGAGCGGACTCAACACCGGCATCGCCGCATCAATTTGACGATGGCTCACAATCTGATTGATTTGCGCCTCGCTTTTACCAAAGATGCGCACCGCATCCACCGCCGATTTGTAAGCCGCTTCCGCAGCCTGTTGATCCGACACTGCTTGCTGGTAATCCTTCTGTGCCATGCCCTGAGCCGCATACAGGGCCTGGGCACGCTGCAAGGCCGCTGTGGTCAACTTCATCACGCCTGCTGTCGTCAGCAAGGTAGACTCGGCCTGCAATAAATCAGGGCTGGCAATGGTAAACAGCGTCTGGCCTTTGCGCACGTTGTCACCTGCTTTGACCATTATGGCAAGAATACGGCCTGGGTAAGGGGAGGACACCTGCGCCGTGGTGTCCTGGTCATAATCGGTATTGCCCACTGCCTCACGGTTCACGCTGAAATTTCGGATGCTGACCGGCTCAACCACCACAAACTTCATTTGCGCAGCAGTCAAGCTGACGGCCTGGTTATTGGTGCCACGCTCAGCCGCCTGAGCAGAAGTAACGCATGAAATCAATACCAAACCAGACAAGATACCCAGCACCAGTACAGTAGAATTTTTGACATAATTGAATACACGATGAAAGTTTCCGCCCATGAACGCCACCTGCTGACCAAGATATGGGCGCCATTTTAACTGATCGGACTTCAAAATTCGTTGAAATTGGATTACAAATTGGAAAGCTTGGGGGAAATTAACAATGGGTGCCAGATGGAGAAATGGCCATTTTCAGAATGAATGTTTGCTTCTCCTGCGGGCCTTTATCGACGATAATGACGATCTGACTTTACTTACTGAAAAGAAGCTATCTGCGAATGCAAACACAAACCCAGGAGAAACCCAAGCGTGCAGTCGTGGCAGCAGTGCAACTGCCCAGCGTGACCGAAGCAGAATTCGAAGCGTCGGTGACCGAGCTGCGCGAACTGGCAAAAACGCTGGGGTTCGAGGTCGTGCGTACATTCACACAGAAGCGCGCCAGCTTCGACACAACAGCATACCTGGGTGTCGGGAAGCGGCAGGAGATACACCGGTATGTCCATAACGAATTGGGGGCTGCTGACGCCGACCAGATCGAGGCCATTCTGGTCGACCACGACATCTCACCTTCCCAGGCACGCAATCTTGAAAAAGAGATCGGCTGCGCGGTGATGGACCGCACCATGGTCATTCTTGAGATTTTTCATCGCAACGCACGTTCTCCCGCCGCCCGCGCGCAAGTGGAAATCGCGCGCCTCGGTTACATGGCGCCCCGCCTGCGCGAACTGGCAAAACTCGCGGGGCCGCAAGGCCGGCAACGCAGCGGCGTTGGCGGTCGGGGTGCGGGCGAGTCGCACACTGAGCTGGACCGGCGCAAGATCCGTGACCGGATAGCTGAACTGCAACTGGAGATCGTCGCGATGGACGCCGAACGCCAGACCCAGCGCGCACGGCGGCAAGAACGCCGAAGCCCCGCTTCTGTGGCGCTCGTCGGCTACACCAACGCAGGCAAATCTACCCTGATGCGGGCACTCACAGGCAGCGAGGTACTGGTTGCCAATAAACTCTTTGCCACCCTCGACACCACTGTGCGCACCCTTCACCCCGAGAGCGTGCCGCGTGTGCTCGTCAGCGACACCGTCGGGTTCATCAAGAATCTGCCGCACGGCCTCGTCGCATCGTTCAAATCAACGCTCGACGAGGCCCTTGACGCATCGCTGCTGCTTCACGTCATTGACGCGAGCGATCCGGGATTTGAACGCCAGATCGAGGTCACCAACGAGGTGCTTGACCAGATCGGCGCGCAGGACATCCCGCGCATCCGCATCTTTAACAAGATCGACCATGTCGGAGACTCCGTGGCACAAGCTGAATGCGAAGCTGCGCTCAGTGCCAAATACCCTTCCTCCATCGTAATGAGTGCGCGCCGCCCGGACGAGGTCGCGAAGCTACACAAGACGATCGTTGATTTTTTCCAGCAGAATCTCGTTGAGGACGAACTTTTCCTTCCCTGGTCGGCACAGCAACTGCGCAGTGAAATTTACGCGAGCTGCAAGGTACTGGATGAACGCGCAGATGATCAGGGTGCTTTCTTCCGTGTGAGAGGTGAGCCCGGCGTCTTGAAGCGCCTGCGTGAGCAGCTTGATCAGGCGTGAGGAAGTTAGCGCTGCCACAGCTGCACATGATGGACTATTTCTGGCATTGGCGTGACGTGTGAACATGGCTCGGTGTGTGCGACAGACTTCAATATCAGCCGTGATGGCGATGTAATCCTGCACAAGGCAGGTGCGCGCGCCCTTCAGTCAGTCA